>NZ_CBDDRA010000003.1:0-273951 GCF_965232925.1 Tumidithrix helvetica PCC 7403
AACTTAGGGAAAAGGTAGACCAACTTCTAGCAGAATTAACTCCCCAAGTTATAGCATCGATTACTGGATATCCTTTCATTTTGGAAGCCCTATCTGTTGCCAATATAATTTAAATTGGTATCAGAAAAAACACCTTGGTGGTTAAAAGTTGCAGGTAGCTTTGAAAACGATCCCACCTTTGACGAAGCAAATCGCCTTGGTCAAGCATGGCGCAAATCTGCTGAATAGGGTGACATGAGATGTCTATTTATACCAAGTTTGGTACCACTGACGCATCTGTTCGATTTCTGCGCTCTGGGATTGCACGATCGCACGAGAGAGGTTTCTCATTTCGGCGCGATCGCTGTCAACAATCGCACTAGACATCATGAGCGCCATTTTGTGATGGGGAATCATCTCTTCGATAAAGGCTTTATCAAAATCAGGGGCAGTTTCTAGAGATTTCAGATCGGCTGCCATCATGTTTCTCATTCCCATCCTTCCCCGATGGTTCGTCGTTCCTAAAGAAGGAACCGTTGTGCTGTACCACTGTTTATACCACGAGCCCATTTGCGCGATTTCACGGGTTTGATCGCGCTTAATCGCTGCTGCTAACTGACGAATTTCAGGACGTTTAGAAAGTTTTAGCGCTAGGTCTGCCATCTGCACAGCGCCCTCATGGTGCGGAATCATCATTACGATGAAATGGCGATCGGTTGTTTCGCCTATCATCCCCATCATCATGCCTTGCCCATGCATCATCTGACTTGGCATTCTTGGACTTGGTGTTGTACATGTCTGGGAAAGCGGTTCCCGTTGTGCTGGTGCTGCCTGCACGACATTTGTAACAGCACCTACGGCTGCACTACCAACGAGAATGCCTGCCATGCCAAAGAGCCATGCTTTGCGGTTTTTAGGACTCATCTGATTCCCTCTGGCAAAGTCTTGAGAATTTTTAGAGTTCATAGATTTTTTCCCAAATGTCATACTTTCAGACTAGATCGAGAAAGTGAAACCAGGATGAAAAAGGTATTCTTGTAAGGAAACTTAATGCGATTAAAGCCCTTTCTGGAAAAGATTTCACGCTTATTTCATGCTGGTCTGAAAAATAGTTCTTGACTCTCCAGTTAGCTAGAGAGTGTATAAGTAATGTAAGTTGATTCGCAACCGAATTGCTTGAGTTTTTAGGAGGTTTAGAACTAACTATGGTGGCTGCACTATCTCAAAATCAAGTTTTACTCCAAATTGGTCAAGTCGCAGAGCAAAGCAACGTTCCAATTAAAACAATTCGCTATTACGAGGAAATTGGTTTATTAAAGTCTTCTGGACGCACTGAGGGGAGATTTCGTTTGTTTGCTCCCGATGCGATCGCCCGAGTTGCCTTTATCAAGAGATTACAGAAGTTGGGTTTGAGCTTGCAAGAAATTGCCGAGATCTTGGAAGTTTACGATCGCGGGCTAGCGCCATGTACTGAAATCAAGCAGCAATTAGAACATCAGATTCACGAAATCGATCGCCGCATTGCCGAATTGATGACGTTGCGGGGTGAGATCGATCGCTTGCTCCAAGATTGGACGCCATCCGAAAAAGCTTCTACAACAGAAATTTGTCCGATTTTAAAGAAACACGAAACGGAATTGTGAATCCTAACGCGGCATATAAACAAGTTAATGGGAAAGGAGAAAAATGGATAAGATTACCTTGAAGTTACGAGGAATGCACTGCGCCTCCTGTGCCAGTAGCATTGAATCGGTCACACGTTCCCTGCCAGGTGTTGCGAATAGCAATGTCAATTTTGCGATCGAACAGGTGACGGTAGAATATGATGCTGGAAAAACTAGCCCGAATTCGATTCAAACTGCGATCTCTACTATTGGCTTTGAAGCCATCTTACCCGATGCATCGAAAGATTCTCAAGACATAGACAAAAAACTACGATTCGCAGAATCACAGAGCTTGACTCGTAAAGTTTGGTTAGGTGGTGTCGTTGGGACAATATTAGTCATCGGTTCGCTACCCATGATGACGGGATTGAATATTGCCTTGATTCCCACTTGGGTTAGTAGCGCTTGGTTCCAGCTCTGTCTAGCGTTACCCGTACAGGTTTGGTGCGGCAGTTCCTTTTATACGGGAGCTTGGAAAGCATTCAAAAATCACACTGCCACGATGGATACCCTGATTGCACTAGGAACGCTCGCAGCTTTCTCCTATTCTCTCACTGTCACCTTAAACCCTAGCTTCTTCACTGCTCAGGGATTACAACCTGAAGTTTACTACGAGGTCTCGGTGGTGGTGATGACGCTGATTCTTTTAGGCAAACTATTTGAGAATCGGGCAAAGGGAGAAACCTCCAATGCCATTCGCAAATTAATGGGATTAAAAGCTAAGACGGCACGAGTCCTCCGAGATGGCAAAGAATTCGATCTTCCGATTGAGGATGTGCAGGTTGGTGATGTGGTACTTGTGAGACCGGGCGAGAAAATTCCTGTGGATGGCGAAGCGATCGCAGGGAATTCCACCGTAGACGAATCCATGGTTACGGGCGAAAGTATTCCGATTGAGAAGAAAATCGGCGATCGCGTCATTGGTGCGACTATGAATAAGACGGGCAGTTTACAAATAAAAGCGAGCCATGTCGGCAAAGATACGTTGCTATCGCAGATCGTCGATCTCGTGCAACAAGCGCAAGGTTCAAAAGCACCGATTCAACGACTGGCCGATCGGGTTACGGGTTGGTTTGTGCCTGTGGTGATTTCCATTGCGATCGCGACCTTTCTGATCTGGTTTAACATCATGGGCAATCTCACCCTAGCAACAATTTCTGCTGTGGGCGTGCTAATTATTGCCTGTCCTTGCGCTTTAGGTTTGGCAGCTCCGACTTCGATCATGGTGGGTACGGGCAAGGGTGCCGAGAATGGAATTCTGATCAAAGATGCGAGTAGTTTGGAACTAGCTCACAAAATCCAAACGATTGTGTTGGATAAGACGGGAACTGTTACCGAAGGTAAACCGACAGTAACTGACTTCCTTGCCCTCGATCGAGAGGATACTGAATTATTGAAACTAGTAGCAGCGATCGAGCGTAATTCCGAACATCCCCTAGCTGAGGCAGTTGTGGAATATGTGAAGCAGCAAGGGCTGGAGATTCCTGAGGTAACTGAATTCAACGCGATCGCAGGCAGTGGCGTGCAAGGGAAAGTTGGGAATGCTCTCGTGCAGGTAGGAACGCGACGTTGGATGCATGAGTTGCAAATCGACACTCATGAATTGCACCCATATCAGGATTCTTGGGAGACGGGTGGTAAAACCGTAGTATTAATTGCAGTTGACAATGTTGCAAGAGGCTTAATCGGTATTGCCGATCGCGTCAAGGTTTCATCCCCTGCTGCGGTCAGTGCATTACAGCGTATGAATATAGAAGTCGTAATGCTCACGGGTGATAATTCCCAAACGGCTGAAGCGATCGCCCGTGAAGTTGGCATCAAGCGTGTTTTTGCTGAAGTTCGACCCGACCAAAAGGTGGCAAAAATTCAAGAGTTACAAGCCGAAGGAAAAATCGTAGCGATGGTGGGTGATGGCATTAATGACGCGCCTGCTTTAGCACAGGCAAATGTCGGTTTAGCGATCGGGACAGGCACAGATATCGCGATCGCAGCCAGTGATATCACGCTCATTTCGGGCGATCTGCAAGGCATTGTCACGGCAATTCAACTCAGTCGCGCCACGATTCGCAATATCCAGCAAAATCTCTTCTTTGCCTTTATCTATAACATCGCAGGGATTCCCATTGCCGCTGGGATTCTATTCCCATTCTTTGGCTGGTTGCTCAGTCCCATTATTGCAGGTGGAGCCATGGCATTTAGTTCTGTTTCTGTTGTCACGAATGCCTTACGCCTAAGAGGTTTCCGTCCAACCCATCAGGCTTAAATAGCTTTGTAAAGGCTATGAGGAATTCATTCATTATGAACATTGGAGAACGTACAGCCATGCTGAAAATCAAACTTATCAACCTAATCGTTATCCTTCCGCTTTTGGGAACGATTGCCCCCAGCGCATCGGCGGTAGAAATGACAGAAGAACGTGCGATGCGATTGCCCCAATTTCAAAAAATCGAACAGCCCCTTGCCCTTAAAATTGGTTTATCCGCAGGTGGTCTAGCCCTGATTAGCGCCCAGTTATGGTGGTTTCTTTTCAGTAAGCCAAAATCCCAACAGGCAGAAACCAGTGATGGCATCCAAGAAGTAAGCATTACTGTAGATGGTGGTTATAGCCCTTCGTTGGTGACGGTCAAACGAGGTCAACCTGTACGATTAAAGTTCGTTCGCCGCGATCCTAGTAGCTGTCTGGATAAAGTTTTATTTCCTGACTTCCACATTGCTCAAGATCTAGCCTTGAATGCGACCACACCTGTGGAATTCACCCCTCAAACTGTGGGACATTATCAATATTCCTGTGGGATGAATATGTTTCACGGGGCGATCGATGTAAAAGAGTAGAAGGGGCGATCGTTTAGGATTCCTATCCCTAACATCGTACTTGCTCATCTAAAATTTTTTTACGATCGAAAACTCATACCATTTTCAAAAAATGATGCAACGCATCTTTTTGAAAAGACCGCGCAGAGCGCGGAACCCAAAACCCGATCTGTGGCAAATTCAAGAGAAATTGGTATCAGTTCGTTGAGATTGTAAGTAGTTTGCTTCGATCTTGAGTACTGAGTTTGTTTTGGTGTTGATGATACCGATCCGCCATGATGGCAATAGACATAAACCCCCAAAGAATCATTCCACCTAACTCGATCATTGCCGAACCAGCAGTCAAAAAGATAAAAGAACTGATGGCGATCGCACGGGAAATATTCGCAAATGAGTCCGATTGAATCACGGAAATTTTTAGAATTGAAAGGATGAGTATGACCATACCGCCAAGATAAGGAATCGTGCCAATCCAGCCTAATTGAAACAAACAGTTCAACAAAGCACTGTCATAGCCTACCCCGCCAAAACCATCCCCCAAAACACTATCAAGGGCACTGTCTATTTTCCTAGTATAGAGTCCTTGTCTGGCGATCGCACTACCATCATTTTTAATATCAGCCAGCGTACCAACGCGATCGCTAATAACTTTAGAGAAAGGTTCTATCGTCGTTAGAGGAACAACACAGATTGCCAAAACAAGAACTGTGATAATCAAACGATTTCTTAGTTTTGGCTGCATAGAAGTACTCATAGTAGCCAAAGAAATTATCCATCCGATCCAACCCGTACGAACTAAAGTAAGTAAAAAAGAAAGATAACCAAACCCAGCCGCAGGGAATCGCATAAAGCTGGTGCAACTGAACAATATCAACAGACCAGCCATCATCATGTGAGAAAAAGTTCCTGGGGAGTTCATCGTGCTCCAGACACGAATACCTAACGGTTCGGGACTTCCTGCACTGGTCATTTTCGTGCTAACTAGCCACAAGCGATCCCAATCTGGTGCTACTTGAAATTGATACACTCCATAGATGCCAGAGATTAAGACTCCCCATAAAAATGTCCGTTGGATCGTTTGACGATAGGCTGGATAGTTCCGCCAATTAATCAATAGGTAATAACCAAAAAGAACTGGAGCTACCCACTTTAAACAAATTAACGTAACTGCAATAGGTTTATCGTTAGCCAACCCAACCAAATAGCCATATAGTATGCCGCATAAAGCCAATATAAAGGGAAACGTTCCCTGTTTATGGGTTTTAGGAAGATTTTCATACAGCGTGTGTAAGCAAAATAAAACGGCTAAGTAAGGAGCTAAAAGAATCGTACTAGGATCGACAAATGCCCCCCCGCGAAAATCTGCAATTCGTCGGATCAATGGGCTTAAAAAAAATAGCCACCAAGTGAAGCTAACGTAAATAATCGGATAACGAAAGTAGAGCAGACAGCCAATAGCAGCAGCGCCTATAGGAAAGACAACGTTTAAGATCTTGCTTCCAACCCCACCCATTCCTAGGAGTGCAGCGGTAAGAAAGATGTAAGACAGCAGTGGAAACCAAGCCCCTGCTGGTTGGAAAAAATATAAAGGATTCTCACTCTTGTTTAGGGCTATAGATTTCTCAGGAGTGTTCATAAAAATTACCTAGATTGAGAGTGCTCCATCATCGTTATGCGTCAAATCGCTAGGTTGTTGCCATGTTTTCCATCCTTGCCAACGACCAAGAATAGATGCAACTAGTTTCTTGCCCGCATTTTCATCTTTGGGTAAAAAGCGTAACCACTGAAGTACACCAAAGTTGCTACGCGTTCCAATCAAAATCGCCCAAAACAAGAAAACAATTTTCTGGGGAATTGGCAAATAATTTAACAAACCTAAGGTCTCATTATGAGCCATGTTTGTATGAGTAGTTTCGTTAAAGTTACTGCGTTTATCTTCATCAAAACGTTGAGCAGGATAGTGATTGACTGAGACTGCTGGATCGTAGATCAGTTTCCAGCCTGCTTGCCTAATTGCAAGACTAAAAGCGATCTCAAAATTAACCTGCGCTCCCGTTCCACGCATGCGGCGATCGAATCTTAGGTTTGCGATCGCTTGATAACGAAAACTCATGTTTACCCCTTTAAGCACATCCACTTCACGGGGTTTTCCTATACCAATATGATGATTACCAATGACGCGACCAAACCACTGCACCTTTCCGACAATCTCACTTGCTCCTGACTCTAGATGCTCGTTAAAATAAACCCAATCTCGTCCACCCACTCCCCCAATTTGTGGATCTGATAAAAAATGTGCTTCTATCCGCTCTAGCCAATTTGAATGGGGGGCAGCATCATCATCGGTAAAAGCAACAATATCGTTATTATCAGGTGCTTGATGAGTGACTAAATCTAACCCTACATTCATTGCAGCTACGACACCCGCCACATGCACATAGCCTAAAGTCAAAGGTAAATTTCCAGTTTGAAAAGATGCTAGAAACTCCTGCGTTTCCATATCTGTATCTCGCACGATCGCAATCACTCGATCTGCCTGCCGAGTTTGCTGTGATAAAGCGCTAAGGCATCGTTCTAAATCCTTAGGGCGGCGATAGGTAGGGACAATGACAGTTATGAGCATGTGGTGTTTCTGTAAATATCAAACCATCACCATTTTTAGAAAATTATTATTTTGGAGTTACGATACTCCTTTGATTCCTTGATTGCGTAAACCGCTCAAAATAGTTTTGGCTAAATCTTTGAGGTTGCCAACAGCAGACAGTTGCCACTCAAAGAATGGAGCCAGCCCAAGAGAGAGTAGAAAAAGTCGCAACCTCAGTGCAGGAGAATCTCCTAGTCTTTTGAGTAATGCGATCAGTTCGGCTTTCTCAGTTTCATTGAATATGGGCAAAAAGCAATAGGCTGCATGGGTAAGTGCGAACTGTTGGCGTTGACGTGTAATTACCCGGGTATCCCACTTTCGTTTCGCATAAGCAGGTAAAAGACTCTCTTCAAAAATGCGGATATATCCGCTAAGTTGGAGGTTCTTCCGCTTTGAACGAACTTTACCTATATCTGACCAGACGCGATAGTAAGCAAGTACCTCATCCGAATAGACATTTCCATATCCAGCATCGGCGATTCGGATAGATAGGTCATAGTCCTCAACAAATTCAGGACGGTTCTCATAGACTTTAAGCTCTCGCAAAACCTTGCTGCGAAACATACAAATGTTTGCAGCAACTCGATACCCATAAACGGACGCCTGTAGAGCCTCTTCTGAGTTTTGAAAAGTTGCCTTCCGGGAAACGCGCTTGATGGCATGGGGTTTGCCTAGTTCATCAATAATTTGGATTGCTGTATGTGCGTAACCTGCTTCGGGGTATTTCTCAAGTAGCTGTAGCAGCTTTTCTACATAATCTGGTTTGAGGATGTCATCTGAATCTAAACGGACAATAAATTCAGTGTTTGGCTGATTTAATAACCAAGTGTTGTTGCCAGCAATTCCTAAGTTTTTCTCTTGGCGAAAATAGTTAATTTGTTGGAACTGCTCGCATAGCTTTGCCATGACACTAGGGGTCTCATCTGTACTAGCATCATCAGCAACCCATACTTCAATGTTTGAATAGGTCTGAGAGCAGGCGCTTTGCACTGAAGCCTCAAGATAGGCTGATTGATTGTAGGTTGGTATACATATGGCTACTCGAACTGCTTCTTGCATGGTGATTTACTCCCTGCCCATTCATTTTCTAATATTTTATCTGTGGACTGAATAATCGCAGCCTAGAATTTCTATCGTTACTCAATCTACTAACCACTAGTTGCAACCTGCATTTTGAAAATCCCCAACTAAATCGCTAAAATTGGCGCAAGAAACGCAGATCGCTTGCAAATAAGCGACGAATGTCATCAATCTGATGTAAAACCATCGCCACGCGATCGACACCAAAGCCCCAAGCAAAGCCCGTGACAGATTCAGGGTCGTAGCCTACAGCTTTAAATACATTGGGGTCTACCATGCCACAGCCACCTAGTTCCAACCAACGCCCATTCCATTGCACATCTACCTCAGCGGATGGCTCGGTAAATGGGAAGTAGCTCGGTCTAAACCGCACGGGACAGTCTCCCAATAATTCTTCGATAAAGGTTTTTACTGTACCTTTGAGATCGCCAAAGGTTAAGCCTTCTTCGACAGCCAATAATTCAAGTTGATGAAAAATTGGTGAGTGGGTGGCATCCACATCATCTTTACGATAGACACGTCCGGGACAAACAATGCGTAAGGGGGGGTCGTGCTCCTCCATATAGCGAATCTGGACGGTGGAAGTCTGGCTACGCAAGAGTTTGCCATCATTGAGATAAAGTGTGTCTTGCATATCTCGCGCTGGGTGATCGGCAGGTGTGTTCAGTGCCTCAAAGTTATAGTAATCCGTCTCGATTTCTGGTCCTTGCGCTACGGTAAATCCTAAGCCCACTAGGATATCGAGCATGCGATCGATCGTGCCTTGGAGTGGATGAATTCTGCCTTGAGGGGCGCGGATTACCCCCGGCATCGTAACATCAAGGGTTTCTGACTCTAATTGTGCGGCGATCGCGGCTTGTTGAAGGGCTTGCTTACGACAATCGAGTTGCTCTTGCAAAGCTTGCTTGATTTGATTGGCGATCGCGCCCACTTGAGGACGTTCTTCTACAGAAAGCTTACCCATTGCCCCAAGCATCTGAGACAAAATTCCTTTTTTGCCTAAATACTCAATCCTTACTTGTTCTAGCTGTTCGGGGGTTTGAATTTCTGCTACTGACTGAGTAGCTTTCTCAGACAAGGATTGCAGTTGTGCTTTTAAGCTGTCTAAATCAGTGGTCATCTATTTTTCGCGCAAAACCTTAAGAAATCTCGGTCACATCCACTTTACCAGACAGAACTTACACATGGAAATTTCAAGGATGCCTGCTTATTCTCTTGTCATTGCGCCCTCTGGCTTTACGAGATGTATCATTGCAGCGACGATTAAGTTATTGCCTTTGCTACACTTGCAGATCTTGTAACGGTCTTTGCTGAAGGCGATCGCGGGAATACTCAGCAGCAGCAGCCACCTGTGGATGAGAATCTTTGACCATATAATTGAGCGCCGATAGACTCTTAGCACAGGGCAAATTACCGAGAGCTTCTGCTAAACGTTGGCGGGTTAACCAATCATCAGACTGAGCAAAGTCAAGAATACGATCCACCCCACGTAGATCGCCAATTTCACCTAAAGCTGAGATCGCGGCTTGGTGCAAAACAGTTTCTGGGCTGCCTAAAGCCTGTATGAGCGCGTCGTAGGCACGCGGATCGCCAATATTACCTAGAGACACCGCTACACTAAAGCGCACTAGCCATTGCACATCTTCGTAAAAAGCCCTTAACAATGGATCGAAGGCTCTTGGATCTCGCAAATACCCCAAGGCTCCAGCTGCTGCAGCCCGAATGCCGTAGTCTGTCTCGGTCTCTAAGATTTTTACTAAGGCTGGTAGACAAGCCTCTGTTGGCTTTATGCCCAACGCAAATACTGCCATCGAACGGATTTGAAGATTGTCATCATCAATAACTTTTAGAATCAGCGGAACAGCTTGATCGGCAGGAACATCCCGTAAAGAGACTAACGCCAATAGGCGATCGCGCGAATTATTACTGTCAAGTTGCTCTTCTAGATCGCTCAGACTAGGCAAAGTCATAATTTTTTATAGATATTGAGGACTTATACAAATATTTTTGGTAGGCATTTGCGTAGATATTTCGATCTAGAGCCAAGTTATAGAATTGTAAGTCCTAGGATTGCGATCGGGCTTCTAGCTTAAGGCTGAAGCTTGTTGATTGGGATGCAGAGGGAAGCAACTTAAGTCATGAAAGTATGAAAAAATAACAATATTCAACGAATAGTAGTTGAAGTTCTATGCTTGTGGGTTAGAATAATATAGTAAGAGTGCGAAATAAATGTAGGTTGCAAGCGCTAATCACAATGCTTAATCAATCATACTCAGCTGTATTTCTCGGTAAATCTTAGAAAAGCTCTACCAATAGAGTGATTTTAACCACATTATCTTTGAATCAGGTGGTAAGAGTTATATGTTTTGTGGTATACAAGTAAACACTAAAGGAACGATTACTCTCGTGAGGAGTGGATGTATGAAAAATTCTTATTTGAACTTAGCTGGTGTTATCGGCATTATCGGTGTTACGAGCGCAGTCATCGCTAGCCCTTCACTTGCTGGTGAACTAACAACTTCCAAGGCAACCAAGTCAGAAGCCGAAAAAATTTCTGCTCCAGCTGTCAATGAAACCAAAACTAAGTCTCAACCATCTCTAAAGACTAGTCAAATTTCTAGCAATCCAGCTGTTCAGTCAGTTTCACAACCGACAGAAGTAAAAGTTAGCCAAGTCGTAAAAACTGATGATTCTTTGGCTCAAAATGTTACTTCTGTTTCTCAGCTGAGCGATGTCCGTCCTACAGACTGGGCATTTACAGCTCTCCAATCCTTAGTTGAGCGCTATGGTTGTATCGCTGGTTATCCCGATCGCACCTACCGCGGTCAACGGGCACTCAGTCGCTACGAATTTGCTGCTGGTTTGAACGCTTGCTTAGACAAAATCAACGAAATTATCTCTGCTGGCTTGGCAGATAAGGTTAGCAAAGAAGACCTTGCCGCACTACAAAAACTGCAAGAAGAGTTTGCTGCTGAACTTGCTACCCTCAGAGGTCGTGTAGATGCGCTTGAAGCCAAAACTGCAAAGTTAGAAGCTCAACAGTTCTCTACAACCACCAAACTTGAAGGTCAGGTGGTGATGGCTATCAATGGTGGTTCAGGTACAGACCCCTTGTTTAGCCCAGGGCTAAACGCCTTAAATGAATCTGTATTGGGCACAAACCCCGGTAAATCTAACGTTACCTTCTTGTCACGGGTTCGTCTCAACTTCAACACCAGCTTTAATGGTGATGACCTGTTGATCACACGCTTGCAAGCAACCACAGGACCAACCGTAAATAACTTTGGTCAGTTACTAGCTTCGGCTCCAGCTTTTGGCGCAGGAAACGTAGGTTTCACTGGCTCTGGGCTTGACTTTGGTGGTGGTTCGAGTGGTGCTTTCTCACTTAATAAGTTGACCTATGAGTTTGGTAGTCGCGATCTGAGACTAACCTTGATCGCTCAAGGTAATGCCTTTGACTACATTGATACCAACAGTTTCGCCAATAACGAAGCCGTAGACTTCAATACAAGCTTCTTTATCAACAACCCTCTCCACACCATTGTAATTGCTGGACAAGGTGCTTTCTTAAGCTGGAACCCTAACAACAGTGCATTTACTGGACGCCTTTTATACATTGCTAACGCTGGTGCTGCTGCGACTGCTGGTATTCCTGGTTCGACGGGTATCTTCTCTAATCGTGGTTTGACTGGCGATCCTTACCAAGCCACAGCTGAAGTTGAGTTTGCTCCCAGAACATCTGATGGTACAAAGGGTCCATTTGCCATTCGCTTGCAATATACCAATGCTTCTGCGGGTAATATGACCTTTAATACTGGTGGTGTGAACGTAGAGTGGGCATTTTCTAAGTATGCTGCCATCTTTGGTCGTTATGGCTTTGGTAGTATCGACGGTCGTGGTGTACTAAATACTGCTAACCCTAGTTTGGTTTCTACTTCTGGCGGTACCCTTGTTAACGCTCAGTCCCTCAACACTATCCTCAACCCTCAAACTTGGTCAGTAGGCTTCGCCTTCCCCGACCTGTTTAAGAAAGGTGCTCTAGCTGGAATTGCTGTCGGTCAACCTTTCATCGAAGGTACTGTTGGCAATGCAACCCAAACCAACTTGGAATTGTTCTACAACTTCCCAATCTCAGATCACATCAGAATCACTCCAGACGTTCAGTTTATCTTTAACCCTAATAACAATGCTTCAAACAGCACGGTTACTGTCGGTACTCTAAGAACTGTTTTCTCGTTCTAGGTTTAGTCTGATAAAGCTAGGGTAGATAGACACCTATATACTTAGCAGCTTAATAAGCCCCCTCTAAGAGGGGGCTTATTTTTTGAAATTTATCGCAAGCGATCGTGGGAATTTTTCAAATAGGTATCAGAACTGCATATAGTATGGATAGGTAAAACTATTTGGCAAGTATGGTTGGTAATCGATCGGATTGGTTTCCTACTTCAGTTTGGAATTTTGATCTAGATACGCATGAAAAGCTTAATCAAGATCTTCTCGCAGCAATATATGCCGAAAAGCAAAGAGATGCTCAAGGTGTGAGTTGGTCTAACTCACTGGGCTGGCATAGTGTTGACAATCTGCATCAAAATCTCCAATTTAAACCTTTGATGGATATTGTGCTGACGAATGCTATAGAGGTCGCCAATTGTTTAGCGTGGGATCTAAGTAAGTACGCTGTCACGGTGAATAACTGTTGGGCATTAGTAAATCGTCAGTTCTCTTCTAACTTCGTTCACAATCATCCTAACTCCCTACTAAGCGGAGCCTACTACGTTCGAGCCGCAGAAAATTGTGGTGGGTTGTTTTTTCGAGATCCCAGAGAAATTGCCCATCTGACCATGCCTCCATTAACTGAGTTGACCCCTTGGACGCTCCAAAAAGTTACTTACAAGCCGATTGCAGGGAGAATGATTATTTTTCCAAGTTGGCTCTTGCATGGTGTTGACCCTAACCTAAGCGAGGAAGATCGTGTAACTGTTAGCTTTAATCTTGGGCTCAGACCGATCGCGTAAATTTTAAAGGGCTACCCAGTCTGGCTCAATTTCCAATAAAATCTCAGCGATCGCTTGGCGCAAAGTTCCAGCAGTGGGTTTTGTAAGGACTTGCACGAACAAAGCATTGACAACTGCTGGTTCGCTACATAACTTTAATCCTTCTTGAATTTGCCCGATCGCTCCCTCTGGAATACCTTCGTTCAAGAGTTCTACAGCTCTGCCAAAAGCGATAAGCGCATAATTACGCTTGGCTTGAGCGGTGAGTTCGTCGCGTACATTCTCAGGTAGATAGGTATTTGTGATATCGATACCTATGCGTAGGTCAGAAGTGCGCTTGCCAGTTACCACTGTTTGTCTTGTAATGCTCTTGTCATGGTGACGATAGCAAGCAAGAACCTCAGTTTCATACCACCAATCATAAAAAGACGCTACCCGTTTATAGATTTCCCAATCTTCGCCATTGCCATTCATAAAACCGCAATGATAGCCGCCTAAATGTTCGTAAACGCTGCGTTTGATCGCAACAGCAGGAGGGTTCAACGGATTATTTACAGCGATAATCGAGAGCCAGTCTTGGAGAATACCAGATGTTAAACGATGCAATTCAGAAAGCCAAGTCCAATTTCGATTTGAGTCGCTAATTACATATCGGCAGCAGACAGCACCTACGGTCTCAGGCTGAGAAAGTAGCGATCGCTGAAATTTTTGATAAAAATTAGGCAGTACCCAGTCATCGTCATGTAGAACGTGAATCCAATGCCCTGTTGATTTTTGCAGCCCTGTATTGAATGTATGAGCATTTCCACGATTTTGAAAATGGCGATAATACTCTACCCTACCTTTACCCATCTCTTGTACTGTCTTTTCTAGCTCTTTGGGGCTACAGTCATCGACTACTAAAATCTGCATATCCTCAGGACTAGGTGCCTGTGCAAGTACGCTTTCCAGACATTCAGCTAGATAGTCAGGTCGATTGTAAGCAGGAATAATCACACTCCAAAAAGGGCGTTGAAGATGAGGATCGACTGGATTGATTCGCGGGAATAGACTTTCGTTAATACTCATGAAGGCAAGTGGTTTAGATTTTACGCTGAAGAAATTGTATTGTGACTTTATGAGCTAAGTTGCGACCCCAGAAATGCCGAAAGCAGATCGACATCATGAAGCGAATCCGATCGGTCTCCTAGTTTATCAACAAGCTGGATCTGAGCTTTGGTTGGGGGTTTGAAAGTGCGATCGCACTGTGAATATAGCTTTTTTTATTCGCTTTTTTGATTCAGTGAAAGCTGCTACTCGATCGTGCCCGTTGTTGCCAAATTCAGTATGCGATCGCGGCAATCTATAGAAAAGCAGAGACAGCCCTTAGAAAAATTTATATAATGGGATATGCGATATTGCGTAACTTAAAGACACCCAAAATCCTATAGGTATTTCTTTTGCAGTTAAACGCATTCAGTTTATCCGTCTGAAGTTTTAATGAATATATCCCTCGACTCAGTTGTCAGAGGGATTATTCTTGTGGTGATAATTGCAAAATGGATAATAGGACTTTATTTTGATTGTAGAAACCATGTTAATGATGGAGATTGCTATGTCTACAGAAACGATAGAACGTCGAGTGACAACCCCCAAGATAGCGCCCCGATACAGAGTTTTGTTACATAACGACGACTACAATTCAATGGAACATGTCGTACAAACTCTCGTACAGGTGGTTAATCTTTCTCAGCCCCAGGCAGTAGATATTATGATGGAAGCTCATACGAACGGCTGTGCTCTAGTGATTACTTGCGTCCAAGAGCATGCAGAGTTTTATTGTGAAGGACTCAAAAGCAAAGGCTTAATCAGTACGATTGAGCCAGAATCGTGAAGATCCCCAAAAGCATTGAAAGTGCTGCGAATAAAGTATCTACCTACGCGGCTCCAGCTAGACTCTTACTATTCCTATTACTCTTGGCAACCTTATGGCTGCCGATCGCTGCACCGATATTTTTAATTTTTGGCGATCGCAGTAGTACCTATCTAGTCGTGTTTCTGTACTGCCTATTTATCTGGTTAATTGGGGTCTGGGGGCGAAACGTTGTCAAAACAAACAAACCATATACCCACTATGGACTGGTATTTAATACCAACAGTGGTCAGTCCTGTCTGATCGGGATCGGTCTAGGGGCTGCAATCTTATTCTCGCTTATGCAAGTACAGGTGGGGTTGGGATGGCAAAACTGGCAAGTGGATGTCGATTGGCAGGGGGCAATTTTAGCAGGATTTCTAACGGGCTTAGGCGTGGGTTTTGCTGAGGAATTATTATTTCGGGGCTGGTTTCTTACCGAGCTAAATCAGGATTATGGCAAAGAGCGATCGCTCTTGATTTGCAGTATCCTCTATGCAGTTTTGCATTTTCTCAAGCCTTTAGAGTTCATTTTGGCTTCTTGGGTACAATTTCCAGGCTTGGTGTTACTCGGTATCTGTTTAGTTTTGGCAAGACGTTTGTGCAGGGGTAGCCTAGGCTTAGCGATCGGCTTACATAGCGGTTTAGTTTGGGGCTATTACATTGTCAATACAACCCATTGGCTTAAACCAACCCAAACTGTCCCAGAGTGGGTTACTGGAGTTAATGGCAATCCTTTAGCAGGGATATTGGGGTTGGTGTTTTTGACCGTCCTTGCAACGGGCTTAAAGTTTAGTAGCGTTAAATTTTCGCGATCGTAAGCATCTTTTAGAGCTAAGGAAACACAAAAAATCATGAAGGCTCCGAACTCAAACTGAGCTTAGAGCCAAAATAAACAACCCATTGAGATGATGTAGCGAGGCTTAAGAATTAATAAGCGCCATTATTCTTTGGGAACACCACAATGCCAATCGTTCTAAACATAATTCTTAGATCGAGAAAGAAATTACAACGCCGCACATAGGCGGCGTCCATTTGTACGCGCAGAGGATAGGGAATATCATTACGTCCTGATACCTGCCACATTCCTGTAATACCGGGGCGAATTGTTAAAACCTGATCGATCGCCTTACCATATTTAGATAGCTCTTCTTGAACTAATGGTCTTGGACCAACCACACTCATATCGCCCATTAGCACATTCCAAAACTGGGGAAACTCATCAAGACTAGTCATCCTCAACCATTTGCCAATGGCGGTGATTCTTGGATCGTCTTTTAACTTAAAACTCTCTTCAAACTCGGCTCTACTAATCGGACAGGAATCAAGTACATCCGTTAACATTTGATCTGCCCCCACCACCATTGTCCTAAACTTGATGCATTTGAAAGATCGACCACGAAGACCAACTCTTTGCTGTACATAGAGTACAGGGCCTGGAGAGTCAAGAAAAATGAGCGATCCAAGAATAAGGTAGACGGGAGAAAATATAATCAGAACAGAAAAGGAAAAACATACATCAAAGAGTCTTTTTCCCCACACAGAATACCAGTTCACATGTCTAGCTACAGACTGGGGTATAGTTTCCCCCCTAGAGCTACTGTATCGGCTTCTAATAATCATTGAACCTCTGTATCACACCACATATGCTACTAATCATACAATGCCTACCTATTTCTACTGGGGTGATGATGAGTACCAAATTATCCAAGCTACCCAAAAGCTACAAAATTCTTCGATCGATCTGATGTGGCGAGATTTTAACTTTGTTAAAACCACCGCAGTTAGCGATCGGCAAATCATAGAGGGTTTAAATCAAGCAGCAACCCCACCCTTTGGTATGGGAAATCGGTTAACTTGGCTAGCTGATACATCAATTACCCAGCAATGCTCAGAGATAGTTTTAGCAGAATTAGAAAGAACTTTAGCCCATTTACCATCTGAGTCTTATTTGCTGTTTACAGCACCGAACAAACCGGATGGAAGATTGAAGTCTACTAAATTATTGCAAAAATTTGCGACAATTCAGGAATTCTCATTAATTCCAGTGTGGAAGACTGAGTCGATCGCTCAGTTAGTAAAATCATTTGCTGCTGATATTGGTCTACAGCTAACATCTGACGGGATCGATCTACTTGTGGACTCGATCGGTAGTGATTCGCGCCGTCTAGTCATGGAGTTACAAAAACTGCAACTATGGCATCACGGACAAACTAAGCCCTTAGATGCTAAGGCGATAGCTGCTCTCGTGCCTAAAAATGCCCACAATAGCGTACAACTTGCTAATGCTATTCGATTGGGAAATGTCAGTATGTCTCTATCACTACTAGCTGAATTATTGCGCAATAATGAGGCTGGACTGAGGATCTGCGCCACACTCACAGGGCAATTTCGTACTTGGTTGTGGGTAAAACTCATGCAAGAGTCTGGCGAAAGGGATGACAAAGCGATCGCTGATGCTGCAGATCTAGGAAACCCCAAACGAGTCTATTTCCTAAAGCAGGAGGTACTAAGGCTAACTAGCCAAAAGCTAATGCAGGCTCTCGCCACGTTATTGCGCTTAGAATTTGGGTTAAAACGTGGAATGGATGAAATGGCTACCCTACAAACAGCGGTTATTGAGTTGTGTAGTTTTATGGTGTAGTTTAAGAGTTTTGGAAATTGACTTTCACCCTACTAAGAATTCTTTACGTCCCTAGGGTTTTATTGAAAAAACTTTAAAACAAACATTGCGATTTATATTGGGAGATTAAATGTTTGCTAAGTACAAATGATAAATGATAACTGACATAATGCCTGACCTCATGATTTCTACTTTACCTAACACCAGTGAATCTAGATCGATCGCGGTTATCTTACAAAACGATTCCACCATATCGCGCAGCTATGAAATTGCGATCGCTTCCCATAGTCTGCCGCATTTAGGTACAAAGCTCAGGGATTTAGGATTAGGCAAAAAAAGTCAAAAAGTCTTAATTGTTTCCAATCCCGTAATTTTTAAGCATTATGGGGATGCCGTCCAAACCTCTTTGCAAGATTCTGGGTTTGCGGTGGCTAAGGTGATTTTGCCTGCGGGCGAACGTTACAAAACCGCCAAGTCCTTGCAATCGATCTATGATGCGGCGCTTACCCATCGCATGGAGCGATCGTCGCTGATTGTGGCTCTGGGTGGGGGTGTAGTCGGAGATATGGCGGGTTATGCTGCTGCTACATGGTTGCGGGGGATCGAACTTGTCCAAGTACCTACAACGCTCCTAGCTATGGTTGACTCGGCGATAGGGGGGAAAACAGGGATTAACCATCCTCAAGGCAAAAATTTAATTGGGGCATTTTACCAGCCACGCCTAGTGTGGATCGATCCAACTGTACTGCGAACCTTGCCCGCCCGTGAACTGCGTGCTGCGATGGCAGAGGTGATTAAATATGGCGTGATTTGGGATCGAGACTTGTTCGCAAAGCTGCTCGCTAGCCCTCGCCTCGACCAACTGCGCTATATCAAGCCCGAGCTGTTAGATACCATTTTGTATGCCTGTGCTAAGGCAAAAGCCGAAGTTGTATCAAAAGATGAAAAAGAGGGTAATCTCAGGGCAATTTTAAACTATGGTCATACAATTGGTCATGCGGTTGAAATGGTCACAAACTATCGTACGTTTAATCATGGGGAGGCAGTGGGAATTGGCATGGTGGCGGCTGGGGCGATCGCCTTAGAACTAGGTCTTTGGACGCAAACAGAACACGAGCAACAGTTATCTTTAATTGCAAAAGCTCATTTGCCGCAATCTTTACCAACAGACATTGACCTAGAGCAAATTATCGGAGCCCTATCATTAGATAAAAAAGTGTCAGCAGGAAAGATTCAATTTATTCTTCCGACAGCGATCGGTACTGTAAAGGTGACTGACCAAGTTAGTTCAGAAGTTGTTCGCAAAGTTTTACGACAAATCTTGACACAGTAGGCTGTTCTTCGTACTATATTTAAACGCTTATGTCAAGTGTTTAATGTCTGTCTTTCATTTACCTCATAACTCTTTGAGGTTTACCAGCACTAAGTTCAACCTTAAATCCAGTAACATTAGGTTCGATAGCACCTACGTTTTATACTGGTATACCTCAATTATTGTAAATTCCTCGTAATCAAGTAAACCCTAAGTAAATATCAATCACACTGAAGTATATACTCAATTTTTCATGAATAAAAAGCCCAGCAGAGACCTTCCAACCATCAATGAACGTATTCGGTTTCCCAAAATTCGAGTGATCGATGTTGAAGGAGGTCAATTAGGCATATTGACTCCCAGAGAAGCTCTCAAACTAGCTGAAGAAAAAGAACTGGATCTTGTGCTCGTTAGTGATAAGGCAGATCCACCCGTTTGCCGAATCATGGACTATGGCAAATTTAAGTTTGAACAAGAGAAAAAAGCTAGGGAAGCTCGTAAAAAGCAACATACAGCTGATGTCAAAGAAGTGAAGATGCGGTATAAAATTGAACCCCATGATTACCAAGTACGCATCAACCACGCCGAACGATTTCTCAAGGATGGAGACAAGGTAAAGGCTACAGTCATGTTTCGGGGGCGAGAAATCCAGCACGCCGATCTGGCTGAAGATTTACTAAATCGGATGGCAGTCGATCTACAGGGTGTCGCCGAGATTCAACAGCCCCCAAAACGAGAAGGACGCAATATCACCATGCTTATGGCTCCCAAGAAATAGCGATCGCTACCTGTTGATTACTAGTTGATTTAAGACGCGATCGCAGAAAAAGGATAGCAATTCAATGAATTGCTATCCTTTCTAATTGGAACTATTTTTTAGGTTTAGCTAGACCCTTAAGAAACTTGACGAAAGACTTATCGAAGTGTAGGAGGCATAATCACCCCAGGTGAAGGAACTCCAGTATTTGCAGAGGCAGGGGTAGCAACAGGATTTGTATTAGAGTTAGAGACCACTTGCGATACTGCTCCAACAGGGCGCATCACCTCGACGCCATTTTGCTGAAGTACAACAACAGGTGTTGAATAAGATGTCTCAATACGTTTCACTAAAACGAGACCACCAGCAATTCGCTGTCCAACTCTGACATATCTAGAAGTAGGATCGCCAGGGGAAGTTAAAATTGCAAAGCGGGTTCCGCCCATCTCGATCGTACCTGATACATTCACAGCCTCTGCCTCTTCTGTGCGAGGTGGTAAAGGTCTAGGCGTAGCAACCCTGATCTGAGGGTTGATTGGAGCAACAGGTTTAGGAGCGGTTAGGACTTTAACATCTGGTAGCGGAATCAACCCAGGGATCGCTAAGAATGGATCTTGTCGTTGATTGCCCGCCTTATTCATGATTTGAGTTAACAAATCTACTCTGCTTTGCTTATCAGTAGTCGGAGTGAGTTCAGTATTCTTACCTGTCACAAAAGATGTTTGAAATACAGGTGCCTTTGTTGCTGCAGCGGTTGGCTGAACAGGGGGGGCAGTCTCGCCGATCGCGGGTGGAAGTTGCTTACCTTGGGCTAGTAGAGTTTTAAGGTTTTCGCAGTCCGTACCTGCTTTGTACTTTTTAGTAGTAGCAAGCCCCGTTTTTTTATCTAAAAAGTTACACTCTACAACATCAAGATCGCCACTAGGACAACCATGTAGTAGAGCAGAGGTAGCAATCACAATCCCAGCTAAATAAATAGTCCGCATAGAACTTCTCCTTAATTGCCGATACCGCATAGAGTATGCGATAAATAATTGTCCAATTTCGACTGCAAGATTGTAGAGCTATATTGCAAATTTAGCAATCATTAATATTATCTGTTTGATTTGGGCTGGTTTGGCAAAAAACTTAAAATATGTACTTATCATCAAGCTTTAAGGTATCTAGGATATGCTTGTATGCAAGCGCTACTTGGATTCAATATCGTCAATTCTTAATAATTCTCAAATTTTAAACACGCTACTTTCAAGAAACTTTGTCAAAAACATTTATTTAAGAACCTCACCCAAGTTTTGAAACATATAAATTTCCTATAAATCCACGAGATGTAAAAAGATGCAAACGATCGACTCAAAAGTTTATCCAGAAGTTTATCAAGGGCAGTTTGGTACATTTACAATTACTGATCGCGATCGCCAAGGGGTCATAATTTATCGCAGTGCTTTGATGGTTGCAGCAATCAGTTTTTGCATTGCTACTTTTGTGGCGTTATCCCAATTAGGCAGCGATCGAAGTTCAAATTTGAGTGCTTTAAATTTAGTGACTTGGCTGTATATCAGCTTCTCGATCGCCTTAGGTATTGCGCTTGCCACCATTCATATCTACCTTGCGATTTTGCATAGAGCTTTACAAATATTTTTAGCGATTGGAAGCGTAGCAGCGATCGCACTGGCATTCCAAAACCCCGAGCCTCTCGCTCTAGTCGTCTATCAACAACCAATTACGCTTTTAGGTATAGGCTTTACCTTTGTCGCTTTAACAGGCATCTTTTTTAAAGAAGCTTTTTGCTTTAATCGATTTGAGACAAAAATTCTAACTTTGTTAGTGCCATTGTTGCTTTTAGGTCATCTGGTCGGTGGGCTACCACAATCTGTAGAGTCGATTCTATTAGCCGCCTGGTCGGGATTATTTTTTGTCTTTGCCTTACGCAAAACGGTTCAACCCCTTCCAGATGATATTGGTGACAAATCAGTATTTGACTATCTAAAAACGCAAAATTCAACTGCCAACTAAATAAGCCAATTGCCCATCAACTGACCATGTATAGCGTTCTAACATCACAGCCCCATGATTGGACAAGCCAGATTGAAACGGTCAGACAGAGATTCGATCGCGAATTTAGGCAAGATGCTTTCGATCTCCCCCCCGAAGTCGAAGCAATGCCACTATTTCGAGAATGGATCGGTCACGCG
This sequence comes from Tumidithrix helvetica PCC 7403, assembly GCF_965232925.1. NCBI lineage: Bacteria > Bacillati > Cyanobacteriota > Cyanophyceae > Pseudanabaenales > Pseudanabaenaceae > Tumidithrix > Tumidithrix helvetica. The sequence goes on from NZ_CBDDRA010000003.1 coordinate 21,948, forward strand.
CTTGCGGCTAAGATTACTTCTCCTTTTTGGGAATTAGCCCAGTTTAAAAAAAATCAACGATGTCTAGACATTGGCTGTGGTGTGAGCTTTTTGATCTACGGTTGGCGCGACTGGGAAACTTATTTTTATGGACAAGAAGTTAGCTTTGTAGCGCGAGATGCCCTAAATACGCGGGGATCGCAGCTAAATTCCAAGTTATTTAAAGGCGTACAAACGGGTGCAGCCCATCAGCTACAGTATGAAAATGCTACCTTCGATCGCGCGATCGCCACGGGATTTAGCTGTTACTATCCGCCCGAATATTGGAAACTGGTTTTGCGAGAGGTAAAACGCGTGCTAAAGCCAGACGGGATTTTGATATTTGACGCGATCGATCCAGACACTGAAATCGCCGAGAATTGGGCGATTTTAGAAATGTACCTCGGCGCAGAAGTATTCTTGTCCCCCTTGCAGCAATTTACAGAACTTGTCAAAGAGGTTGGAGGCAAAGTTACAGCAACAAAGACAGGCGCATTATTTCAAATGTATCAAGTCAGTTTTAATTTGTAGTCTCCTCTATGCTTTTAGCCCTAGTCGCTACATCCCTGAGTATCAGCTCAGTTGCTTTTGGAGAAAGTCAGGTTGAAAACAAGGCAGCTCAATGCAATAAGTTCACTAAAATTGCCAATAAAGGGCAGGCAATTTTGACGGGTAATAGTGCAACTAAAAGTCCCTCAGACATTAGTCGAATTGCCGATCGCTTGGAAATAAAAGATCGCGAACCATATGCAGCAAATTGGGTCCAAAAGAGAAGCGATCGATGTTGAATTTAAAAAATATCGTACTGATAGTTAGTTCCTTCAGCGCCAAAAACTGATTTGCTTCATAGAATACTTTGAGCTCCAAGAGTCTCTCTCAGAATTAAGAGCGAGGTAAGAACTTAATTAATCTTTAAAAATCGCTTTGCTTACGAACTGAAGTGACTCAATACATTGCAAATTCGGGACGATCTCAAAGTAGCGAACGATCGCCTGTTTGTACGAGCTTGATAAGTTCTATGTTCGAGGGAAGTACCTAGAGACTCTGAATTGGTTGTACTATGCTATTCTTTCATTGCCAAAGTTTGAGGTCTAACCATGCTTGCACTTAAAAAATTTGTATCTTTAGCCCTAGTCGCTACATCCCTAAGCACTCTCACCGTTGCTTGTGGCGAAAGTAAGGTCGCTCAGTGTAATAAGTTTTCGGAAATTGCCAATAAGGGACAGGCAATTTTTTCGGGTAAGAGTGCGCCTAAAAACCCCTCAGATCTTAGTCAAATTGCCGATCAGGTTGACAAGCTTAAGAGCGAGTTGGATGGAATTAAATTTGGCGATGAAAAGCTGCAATCCTTTCAAAAGCAGTATTCTGAACTGATGAGCAGTCTTGTGACGGATATGCGAGGACTCGTGAAAGCCGTAGAGTCAAAAAATGCAGCAGAACTGCAAAAGATCGCCAAAAATATGCAGGAAATCGGGCCAAAGGGCGTTGCGATTGACACTGATTTTAAAAAATATTGTACTAGCAACTAAATGTCCAAACTCCCTGAAATCATTGCTTTTGCCTATTATTTAAATACACAGTAGACAAGATGGACACCTAAAATATAAGGCGCCCGAACTACTTTCAGTTATTTATCATGGTAACTTCGTAAAGCTTAATCAGTTAGGCTATACTTTAAGTTACTATTGCTTTTACATTAATTATTTGATTGATGTAAAGAGGATGGCAGGCTTAATATCTTGCAAAAACAATCCCCAAGCAATTGTGAAGGGGGAGTATCTCTTTCTTATCCAAACAAAAATAATGCCTTTCAAAAATTCAAAGGTTTGATACTGAAGATGTCTTGAATTGGCACATTATTTTTTATTATCCAAACAACTTAACCTGCTAGATCATGAGAATTTTGCTTGTAGAAGATGATGCCATCCTTGCTGAGACATTGGCTGAGATTCTTACAGGTCATCACTGTATCGTCGATATTGCCGAAGACGGAGAAATGGGCTGGGAGAAATCTCAAAGTAACGAATACAATCTGATTTTGTTAGACGTTATGCTCCCTAAGCTCGATGGGATTGGTCTGTGTCGTCGCCTGCGATCGCACAATAATACCGTACCAATTTTATTGATTACGGCTTTAGACACCAGTTCTGATAAGGTAAAAGGTCTTGATGCGGGCGCTGATGACTATGTCGTTAAACCGATCGATCCACCAGAATTGATGGCACGTATTCGTGCTTTATCCCGTCGCGCCAGTATTGGTGAGGCGACAATTTTGCAGTGGGGTGACTTGCAAGTCGATCTTGGCGTCCATGAAGTTACCTATGAAGGGCAATCCTTACATTTAACGCCAAAAGAGTACAACATCTTAGAGTTACTGTTGCACAATGGTCGGCAAGTGGTCAGACGGATCACGATTGTCGAACATGTTTGGTCTTTGGAAGATCCACCTAGAGAAGATACGATCAATGCCACAATCAAGAGTCTGCGGAATAAACTCAAGTCTGTAGGTGCACCTCGCAATCTCATTGAAACAATTCATGGCGTGGGCTACCGACTCAAACAAGTCCCTTAAGTTTGGGCATAAATTTGAGTGGTGAAGCGACTCTCTAGGCGCAGATTTCTCTTAAGATGTGGAGCAACTGCGGCAGGAACTTGGTTTTTATCAAGCTGTACGGGCGATCTCAAATCAACCGAACAGTTTCAAAAACTAGCGGATGTCAATAGTACAGATATTCCTGAAACTAATCAAGCCAAACTTGGCTTGATTGCCTCCATAGAATCGGCTCCCTTGATTGTTGCTAAACATCGATACTTTTTCGCGAAGTATGGCATGAGTAAGGTAGACCTGCTCGACCAGTCTTCTTACAAAAGGTTGTGCGAAAACATTGAGATGGGTGGGGCGAAAGACGGCTTAGATGGGGGGCAATTTTTGAGTCCCCTACCCGAACTGTTGAATGAAGGTGCGATCGCCAAATTCAACCCTAAAACACCAATGTATGTGCTCTCGCGACTGAATGCCCAGGGCACAGGTGTTGTACTGAGTCAAAAACTTCAGAAATTTGGCATTACGGTGGATGGCTCGTTTTTACAGCCGATCCTCTATGTCACCAAAGCTTTGGGTAAATCGTTTAAATGTGCTGTTGTTTCAAGGCAAAGCAGTCACGAACTATGGCTACGCTATTGGTTAGCGGCATCAGGTATTCACCCCGATCGGCATATGGAAATGGTCGTGCTGCCACTGAGCGAAATGCGATCGCAACTCAACTCAGACAAAATCGATCTAGTTTGTATTAGCGATCCTTGGGAGACTGAAATTGTCAATAGCAAACAAGGGTTTACGGCTACTACCACAGGAGAAATTTGGGAAAATCATCCTGGGTCTGTTTTTGCCATGCGTGCCGAATGGGTCGATCGATACCCTAAAGCCACTCAAGCTTTACTCAAAGCAATCATGGAGGCGCAAATGTGGTGCGATCGACCAGAAAACTATGAGGAAATGTGCCATTTGATTGCTTCACATATTTATCCCAAGTTTAAAATCCCTCCCTTTAAAGAGATTGCTTCTAGACAGGTTAATCTCAAAAGTTTTGTAGAAAAGGTCAAAGGCAAGTTTGATTATGGAGATGGTCGTACAGGTCGCAATTCAAATTTGGCGATAAAATTTTGGTCAAATGAGGGGATTTCTGTCTCCTATCCATTTAAAAGTCACGATCTTTGGTTTCTGACTGAAAACATTCGTTGGGGAATGCTCCCACCTACGCTTGAGGTGAAGGAAATTGTGAATGCGGTTAATCGCGAAGATCTCTGGCGCGAAGCAGCAAAGTCTTTGGGTGTCCCAGACACGGTAATTCCAGCAACTACCTCACGCGGGATTGAAACTTTTTTTGATGGGGTGCAATTCGATCCAGAGCATCCTGATGATTATCTGCACAGTCTTAAGATTAAGAATGTCTAGCACTTCGGGCTGAGCGCGTACAGCGCTGTCCTAAGCTAGTCAAAGGGAGCCTGTCGAAGTACCGAAATCCAAATCTCATACCAATTTCACTTGAAATTGCGACAGATCGGGTTTTGTGTTACGCACGGAGTGCGGTCTTTTCAAAAAGATGCGTTGTCACTTTTTGAAAATGGTATCACAAGCAATTTAGGATTGCTAGCTTGAGGAAATGGCATAGGATTTGGAATATGCGCCTTGAGTTGAGTGCATCAGATTGTTAAACAAGTTGATATAGTGTAGGGACTGCATTTTTGACCGAGTCTATCCTCTCTACAAATCTATCGCTAGTCTCTATGATTACCTGTCCTAGATGTGGCTTTGAAAATCCTGCTAGTAACAAGTTTTGTCAAAACTGCGGTGTCAATCTAGCGATCGCCATCGATCCCCTGCCACCTGCAACAGAGACAGAGGCAGAGATATCCATAGCATCTGCAATCGCACCACCCCAATCCCCTAAATTTGATTTAACTGCTAATGCAACCACCTTAGATGTGGTAGATGAGCTCATTCTCGAAGCGATCGCCTTAGAGTCAGCTTCTGCAATGGATGCCGAAAAAGATTTGGCTGAGGCTGAAAATCATCAAACCGCTCGAACTGCCGAACCTCTAATAGAATTCTCACTGGAATCTACACCAAAAGCAATCGCACCAGAAGTTACTCGTGAGACACCATCCGATTTGGTGGTAGATCGGTCAAACGCTCGGGAGATCCTTCCAGCACAGGAGGAATTATCACCATCGAATAACAGTCAATCAGCAACTTTAATTACCCCACTTGGACAGCCTTCTACCCCCGCAACCATGCGTCTTAAATCGCTCAAGTACGCAGGTATGACTGATGTGGGTAAACTGAGAGATCATAATGAAGACGACTTTATGATTTGTCATCAGGTTATGACTTCAGCAGGCAAAGATCGAGAAATCAACCAAAATTGTCGATCGCTGTTTGTTCTCTGTGATGGTATGGGTGGTCATGATAGTGGAGAGGTGGCAAGTGCAATGGCGATCGCCAGTATTACCAATCAGTTTCAACCCTTTTGGTCAGATAAACTACCTGGTGAGCAAAAGTTAAGAGATATTATTCTTGTTACCAATCAAGAAATTTACGATCGCAACGAGCAAGAATTACGTAGCGAACTGGGAAGAATGGGAACAACGCTGGCAATCTTGGCACTTCATAATACAGAAGTAGCGATCGCTCATGTGGGGGACAGTCGAATTTACAAGATTACCCATAGTTTTATAGAAAAAGATGACCCGAAATCAGCATCAGAAGCAAAACTAGAACAAATCACCCGCGATCATGAAGTGGCAAATCGTTTGATCGATCAAGGGGTTGATGCTGAGGTCGCGATCGCAAGGTTTGATGCCCACCAGTTGACACAGGCAATTGGGCCCAATGCTAATCTCCACCTTAGTCCTTCGATTCAATTTTTCTCGGTTTGCGAACCAACGTTGTTTTTACTTTGTTCGGATGGGCTATGTGATAACGATGTGGTGGAGCAAAACTGGCAAACCCATTTGCTTCCCTTGCTTTCTCCCGATGCCGATCTCCAGGAAGGGGTAAAAGAATTAATTACTTTAGGTAACGACCTTAACGGTCACGATAACATCACTGCTATTCTTATTAACTGCCAGGTTGAACCCATAAGCCCATGATTTCTCTGAACCTGTGGCGATCGCAAAATCAACCCGAAATTATTCATACATGGACGTTCCATCATAATCCTGTAATCAAGATCGGTCGGGCTCTTGACAATCATGTCGTAATTTCTCATCCTGCGGTATCTCGCTATCATTTGGAACTGCGGTGCAATGCCAAGGGATGGAACCTGACCAATTTGAGTGTTAATAATACATTCATGCGAGGACAGCCCGTTCACTACATCACCCTGCCTAGCGAAGCACTGATTCAGCTATCGACGGTGGGACCAAATCTTCTGATCAAGGTGCTGCCTGACTGCACGCATATGGGAAATGTGCCTGAAAGTATGTTTTGTCGTTACTGTGGTGCTCCCTTAAAGGCAATCAAGACAATCCAAGATTACCAAGTAATTCGCATCTTGGGACAGGGTGGCATGGGAACGACCTATCAAGTTTGGCAGGGCGGTCAAGTCCAAGTGCTCAAAGAAATGAATGCAGATATGGCAGAAAACCCTAAAGCAAAGGAGTTATTTGAGCGTGAAGCCCGAGCTATCCGCCTTCTCAAACATTCTGGAATTCCTAGATTTGACAAGTACTTTGTCCACGATCGCCATCCCTATCTGGTAATGGAAATGATCTACGGACAGGACCTAGAGAAATGGGTAAGAGAGAAAGGTGTCGTTCCAATTAAGCAGGCGATCGCTTGGATGGTGCAGCTATGCGAAATTCTCAACTACCTCCATACCCAAGCTCCCCCTATAATTCATCGCGATGTTAAACCCGCAAACCTACTGATTCGGCATACAGATCGGGCGTTGATCTTGATTGACTTTGGTGCAGTCAAAGAAATAGGTACGCCGTCGAGTACGCGTATTGGTGCGCCTAGTTACTGCCCAATCGAACAGGCAAAAGGCCATGCGGTGATTCAATCCGATCTCTATGCGATCGCACCAACCTTAATCTACTTACTCACAGGTGACGATCCCGCTGCTTATTTGGAAGATCGAGGCATAGGAATGCGCTTTTATTGCGATCGCATCGCTCAAATTCCTGCTGTGCTGACAAAGATCGTTGTGAAGCTAAGTGCACCTGCACCCAGCGATCGCTACCAAACTGCGATAGAAGTTGCTGAGGCATTGCAGTCTATCCTCAATTGATCCGATTACCTCGGTCTACCCAACGTTGTGATATAGAGAACTGCCTCATCACTGGGAATACCTAATACTTCATTGACTTGATTATCGAAAAAGCCACCAATGCCACTGACGCCAAGACCGAGATGAATTGCCGCTAAGTTAAGGCGCTGCCCTAAATGGCCGGCATCCATATGTAAATAGCGATAGACGCGATCGCCATACTTCTTCACAGCTTGCTTTAAATCTGCGGTATGAAATAAAACTGCTCCAGCAGTTCGCCCTAAATCTTGCCCTAAGCAAAGATAGTGCAGTTCGCGGCGAAAATTTTTAAAGCGGATTTGACGCAATTCCTGTGAATTGGGCGCGTAATAGTAGCAACCCTCTTCTAGACCAGTCACAGAGGAAACTGCGATAAATGTCTCAATTAAGCTGAGATCGAAATAGGTAGAATTGTTTTCTAATGGATCGTACAGCCCCTGATCGGCATAGTGTTGGGGCTGATAGGTAAAATCCAAGACTGCCTTTAGCTCTGCTAGTTCTAAAGCGGTTCCACTATATTCTCTCGTCGAACGTCGCCGTAAGATCGTGCTTTCTAAATCTTCCAACTCATCCCCCCAGTGAATTGGTTCTGTCTCCATTCCTACCTTCGTACAAAAGGGGAAATTATACTTATCGGTTCTGGAACTGGCTTCAGTGACTCGGTCGTGCTTGCGATCGCTTTCTATCTGAGCATCTCGATCGCCGACTGTTAACCACTGACTTTTAACACTCGAACTTTTACCACTGGAACTTTGGCCGCCAACAATCTGTGTAGCCTGATGGAAATAGCCCAAAAGCTCACCATCGGGGATGTAAGGATAATCTGTTTTTGTGTTTGATGGGAGAGCAGTCAGAGCCGATCCAAGCAATGGAACTGTATCCTCATCATTTTGGGTCTTATCCGCAGGGGCATTCTCCTCATCCTTTTCAGGAGGGATAGACTGCCTTGGTTTTGCGCCCCTTGCTTCTTGACCTCGGGCACTTAATTCTTCATCTTGTAAATCGACTAGTGGAATCACTGCGATCGCACCTTCCTGTGTCGTGTCTAGGTATAGCAATCGGTTCAAGGCTTCATCTTCAAAGCCTCCCATAAAATAGGCGCGAAAATCGTTAAGCGCCGAAGCTAGTTTAATATTTCCAAGCAAATGCCCCGTATCTAAGAAAATACGCCGATAGGCACGATCTTGGTAGCGCCAAGCCGATCGAAAAAATACAGCGGTTGTGGCGATCGCAATACGCGTTTGTGACAAAGCTGGGTGACTAAAACAAGCCTCCTGTAATGACTGCCAAACATGGCGATCGCTCCAAAACTGAATCAAGATGTGGGTACGCGGCTGATAGTTATATAATCCCGCAGGCAGTAACGCTGTCCCCCCAGAAATAATATAGATCTCCGCTGGATATAGCCCTCCCGCCGATGGAGCCGATCTTAAATAGAGTGGATCTCCCATCATGGTTGGAACTCTTGCGGTCAAACCATAGCTACAAAGCAGTAACCGTGAGAGTCTTTGCCATCGACTGACGAGCAAACCATCCATGTCGGACTGAATGGGCTCTGTTAAAAAAACTTTGAGGTCGTAGACCGTGCCAAATTTATATTCTTTATAGGGTGAAGGCTGCGTGCTCCAATCTAAACCCTGACTTTTCGCTGAGATCGTTTCTGGATCGTATTTGGTGCGTTCGTGATAATGCTCAGCGATCGACATTGGTTGTTCTGACATGGGATTTTAGGTGCTGCAAACGCGCGAATAAAAATGCGCTAAATAATGCACAGATTGAGAATGTTAAGATTATATGCCTTGAGCGATCTGGATATCAGAAATCATTAATCTCTGTAGCAACCTATGGCAACTTGGACATGTATTCAACACTGTGGCGCTTGTTGTCATCTCGATCCGCAAGATCGCCCCGACCTAGAGGACTATCTTACCAATACCGAACTCGATCTATACCTAAGTATGGTCGGTGAAGATGGCTGGTGTATAAACTTTGACCATACCACTCGCCAATGTGAGATTTACGAAATCAGACCAAGGTTTTGCCGTGTGGAGGCTCCTATTTTTCAAGACATGTTTGGCATCGAGCCAGATGAACTCAATGATTTTGCAATTCAGTGCTGCCGCGAACAGATTGAAGCCGTACATGGCGATCGCTCGCTCGAACAAATCCGATTTGAACAGGCGATCGGTTTTTAAGACAACTAAATATTAAGAAACGTAATACATTTAAATAGATACAGCATGATATGCTAGTCAAAAATGTAGCAAAAAGTACAGAATCCTAGTATCTAAACTAGACGAAGAGACTAAAAGGGGGAAGCCAACATGGATGCCACGATTGATTTATGCCAATACACTTCTGAAATTTGTAATGCCTATCCCAGCCTTACAGAATGTCGTGTTGACCTATGGTTGGTAAATTTAGCAGGTTTGGCTTATTGCCACCAACCCGCCATTGGTTATGCCCCAACTAACCAGCCTGAAAATGAGGCTCAACTCAATACTGCGCCCATAAGCTACGCTTACCCAGCCAGATTAGCCGCGATCGCTAAAAGAGCAGAGAGACAAATGTCAAAACAAATGTCCCTCACCGAGCTAGAACCAGATCGAGAAACTGCCTGGTCTAATCGCTTTATGCCTAAAGAGTTTTGATTCGGTGATATCCTCTCACGCTGACTTTGGTATGAGTGCAGTTTAAGTTTCCTAAGAATCACTGGGATCTAAATTATTCCCACAGAGCGATCTCTCCCCTTCCTTCACTTTCGTGATCTGATACAAAGTCCATGAACTCCAAGACTTCCTAAAATAGCACTTTGGAGAGTCCAAACCCCTTCAGCAAAGAGGTTGATTCGATGAATATTCTGTTGGGTTTCAGCAATAAACAAAGTTGTCATATCAGGTGAACTTTTGGAAATCTTTGCAAATTTAATATATGCCTGTTGCAAAGCATCCCAATCAATCAGAGCGTTGTAACCAAATACAATAACTCCTATGAAACCGATAAAAGCGATTGAAGAGAGAGCTATGAGTCTCAGCATAAATTAATCTGACATCAATATGGGAATCCGCCGTAAATTGTAGTACCATTTTAAAAAAGTAATGCGATGCATTGTATTTGAAAGACCTTGCTACGCGCGGTCTTCAAACCTCGATTTGCTGCAAATTCAGGTGAAATTGGTATAAGGATTAAAATCAAAGGCTAAAATTTTCTAGGGCGATCGCAATATGCGTCCAAGTTGTACCTCCTTGCAAAAATACCGTATAGGGCGGACGTAAAGGCCCATCAGCGGATAGTTCGGAAGTACTGCCATCGACAAAAGTTCCACCTGCCATCACCAGTTCGCTAACATAGCCCGGCATATTGCCAGGTACGGGGTCTACATAGGAGTCAATCGGTGAAAAGCGTTGCACGTTGCGACAGAACTTCACTAACTTTTCGGGGTCTCCCAACTGAATGGATTGAATCACGTCGCGTCGCGGCGCAAATGGCAAAGGATTGACTGGATAGCCAAGGCGATCGAACACATAGGCAGCGAGATGATTCCCTTTCATCGCTTCTCCTACCATCTGCGGTGCGAGGAATAACCCCTGAAATAGCAGGCGATGCTGATCGAAGGTAGCGCCCCCCGAAGTTCCAATCCCCGGTGCTGTCAGGCGATTTGCCGCAGCATTGACATATTCGGCTTTCCCAGCCACGTAGCCCCCTGCCGTAACGATCGTACCACCAGGGTTTTTAATCAGAGAACCTGCGATTAAATCTGCTCCCACGGCTGTTGGTTCCAAGGTTTCCACAAACTCGCCATAGCAGTTGTCAACAAAACAGACTGTATTGGGATTTTGCTGTTTAACTATTTGAATAATCTTGGCAATATCCGCGATTGCTAAACTCTGTCGCCAGTCATAACCACAGGAACGCTGAATCAAAACCATGCGGGTTTCTGGTTTGACCGCAGTTGCCAGAGCTTCCCAATCAACTTCACCTGAGGCAGTCAGATCGACTTTACGATAGCGAACACCGAAATCCTTGAGAGAACCATTTAAGGCATTATTTGGAATATCTTCTCCATGTTTAGAATCCTCGCTTGTTTCAACACCGATCACCTCCTCTAGCGTATCGTAGGGAGCGCCCACCACGGACAATAGTTCATCCCCAGGACGTAAAATTCCAAATAAGCAGCAAGCGATCGCATGGGTTCCAGAAACGTACTGAACGCGCACAGTAGCAGCTTCTGCGCCCATGACTTGAGCGTAAACGAGATCGAGAACTTCTCTACCCATATCGTTATGTCCGTATCCTGAGACACTGGCAAAATGATGCGCTCCCACGCGATGGTTGCGAAATGCTTGCAAGACACGATCTAGGTTATGTTTTACCTGTCGGTCAATTGCGGTGAATGTTGGGGCGAGGTCGGCGATCGCCTGTTCGATTAATGCTGCCATTTTTTCATTCTTGGCGGAACCGCTGATGGCATCATTCATCTTCGTAATCATCCTCGTAATCTTCTGTATAAATATCTTGCTTTTGTCTAAGCCTGCCTGTAGATTTACTCACCTTAATCGATGGGGAGCGATCGGCAAGAGAAGGAATCCGACCTTCTAAATATTTGATCAGCTTGAGCGTAAATAAGGTAAAGACAGCGCCAATTAAACCGATCGCATACAAACCCGAACCCACTGCCACGCCCAAAGCCGCAGACACCCAAATCGCAGCGGCTGATGTTAATCCATGCACCTTTACAGTGCTGCGTTTAGTCTCGCGATTGTTCATGGATTGGTGCAAAATTTCACCCGCCCCCAAAAAACCGATACCAGCAGTGACTCCTTGAATCACTCGACTGAGCGCATCGGGATTGGGATGTCCGCCAAATCCTCCTACATGGAGTGGAACCATTACAAATAGGGTCGAACCAAAACTAACTAGCATGTGCGTGCGTAGCCCTGCTGGTTTATGGGCAAGTTGCCTTTCCCAACCAATCAGCCCCCCAACAAATAGGGACAAACTGAGTTTGCAAATTACGATCAACCAATCATCCATCAAGAATGCATAGCCCCAAGTCATCAATATTTCTAGCTTGAACAGTTTATCCTGAAAGCATTACCAATCGCTTAACAATAATGGCACAGGCAGTTCAGCTTTACATCTCCCATTTTATAATCAGTTTTTATCTGGTAATTCCAATTGGAATTGGAATTGCAACAGATGGGGATTTGAGTTCCGCGCTCCACAAGATCTTTCAACAAAGCGGCGATGCTGCTTTGTTGAAAATGGGATAAAATGCTTAAACTTACAATTTCTAACGATTATGGTTTTTGCTAACTCCATATCCCCAGAAACCATTCTCGAAAATGGTGACAAGCTCAATCGAGAGGAATTTGAGCGCCGATATGCAGCATCAAACATCAAAAAAGCAGAACTAATCGAAGGAATTGTATACGTGGCATCTCCCCTGCGCTTCATCCCTCACGGCAAACCTCACAGTAACATCGTTACTTGGCTGGGGACATACCAAGCCGCGATCGCTGGGCTAGAAGTTGGGATCGAACCGACGGTAAGGCTCGATCGCGACAACGAACCTCAACCCGATGCCGTACTATTCCGTTTAGGTGGCAATGCCCAAATCGATTCCGATGGTTACATTACTGGCGCACCAGAGCTAATTGCCGAAATTGCAGCAAGTACGGTTTCCTACGATCTCCACAGTAAAAAACGCATCTACGAACGCAATGGCGTCAAGGAATACATTGTCTGGCGCACCTTAGATCGACAAATCGATTGGTTTATTTTAGAAAACAGTACCTATAGAAACCTAGAACCCGATACAGCAGGAATTATCCGCAGTCGAGAATTTCAGGGTTTGTGGCTAAATGTCAATGCACTTCTAAACAACGATATGGCAGAAACTCTTAAAACATTACAGACTGGCATGGCAAGTTAATCAATCCCAAATGGCCTATATCAACTTGGGATATAAGCTCGCGATCGCTTAGCGCACCACTTGAATGGTCTCTAAACTAGGATCGCTACAACCATTTATGATTCCGCCTGCCTGCTTTACCCGTTGCAAATATGCCACCACATCAACAGTAATCTCTTCACCTGGACAGAGAATGGGAATTCCGGGCGGATAGGGACAGACTAGCTCCGTACTAATTCGCCCGATCGCTGCCGCAAACAACAAGCGATCGCGTTGCGCAAAAAATGCGTTCCTCGGCGTAATTCTCACAATCGGATCGAGTATCAGAGGATCTTTCAATGGAACTTTTCCCGCTGTGGAATGGTTCGCGATCGCAGAAGGAATGCTCTCGGAGATTTTTTTCAAGGCTGACATCAATCGCTCAATATCCGAGGCTCGGTTGCCTAAACTGAGAATGAATACTAGCTGTGTCAAAGTTGGCATTTCGGGCATTACCCCCAAAGATGAATGCAACATCGTATCGACATCAAAGCCCGTTAAGCCAAGGCGAGGATCGACCATCACCGTGAGGCGCGTGGGGTCTAGCGTGCGCACTTGCGACCGATCGAAGGTTGAGAATCCTTGAACTTGAGAAATTTGCGATCGCGCTTGGTTGGCTAAAGCGATCGTTCGGTCTAACAATTCACAGCCATGCAAAGCCATTTGTCGCCGCGCCACATCTAAAGAGGTGAGCAACATCAGATTCGGACTAGTAGACTGCACCAACTGCAATGCTTGACTGACGCGATCGGACGCGATCGCATTCCCCTGTAGGTGTAACATCGATGCCTGCGTCAGCCCTGAGGTGACTTTATGGGTAGACTGCACCACCAGATCGGCTCCAGCCTGCAACGCCGCGATCGGCAGATCGGGATGAAAGCTCAAATGTGCGCCGTGAGCGGCATCCACCAGCAAAGGTACGTGATGGGCATGGGCAATCGCCGCAATTTTCTCGATATCTCCACAGATACCATAGTAATTGGGACTGACAATCAGGACGGCTTTGGCATCGGCATGGGCGAGTAAGGCTTTTTGGACTGTATGCGGCGAAACCCCGCAGTCCAGATCGAATTTGGCGTTATATTCTGTTTCCAGATAAATCGGTACGGCTCCCGATAGGATGAGGGCAGCGATCGCCGCTTTATGACAGTTGCGCCCTAAGAGAATCTTGTCCCCTGGTTGGCACGCAGCTAACACCATCGACTCAATGCCACAGGTCGAGCCATTCACTAGAAACCAAGTGCGATCGGCCCCATAGGCTGCGGCAGCAAGGTCTTCGGCGGCAGCGACCGCGCGATCGAGTCCCGGTAGCTCAGGCAAATCCAAACGAAATAAATTTTCACCTAGCAAAGCCGCAAACTCAGGGTCAATCCCTTGTCCCCTCTTATGACCGGGCATGTAAAACGGCGCGTGGTCAACCTTGAGATAGGCTTTGACAGCATCAAATAGCGGTGCAGTGTCTTGATTTAGCACTAGAATCTTAAGCAGTGAAAAACATCTGGCTGTGAAAACTGATACTCTTTTTTACACATTATTTAAAGCCTATCCAGCTTTCTTTTTTGAGTTAATTGGGCAAGATCCCCAGCAATTTGAAGGATATCAGTTTCTGTCGGTCGAGCTTAAGCAAACCGCCTTTCGCATCGATGGTTTATTTTTGCCGCCAAGTAATAGGGCTCAGCAAACTGTTTACTTTCTAGAGATCCAATTTCAGCTAGATCAAGAGTTTTATGGACGCTTCTTTGCCGAAATCTTTCTCTATTTACGCCAACAACAGCCCGCACCCGCATGGCAAGCCGTCGTCATTTTTGCTAAACGTAGCCTTGCCCCCAAACAAACTGTCGCCTACGATGTCTTACTGAATAGTCCTCAAGTACATCAGATCTATCTCGATGAATTAACCCAAACATCTTTAGGTACAGGTGTAATTCAGTTAGTCGTTTTACCAGAAGCTGTCGTTGAAATGCAAGCAAAACAGCTCGTCGAGCAAGCAAGGCGAGAAATCGAAAACAGTGATAGACAGCAAGATTTGATAGAGTTGATAGAGACGATTTTAGTGTACAAATTTCCCGAAAAAAGTCGTCAGGAGATCGAAGATATGCTGGACTTACGAGAATTAAGTGAATTGAGGCAAACCAGAGTCTATCGAGAAGCTTTAGAGGAAGGAAAACTTGAAGGAAAGCTTGAAGGAAAACTTGAAGGAAAACTTGAAGGAAAACTTGAGAGCATTCCAAAATTAATTGAACTAGGGTTAAGCGTAGAGCAGATTGCAGAGGCTTTAGGACTCTCTATCGAGGTGGTACGGCTGATGGCAGAAAAGAGATCGCCTAAAAAAAGCAGCCCCAAAGCCCAAACCTCAAAATACAAATCAGTCAAAACCAAGAAGAATTCAAATAGTTAGTTTCACCCTATGACAAATATCGCTGTAATTGATTACGATATGGGCAACCTGCACTCTGCTTGCAAAGGCTTAGAGCTGGCAGGAGCCACGCCAATAATTACCAACGATCCAGAAAAACTGGCGATCGCTGATGGCATTGTTTTGCCAGGGGTAGGGGCTTTCGACCCTGCGATGGTCAAAATAAGGCATCACAATCTAGAAGCCCCGATTAAAGCCGCGATCGCATCGGGCAAGCCTTTTTTAGGCATTTGTCTGGGGATGCAAATCCTATTTGATGGTAGCGAGGAAGGCAAAGAATCAGGTCTGGGAATTCTAGCGGGGATGGTGAAGCGGTTTAGTCCAGAGCCAAATATCACAATTCCGCACATGGGCTGGAATCAGCTAGAGCTAACGCAGCCCGTTTGCCCGCTTTGGCAAGACTTGAGTGCAAACCCTTGGATGTATTTTGTACACTCTTACTATGCTGTACCAACCGATGCAGCCGCGATCGCGGCGACAACAACACACGGACACCAAGTAGCTACGGCAGCGATCGCGCAAAAAAATCTAATGGCAGTCCAATTTCACCCCGAAAAATCTTCTACGGATGGGATCAAAATTTTAAAAAATTTCGTCACCTTGGTGATGTCTAACACTGCAACCCGATCTAAGGTCACCGCCTAAAAGTCATAATGTAAATGTAGCGATCGGCGATCGGTTGTTTCAAACAGCTAATTGCCAACGGTTGATTTTAGATTGCTATAGTAGTGCTTGTTAGATAGTCATAACGTTTCTAGATAGTAGGATCAATCAAATGTTCATAAAAGTACTGCACAAATTAGCTGCTTCTAGTTGTCTAGTGGCTAGCATCAGCTTGGTCGGATCGGTACTACCCCAGACCAGCTTTGCTCAAACCAACGCAGGCTTTATTCTATGGGGTAATACCAAAGATAATGCGCTCGACTATTGCCTCGATCAAGGTAGTGCCGATCGCTACGATCGCTATTACCTAGAAGTAAAGTCACAAAAGTTTAAGGTATCTGAAGTAATCCTTACCTATCCAGAACATTACACAGGTGTATTTGACCAATCTGGCATTGAACTTCGCCTATCTAGTGATTGCCGCAGTGGTAAGAGTATTCCGTTAGAGTCGGCAACATGGGATAAAGAAAACCGCCGAATTGTTGTGGTTCCCAAAGAAGCAGTTCCTGCTAACACACCCATGCGGCTTGTACTGTCAAACGTACGAAATCCCTATTTTGGCGGTATGTTTCAATTAGATGCGCGGGTCATGAGAGCAGATGTCCCCGTTCCCGTTTATGTCGGTTCTTGGATTATCGGGATCGATTAATTTAAAGGCATCCATGAATATCCTAATCAGTAATGACGATGGCATTTATTCACCAGGCGTCAGGGCACTCGCTGATGCGCTCAGTGAAGGAGTCAATGGGGGAGAGCATACAGTTACCGTGGTCTGTCCAGATCGGGAACGCTCTGCAACAGGTCACGCGCTCACCTTGCAAGAACCGCTTAGAGTCGATGCGATCTCCAATGTTTATCATCCATCCGTAACGGCATGGGCTTGCTCTGGCACGCCCTCTGACTCCGTAAAGTTAGCACTCGATGCCATCTTACCCTCCCCCCCTGATTTAGTGCTTTCTGGGATCAATCGCGGTTCCAATTTAGGGACGGATGTGCTCTATTCAGGTACAGTCTCAGCAGCGATGGAGGGGGTATTGGAGGGGATACCAAGTATCGCTTTTAGCCTTGCCAGCTTTGCTTCCACTGACTTTAGTGCCGCTGCCAATTTTGCCAAACAAATGGTGGCAGCGATCGCAGCTCACCCCATTAAAGATCCGATTTTATTAAATGTGAATATTCCATCAATTCCTGCGGGAGATATTTGCGGTGTCGTGGTGACGAAACTTGGAATTCGGCGCTATCGCGATATCTTTGAAAAACGTATCGACCCTAGGGGCAAGATCTACTACTGGTTATCCGGAGAAGCGATCGAAGAAGAAGCCGCACCCAATAGCGATATTCAAGCCATTCGCAACAACTACATCACGATTACACCACTCCAATACGATCTGACAGGTTATAGCAGTTTAGAACTGCTCGATGGCTGGGTAAAAAATGCTTTGGGTAACCTGTCGTGAAAGTACGGAAGATCGTTGTTTCGATTTTCATTGTTTTTGTTGTCGCGATCGCAATTGTGTTCTTTAACCTCAGTGCGATCGTAAAAAACAATCTCGAGCAAAACGTGAGTCAAGCGCTAGGAGTTAGCGCCCATATTGAGAATTTAAACCTGCAGTTATTCAGCGGTCATGTTGATATCAAGGGTTTAGATGTTTCCAATCCCTTGGGTTTTTCAACCCCACATTTTTTCAAGATCGGTCAATTTGAATTTCAAGTCAAGCCAAATACCATCCTAAATGAAACCGTTGAGGTCGAGACATTTAAACTTAAGGAAGTCAATGTCAATATTGAGCAGCAAGTCAATAAAAATAACATTCTTGAAGTTTTAGACCATATCGAAAAGCAGAAAGGGAAGGAAGACAAAAACCAGAAAAAGCTGAGATTAAAACTAGCTTCCGTGGATAATATCGCTTTGAAATTAACCCTCTCTCAATTTGGTGTAGTCCTCAGCACGTTAAATCTAAGCGTGCCGAATATAGAATTAAAAAATATTGGTACGGATGATGTCCAAGGAGTTCTGTTGAGCGAACTTACAAGGCAATTGGTATCAGCAATTGTCAAGGAAGTTTCGATCCAAAACAAGCAAAATATTCCTGATAGCATCTTGCAAATGTTTAAAAGCAAAAAGATGGGTTCAACAACCCTCTCTCCTACCCCTCACTTTGCTCCCATAATAGCTCCCCAAATATAGGATAATTTTTACTCATTCGATTGGATAGATGGAAATGTCAGAAGATCTAAACACAGATAGCGATCGCTCCGCACCACAGGCCCTAGGCTTTTGTCAACCCGCCGAGTGGGAACTTCATGCCGCCTGTTGGTTGGCATTTCCTAGCGATCGCGCCCTGTGGCTAGAAGATCTAGAGGCAGCCCAAACCGAGTTTATTGCCCTTGCCCGTGCGATCGCCCAATCAGAGCCGATAGAGGTTCTCGTTCCTAACTTGGAAATTGAAACGATCGCCAAAGCCGCGCTGAAAGATATCCCCGTGCAATTTCATCTCATTCCCTTTGGCGATATTTGGATGCGCGACATCTCTCCTATCTTTACAACCAAGCACCAAGAAGATCGCCAAGAGAATATCACTGCCGCACTCACCTTTCAGTGGAATGGTTGGGGACATAAGTATATGTTGGAAGGGGACGATCTAGTAGCAGAGCGCATTGCTAAGTCTTTGCAAATTCCAACCTTCAAATTCCCTTGGGTGCTCGAAGGCGGCGCGGTAGAAGTAGACGGACAAGGAACCTGTCTGACCACCAAGCAATGTCTGCTCAACCCTAATCGCAACCCTGAAATGAGCCAAGCTGAGATTGAGTCAGGGCTAAAACAAGCCCTCGGTGTCAGTAAAATTCTGTGGATAGAATCTGGTTTGCTGAACGATCACACGGACGGACATATCGACACGATCGCGCGGTTCATTGCTCCCAGTGTGGTCATGTGTATGCAGGCAGCATCCACAGAAGATCCCAATTATCAAGTACTAGAGGATATTGCCGAACAACTATCTAGTTTTACCGACGCTCGCGATCGCCCGTTAACCGTAGTCCGCATTCCTTCTCCCGGCTTGGTGCTCGATCCAGAGGGTGCGATTATGCCTGCCAGCTATTTAAATTTCTACATTGCCAATGGGGGAGTCATCGTACCAACCTATGATTCACCCACCGATCGCCAAGCTATCGAAGCGATCGCGGCTCACTTTCCCAATCGAACTACTGTAGGGCTGAGTGCTAAAACCATTCTCTTAGGCGGTGGTGCTTTTCACTGCATTACCTGCCATCAACCCGCATAGTCCATTCAGGCATTCCCAAAAAGACCTTGCTTCGGCAAGGTCTTTTTAAAGAATGACTAGTATTATTTTCCGAATTAGGAATATTCAGGAATATTCTAATTGGTTTCAAAATTTAAATTTTGAGCCAGTGCGATCGCCTGCATTACTGAAACCTCGCCACTTGCTACCAACTTGATAATTGGGAAAAAACGATCTGCAATTGCCAGATTGCGCTCGACATTGCAGCCGAGCAGTTCTTCTGGAATTACCGTGTTGCCTAATTCGACACTGATCTTAAATCGAACCTCACCCGAATCTAAGTCCATTTCAAAGTTACCTACAGGCATTCCATAGTTCGCTCTGGTCAAGAATTCTGATACTGGCAATCGAGCCCCTTCAGGGATATTTTCTTGATAAATTGAATAAAAGCCAATTTCAGTTTCAAGGTCGTTGCCTAGGGCAAAGCAGTCCCACTCACCGCTTAAGCCCTTGTACGAAAGCTTGATAATCCCATATTCTTCTAGCAATCCATAATCCCAATCTTCCGACTCAAAAAAATCTATGAGTTGAGTAAAAAGTTCGTTGGTCTCAAGTTCAATATCTTCGGACTCATCCTGCTCGGATGCCCAATGAGTGCGATAGACAATTTCAAAGTTTGAGTCCTCTTCTTCAAGCTCAGATGGAAGTGGAACAGATTGCTTGGCATAAAGCAAATACCAATTTTCTGTTTCTAATAATGGAGATGCAGATACATCTAGTTCTAGTAAATATTTTGCAGCCTCTTCAACTGTATTTGCATGCGCCAACAATTCATCGAGACATTCATCATCCAAGATGACCTCTAATTCTACTGAGCGATCGCGATGAAATTCTTCACCAAAATCAGCCGCTCTTAGCTCAGACTCATGGTTAAACATTTCACTTAGACTTCCCTGTTGATAGGTTTCAAAGTCTACCTCAAAAGTCATTTGACAACTCATCACATCTCCATCTTCTTCGTCCCAAGACAAATCGACGTTGTGCAGTTCCAAAGAATTTCCATCGCGATCGCGCAACAAAAAAGGCTGGGAGATTGCAGAATGATTAGTTTTCATGTTTATCGATGAATTGACAACTTAATGAATTTACATTAATGAGAAGAGAATAATTCTAGAGGTTTGCTTCCAATGATGGGCTGCTAATCCATGCAGATTGAAGCTCAGTGGATGCTTTCACCACTCACTATATGGCTAGTCATTGAATACTAACAAGAATAGTCCGTGATGGCGGCATCCTAGAACACATCGATTCCATCGCCACAAAGTATCTCAAAACATGGATTGATTACCTAACTAGGCGTAAGTCCAGCCTTTAATTGATTTTTCGCCTCATTGAGAGCCTGAGGTAGTTTATCTGGATCTTTGCCACCCGCTTGGGCGAGGTTGGGACGACCACCTCCACCACCACCGCAGATTTGTGCGATCGCGCCGATAAATTTCCCTGCCTGCAATCCTTTAGCATTCACGGCTTTACTAAAAGCTGCCACCAGACTGACTTTACCTGCCTCTGGAACCGAGCCAAGCACGACTGCCCCATTGCCTAGCTTGGATAGCAAGCGATCGGCAGCGGTTTTGAGCGACTCGCCATCCACACCATCTAGTTGCGCCACAATTAGTTTAAATTCGCCAATGGATTCCGCTTCAGCCAATAAACTCTCAGCTTTGGTGAGCGCGAGTTGCTGTTGCAAGGCTTCTATTTGCTTTTGGGCGGTTTTTAGCTCATTTTGCAAACTAGTAATCCGATCGGGAATCTCTTCAGGCTTAATTTTAAAGCGATCGCTTAAATCCTTCGTCACAGCATCTCGCACGGCGAGGTAGTCACCCACAGCTTGACCTGCCACCGCCTCAATCCGACGAATTCCAGAAGCGACACCAGACTCGGACATGATTTTGAACAGACCAATTTCGCTGGTGTTCTTCACATGGGTACCACCGCATAATTCCATCGACACATTGGGAATGTCAAGTACTCGTACTTCCGCGCCGTACTTTTCGCCAAACATGGCGATCGCGCCTTTAGCTTTCGCCTCAGCGATCGGTAACACTTCCGTAACCGAATCATGGGCTTCGGCAATCCACCGGTTAATCTGAGCCTCGACTTGGGCGAGTTCTTCTGAGGTAACGGAACGGGAGAGATTGAAGTCAAACCGCAAGCGATCTGCAGCAACCAGCGAACCTGCTTGGGAAACATTCGGATCGACGATCTGTTTCAACGCTGACTGTAAGAGGTGTGTAGCCGTATGGTGAGCTTGAATGCGACGGCGTTCGGAAACAGTGACTTGGGCTTTCACCTCATCCCCTACATTAACTTCGCCTACTTCAATCTTACCTATGTGAATGAATAGATTCGATTCCTTTTGAGCATCGTCAATTCTCACAATCGATTCAATACTGGTCAGGAACCCACTATCGCCCACTTGTCCGCCAGACTCGGCATAAAATGGCGTGCGATCGAGTAGGATTTGTACCTTGTCGCCCGTTTTGGCAGATTTTACGCTGACCCCATTCACCAAGATCGCCTTGACGGTAGCTTTACTCTCAAGCTGTGTATAACCGAGAAACTCCGTCTTGCCAACTTCCGTTGCCAGTTCTGACCAGTTGACTTTTGTCAATAGATCGATCTCTTCGTGAGCTTCTTTAGAACGTTCTTGTTGTTCCAGCATGGCAGCATTAAAGCCATCGACATCAACGGTCAAGCCTTGCTCTTCGGCAATTTCTTGGGTGAGTTCCAAAGGAAACCCATAGGTGTCATAGAGCGTGAAAGCGTCGCTGCCTTTGATGCGCTTACTCGCCTGATTTTCAGGGTTCGCTAGGATTTCATCGAGCAAACGCTCGCCCCTTTCCAAGGTTTGTAAGAAGCGATTTTCTTCTTTCTGAAGTTCTGCTTTAATGATTTTCTCTCGCTCTCTCACATTAGGATAAGCAATTTCTGACAGTGCGATCGCGGTTTCAGCAACATCAGAGGTAAATTCCCCCACAATACCAATCAAGCGACCGTGACGCACGACTCGGCGTAACAGGCGACGCAAGATATAGCCGCGACCTACATTGGAAGCATTAATGCCATCGGCAATCATATGCACCACAGAGCGAACGTGATCGCCAATCACCTTGAGCGAAGTTTTGGTTTTCTCATCGCTTTGATGATAGTCAATCCCAGCCAGATCTGCGGCTTTTTTGACGATCGGAAAGATTAAATCGGTCTCGTAGTTATTGGGAACGCCCTGCAATACCTGCGCCATGCGTTCCAATCCCAGACCCGTATCGATGTTTTGCTTCTTAAGTGGTGTGAGATCTCCATTAGCATCGCGATTCAATTCCATGAACACGAGATTGTAAATCTCTAGGAAGCGCGAATCATCCTCCAGATCGATTTTTTCGTCACCTCGTTCGGGATGGAAATCATAGTAGATTTCCGAGCAAGGTCCACAGGGTCCCGTTGCGCCAGATGCCCAAAAGTTGTCATCCCCCATGCGTTGTATGCGATGGGCGGGAATGCCAATCCGATCTCGCCAGATCGCAAAGGCATCTTCGTCGCTGTGATAAACGCTGACCACCAATCGCTCTGGCGGCAACTTAAATTCTTTAGTAACGAGTTCCCAACCCCAAGCGATCGCTTCTTTTTTAAAATAATCACCAAAGCTAAAATTACCGAGCATCTCAAAGAAAGTGTGATGTCTCGCCGTACGCCCGACATTCTCAATGTCATTGGTGCGAATACATTTCTGCGAAGTTGTCGCTCTTAGCACTTCTGGCTCTTGCTGACCGAGGAAGATTGGTTTAAACGGCAGCATTCCCGCGATCGTTAGCAGTACGGTGGGATCTTCAGGTACTAACGAGGCGCTAGGCAAAACTTTATGCGATCGCTCCTCAAAAAACTTCAAGAAACGCGATCGGATTTCAGCACCAGTAAGAGCAGGAAAGCTAGACATGATTAAATTTAGAAAGCAACGTGGGGTTACGGTTGTAAAAGTTACAAATTTCTTAATTATGCAACTGTTTACAAAACTATTGACAAAAAATACTTAGCGTCAGCTTTAGAGCAGCTCACGCAGACAAAAACACCATTATCGTCAGGGATAGGGGCGAAGCATTTACATCAAAGACTTGCCAGCACAGCAAAACATTTCTTTGCGAATGCTTCGCGCCCTGACAGGAGGTTTACTAGCTCGCCATGGCTTCTCTAAGCAATGGCTCCAATTCACCCTGCTTGTGCATTTCCATCACAATGTCGCAGCCCCCAACAAATTCACCATTGACATATACCTGAGGAATCGTTGGCCAATTAGAAAACTCTTTGATGCCTTGACGAATTTCAGGATCTTGCAAAATGTCATAGGTCTCAAACGGATAGCCCAGCGCCGAAAAAACCTGGATCGTAGCTGCCGAAAATCCACATTGAGGCATGGAGGGCGTACCCTTCATGTAGATCATGATTTTGTTATTGTTAATCTGACCTTCAATTTTGGTTTGAATGATTGGATTCATAGTTTAAAGTGCGATCGCTTACAAATTGTTACTAATAGCTATCTTACTTAACTTTTTGCTTCACGATTTTGTATTTCTTTAGGGGATGTGGTCACCTGTCCATATATTGGTAGGTGTAGTTGCCTTTTGAAGAATAGCCTCTTCGATCAGTTCTACAACATTGCGCCATGTCACATCATCCCGTTTTAAGATCAGCTTGAGCTTTTCTAGGGATTCGTCCTGCTCTAAATTAAACTTTTCAAAGGGCAAGGGAGACAAAACCCGCGCGGGTGCCTGTGCTATCTTGACAAAAGCTTGCTTGACAATACTCATCACTTCGTTGGTCATTTCAGTTTTAACTTGCTGGCGCAACTGCTTTAGTCCTCGACTGCTAGTGGCATACATGGGCGGCAGTCGATTGAGCGCATAGGCGAGTACCTCATCTAAGTTGATTTGAGCCTGCAACTCAGGGGAAAGTCTCTCCATCCGCCGTTCGGCGATCGCTGTCACTAAATTTTCAAGAATATTGCTATAACGATAGGCTGTGCCGCTCATATAAGACTCAAAATCTTGATCTTCACTGGTTGCCATGGGAGTCCGAACAAAGGCGGTCTCACGAGTTGTCTTACGTTTGAGGTATGACTTAGCACTTACAGCATTCCTGCGATCTAGACTGAGATAGCTACTCCCAAGCGATCCTTGGTAACGCACATCCATCAGGGCTTCATTCACAGCACCTGGTACGTCTTTCCACTTGAGATCGGTTCTTTTGAGCAGTTGCTGTAACCGTACAAGGGTACGCGTTTGGCTAGTAAGTTCGTGATTGGGTAAAGGATCTAGCTGGCGTAATGTATCTCGCTGCACCCCCAACAGACCGTTCCGTACAACTGCACTGATTTGATTGGCAAGTTCGCTACTAGCCCTTTGACGTTGTTGCGTCCACCCTCTCTGGGTTGTGGCATACATGGGGGGTAAACGATTTAGTGCATAGGCAATTACTTCACTTAGGTCAACTCGTTCCCTAGCTTGAGCACCTAAACGTTGTACTTGTGTTTCTGCTTCGGCTATGACTAGCTCTTCGATCGCATTTCTACAATTTCCCATTTCAATTTTCCACTTTTATAATCTCTCCACGCAGGGAGACTCTTTTTATGATTTATTAACCTTTAGATTGAATTTATTAAAGCCAGACTTCATTATCGCCTAAACCTACTTAATCATCGCTTAGTCAATTCTTAATTCTGTGTAACGGTATACAGCGCTACTTATTCAGAATTTGACGGTACGGTCACGCTAGACAAGCCAGCGATCGCACGTAGGTTTTGACAACGCAGCAACTCTGTAAATTCAGGGATATAACGGCCTTCTAGCTTAGCAGCAGCAGGGATCGCTTCTAGCAAAGCTCTAGCAGCCAACTCTTCGGTATAGCCTCGTCGCTGAGCTGCTCGAATTGCTTCAAGGTCAGCATCGATTTGAATTTGCGATCCTTGATTTTTTCGCCAGACCTGATTGACTGCCACAGTCCCTAATAACAAAGCGATCGCGATACCAGTAACATCTCCTTGTACGAGTTCTACAACGCCTCCTCCCACAGACAATAATGCTAATGATTGATAGACGCCCGTTTTGAGCCATTTACTCTCTTGTCGCCATCCCACCTCGCGCAGCAATAGTAAATCTCGATTTGCTTCACTTAATTGCGACCATAGCCGAAAATTAATGCTGACTTGCACCACGCTTGCCCAAGGCAAGATGGGGTTGCTAACCATTACAGGCTGTTGATCGGATTTAGATTTGATCGTCGTCTTCATGCGCCATGATGCTGGCAGTAAGTCCTGTAATCGCAAGATTTCTTGAGAAGAATTCATCGGTGGCTCTAATTTTGCGGTTAGTTTTATATTTGAATTATCCGATCGCTTGGGTGACTCTATAACCGACTTTAGATTGAGTGAAGTATATTTCAAGATTTTTAAGGTTTGAGGATAAGAGATTTTCTGAAAAGCCGATCGCTAATTGTGACGAATTAACAAAAAATAACAAAAATATCCAAGATCACCCCTCTAAAGATTGCTTTTTCTAAAGAAATTATTCAATATTTAAAGATTCACGATCGAATAAGTCAGAATTCTGTATATGATTCCCATCACCTTGACTCTATGAAATTTTTCAATCCCCAGCCCCAAGTTGAACTAGATACCCGCAGTAAGATTTTACTGTCAGCCCAAAGGCTGTTTGCTCGGCAGGGTTATGATGGGACGACCACAAAAGAATTAGCCATAGATGCTGGAATCGCTGAAGGTACATTATTCCGCTATTTTGCCAATAAGAAAGCAATCCTGATTGAAGTGGCTACTCAAGGATGGGTACAAATCCTCACAGATTTACTCACCGAGTTAAGCGAGATGGGCAGCTATAAGGCGATCGCGCAGATGATGCGTCGTCGCATGGGTAATATGCAAGAAAATCTCGACATGATGAAAGTGTGCTTTATGGAAGCGCAGTTTCACCCAGAATTGCGCGATCAGATCCAGTCAGAGGTAATTGGTAAGATGACGGATATTGCAGAAGTGTACTTTGAGGAAGCGATCGGCAAGGGGATTTATCGATCGAGCCTCAATCCGAAGGTCATTGCCAGAGTATTTGTGGGAATGTTTGCTGTGGCTGGGTTTAGTAATGAAACCATGACAACAGGTGGTTCGCCTTTTGAGTTACAGCAAATGGCAGAGGGCGTTGCCGATATTTTCCTGAATGGCGTGTTAGTGAATAAAAGCTAATCATCAGATCGTAGGGGCAATTCATGAATTGCCCCTACGATCTGGTTAATTCCTCTAGCCCGGAGACTGTTTGGGAAATTCGCCAGCTTCGACTGCAATGGTGATCGTCTGGTTGGTACGTTTGACCTCAACTTGAATGCGATCGCCTACTGCCTTACCTTCTACGATCTGCTGTACCTTATCAGCTGAAAGTACTTCTTCGCCGTTGACTTTGGTAATCACATCTCCAGTTTTCAAACCTGCCCTAGCCGCAGGGGAGTCAGGTACAACCTTGGCAATTAATACGCCCTTTTCTTCCGTAACCTTAAAAGGCGTATTCTCGCTTTCATTGATTTGTTTTTTAGTGCTGGAATCGAGGGTCACCATCTGAATGCCAAGGTAAGCGCGCGTGACTTTACCATTGTCAATCAGTTGCTTAGAAATACGTTGGGCAGTTTCAATCGGGATGGCAAAACCCAGTCCCTGCGCCCCTTGAATGATTGCCGTATTTACACCGATGACTTCGCCCTGTTGATTGAGTAGAGGCCCACCTGAGTTACCAGGATTAATGGCAGCATCGGTTTGAATAAAGTTAACGCGCTTGTCAACGCCAATTTGACCACTACTACGCCCCAAGGCGCTAATGATGCCAGCGGTGACGGTGTTATCAAGTCCCAGAGGGTTGCCGATCGCGATCGCCCATTCACCGGGCTGAAGGTTTTGCGAACTACCCAAGCTGACAACGGGCAAATTATCGGCACTTACCTTAACGACAGCTACATCCGTAAGCGGGTCGGCACCTAAAACTTTGCCTTCTAGCTGTCTACCATCTTTGAGAATTACGGTTACCTTGTCTGCACCATCCACAACGTGAGCATTGGTAATGATGTCGCCATTTTTATTGATAATAAATCCTGAGCCAGTGCCGCGTTCTATCCGTTCTTTAGGGGCGCGTCTGATCTCATCGCCAAAGAACTGACGAAAAAACGGATCGTTCAGCATATCTGGCAAAGGCTCAGAGGCAACCGTGCGGGAGGCATTGATCCTAACGACCGCAGGTCCCGTACGATTGACGGCTTGAGCAATAAAGTTGTAGTTGACATCTGGCAAGGGAATCGCTACAACCTTTGTAGTACTGCTATCTGTTGCCATTGCAGGTGAGATCGATGCGATTTGAGGCAGCGTTGAGACGCTAGCACTGGGTAGGTTGGTCTTTGCAACAACTGCCAATGCACCTAGTACAGCGCCAATAACCAGGAGCGCAAGGTAAAGAAGTGGCTGTTTATAGCGCGATTTTTTGTTCGAGTCTCTCATAGCCATTACTCATCTCGATAGTAATCTTCATTCTACAGAAAAAATTTGGTGGAAACGTCTATAGAAGGAATTACGGAAAACCATAATTCATACCATTGTTAAAAAACGTTCTTTGAAAGCCCGCACGGAGCGTGGATCTCAAATTCTAAATCGTGCAGATGCCTTTGAATTCGGCATCAAAATCTAGAAATAACATCTATTCGGGTTAAGGATTTCGGAACAAAGCAAGCCGACTGGCTGGAACCAAGAGGTTTGATCCCCTACCCTATCGGGCATCCCCCTTGAAAAAGGGGACAAGTAAATTCTCCCCCCTTTTTCAAGGGGGGCTGGGGGGGGATCCTTGGGATGTATAGCGTTTCAGGTTTTCTTATCCCGAACTGACATTATCTACCTTTGCCTTTGCAGTGAAAATATTACCCTGCGAGCCGAAATTATTTATCAGGCTGCTTGTCCATCATGGACTTGGGAATTGGCACAATTGGCTTTTCCATTGCTAAGATTAAGGGTTCCTCTTGCGAGGGTTTAACTTGGCTGCTCACAGGAACAAACTGCGGCGGTGAGTTGAGAGTAAATACAGAGCCCACAACGCCAATCACTGCTGCCGCTGCAAGACCGATACCGCCCCAAGCCCATTTGCTGCGCTGCGATCGCTGTTCGATCTTTGCCATGACCCGATCGATCGTTAGCTCCGTATTGGCTTTTGCGGCACTAGGCGAAACGTTGCGATCGAATGTAGGAAGGGGCAAATCGATCAACATCTGGCGCAGGCGCAGTTGTTGTTGGTGCAAGCGACGGAAATTGGCATCTGTCGCTAACCACTCTTCGACCAAAAGCTTTTCTTCTCGGCTAACTTCGTTATCCAGATAGGCGCTTAGAAGCTCAAACCGTTCTTGAGGGGTGGGTACTCGACTTGTCATGTTTAGATTAGAACTCATTTCAAAAACACCTTCCTTACAAACTAGATAGATAGGGTTGCAGTTGTGATTGCAGCCTCGATCTTGCTCTAGCAATTCGCGACTTTACTGTACCTAGAGAGACACCTGTAATTTCTGCGATTTCCTCGTAAGAAAGTCCTTCAATTTCTCTTAGCACAATTGTTTCTCGAAATCCACTAGGCAAATCTTTAATTGCGGTGCGGAGATGCTCGTAAAACTCTTGGGTTGACAAATTCTCAACTGGACCTGGGTCATTACTGGGCAGATCCCAATCCATTTCGCCGCCATCTCCCGTCATACGGGGCGCATCGAGAGAAATCATTCCCCCACCACGTTTGCGCTTGCGCAGTTCGTCATAAAACAGGTTTGTGGTAATGCGGCTCAACCAACCTCGAAACTTTTCGGGCTCTTGCAATCGTTTAATATTGCGGTAGACCCTGATCCAAACCTCTTGTGCTAAGTCAGCCCGATCTTGCCAGTCTGGGGCTAATTTATATAAAACTTGATCGACATGAGATTGATGACGTCGCATCAACTCAGCAAATGCCGATTTACTTGGCTGCGCACCTTGCGTACAGAGGCATACCAAATCTAAGTTAGAGAGCTTATCATCTGACACAGGGATAGAGGGAGATTGAACCTCAATTGCAGTTGACCAAGATAGGCTATAGCTCATCGACTGGCTCCAAAGTTGACATGTGATTTAAACGGCTGGGAAACTTGTGGTTTCCGCTTAGGTTTAAATTACTAGACCCAACATCGAATGAGCTTGTTCCCGACTAAGAGCGATAATAGCAGTTAGTGTTGCTTATTTTGTTTATTACCTATGCAGCGATCGCAGTGGATAGCTATCTTGACAGGAGTCGTGGCGGTTGGGTTGGGTGTGGGTTACCTTGTTTTGGTACAGTTACTAGACTGGCGGGGCGAAATGCTCCCTGCCCCAGTTGATTTGTCGGCGATCAGCAAATATCTATGGATTTAATCTCAAAGGCGAAAGCAATTCCGCAGCAGGCTCTGCAATCGCTGCAATTTGCCCAAGAATGGCAGCAGGGCAGCAAACTGATTGGGATAAAGTCCCTCGGTGCGCTTTTACTATTGCTCGTGGTGACGCTGCCCTATTTAGAAAATTATCTGACTGGGCTGATTGCTGTCCTGTGTGGTGTGTTTTGGCTGACGATCTGGATTGGAGATCGCCACGACGGTCAAGATCCGCAGGTTCCGCCTTGGACGGCAATTCATTCACCGTTAATTGTGTATTGGGTTATTGCCGCGATCGCGACGGCGATCTCACCGGTGCGCGTTGCTGCCCTGGATGGATTGATCAAGCTCACTACCTATTTCTTGATCTTTGTTTCGTTCAGTCGCTTGATGCGTCTTAGCCCTACTTCAGAAACCAGTGTCGATAACGAGAATTCTGGAGAGGATTTAGCCCCTTTACCGACAAATAAAACAACAAATAATCAGATGGGTTGGCGATCGATGTTTGTTGCAGCCTATTTAGCCACAACCTTAGTAGTCTGCGCCTATGGCATTCAACAGTGGTATTTAGGTGCAGAGGAACTAGCCACTTGGACTGACCCCACGTCAGAATTAGCGGGAACTACTAGAATTTATAGTTTTATCGGCAATCCCAACTTACTAGCTGGCTACCTAATGCCGTCCTTACCCTTGGGTGTGGTGGCAGCATTGCACTGGCGCAGTTGGGCAACCAAAATTTTTGCGGCATTAGTCGCGATCGCTGGCGTATTCTGCATCGTCCAAACCCAGAGCCGTGGGGCATTGGTCGGTATTGCAGTAGAAAGTCTCGTGCTCGTTCTACTTCTCGTCTATTGGTGGGGTCGAAGACTTCCGATTTGGGCGTTGCCCAGCTTTTTTGGGGGAACTATCGGCATCATGGTGCTAAGCGTACTTTTATTTCCGAAATTGCGATCGCGGGTTGAAAGTATCTTCTCTGGTGGTGGAGACAGCAGTAACAGTTTTCGGCTCAATGTTTGGCCAGCCGTATTTAAGATGATCAAGGCACGTCCAATTTTCGGCATTGGGCCTGGGAACAAAGCCTTTAACCAAGTCTATCCTGTCTATCAAAGTTCTGGTTTCAGTGCCCTTGGTACCTACTCCGTTCCCTTAGAAATTACCGTAGAAACTGGTTTCGTTGGGGCAGCTTGCTATCTTTGGCTTGTTGCCATGGTAATTCGGGTCGGTTGGCAAAATCTGAACCGCGTGCGATCGCTGCGAGTCTCCGAAGGCCTTTGGATCGTCGCGGCACTGAGCATAATTGCGGGCATGATCGTCCATGGTCTCGTCGATACGGTTTGGTATCGCCCTCAAGTGCAAATTTTGTGGTGGTTGGAGATCGCACTGATTGCCAGTTTCTGCCTCAATCCCATTTCCAATTCTGAAGTTAATGCTTCGGTGAATTTAGAATCCAGTTCCGAATTACCAGAAACGCAAACATAACCAAAATACAATGCAGGATAAGCTGCTTAAGCTTCTAGAGGATGTGGCGCAGGGAAATTTGGAACCACAAAAAGCCCTAGAAAATTTAAAATATTTAGACTTTGAACCCGTCGGAGACTTTGCCAAAATCGATCGTCACCGCACCCTGCGGACGGGCTTTCCTGAAGTTATTTTTGGCATTGGCAAGACACCCGAACAAATTCTCCAAATCATGCAGGTTATGAGCCAGCATGGTTCTATCGTAATGGCGACCAAAATCGAAGCTTCGGTATTTTCCCAATTGCAACCAACTTTGCGGCAGTTGCGATATTTCCCAGAGGCAAAAATCTGTTGTTTGGGCGATTCGATGCCAATGCGATCGGGCACAATTACGATCCTCACCGCAGGTACTGCCGACTTGCCGATCGCCGAAGAAGCTGC
Source organism: Tumidithrix helvetica PCC 7403 (assembly GCF_965232925.1). Taxonomy (NCBI): domain Bacteria; kingdom Bacillati; phylum Cyanobacteriota; class Cyanophyceae; order Pseudanabaenales; family Pseudanabaenaceae; genus Tumidithrix; species Tumidithrix helvetica. The sequence goes on from NZ_CBDDRA010000003.1 coordinate 53,457, forward strand.
TATTACTGCGGAGCTTTGCGGATTTACAGTCAAACGCCTTTGGGATGTGGGGGTAGCGGGAATTCATCGATTGCTCAGTCATCGAGAACTGCTGACCCAAGCCGAGGTTCTAATCGTTGTTGCTGGGATGGAAGGTGCGATCGCTTCGGTAGTAGCAGGTTTAGTCAGTTGTCCTGTAATTGCCGTACCGACGAGCATTGGCTATGGCGCAAGTTTTAATGGGTTAGCTCCGCTCTTAACCATGCTAAATTCCTGTGCCATAGGCATCGGTGTGATGAATATCGACAATGGTTTTGGGGCAGCGATGCTGGCAGGGAAAATCCTCAACCTTGCCTATGGGGACAAGAATCTGGCTTAGGCTCTGCTCCAGTCCCCGTTAAAAATCTCCTAGATCGATCGAAATCTGAATGTTAATCTTGAAAGAAGCGAAGAAGTTATAAAGAAGGCAATGGCTGAAATTATTGATGGTAAGGCACTTGCCAAAAAAATGCAGGCGGCAATGGCAGAGCAGATTGTCGAGTTGCAAGTTAAATTTGGACGATCGCCGGGGTTAGCCGTGTTGATGGTGGGAGACAACCCCGCCAGTGCTGCCTATGTGCGCGGTAAAGAAACTGCCTGTAAAAGAGTGGGCATTACTTCCTTTGGCAAACATTTTCCTGCCGATGCCAGTCAAGCTGAGCTAGAGAGTGCGATCGACGAACTCAACCAAGACGATCGCGTTGATGGAATTTTGGTACAACTGCCTCTGCCCGAGCATCTCGATGCGATCGCCTTAATTAATCGCATTCACCCCGACAAAGATGCCGATGGTTTGCATCCCTATAATATGGGTCGGTTAATGCGGGGCGAAGAGGGTTTACAAAGCTGCACGCCCGCAGGCGTAATGAAATTATTAGAAGCTGCAAATGTGGCGATCGCGGGTAAAACCGCTGTGGTGATCGGACGCAGCATTCTTGTAGGCAAACCCGTAGCGATCATGCTGTTGCAGGCAAATGCCACCGTGATTATGGCGCATTCTCGCACGGACGATCTCGCCGCCATTACGCAAAAAGCAGATATTTTGGTAGCTGCCGTAGGCAAACCCGAATTTATTTCAGCAAATATGGTGAAATCTGGCGCAGTGGTAATTGATGTTGGGATCAACCGCATTACTGACTATGAGGGCAATTCTCGCCTTGTGGGGGATGTAGATTTTGAGGGCGTGCAGGCGATCGCCTCGCAAATTACACCCGTACCTGGGGGCGTCGGTCCGATGACTGTGACCATGTTGTTGCATAATACGATCTGGAGTTACTGCCGCAAATATGGCATCACATACAGCTAGTTTAGACACGCAAACGTTTAATTTAGAGACGTACCTACGCGATCGCAAACGCGAAGTAGAAGCAGCCCTTGACGCTTCGATCGCCGTGACATACCCTGAAAAAATTTATGAGGCAATGCGTTATTCCCTGATGGCAGGGGGTAAGCGGCTACGTCCAATTTTATGCTTGGCAGCCTGCGAACTCTTGGGTGGCGATCCCAGTACGGCAATGCCTACAGCCTGTGCGATGGAAATGGTGCACACCATGTCTCTGATCCATGACGATCTACCTGCCATGGACAACGATGATTATCGTCGCGGCAAGCTGACCAATCACAAGGTTTATGGCGAAGATATTGCGATTTTGGCAGGGGATGCCCTCTTAGCTTACGCCTTTGAGTTTATTGCCGAACAAACGACAAACGTACCTGCTAACCGTGTTTTAAAAGTAGTGAGCCATCTCGGTCATGCCGTGGCAGCAACGGGTCTGGTGGGTGGACAGGTTGTAGATCTAGAGTGCGAAGGCAAACCCGATGTTACCGAGACAACCTTAACCTACATTCACCTGCACAAAACCGCCGCTTTACTAGAATCCTGCGTTGCCTGCGGGGCGATTTTGGCGGGGGCATCAGAACAAGATTTGGCGCATTTGTCTACATACGCCCAAAATATTGGCTTGGCATTTCAAATCATTGATGACATCCTAGATATTACCTCTACGCCCGAATTGCTCGGTAAAACCGTAGGGAAGGATGTGGCTGCTCAAAAGGTAACCTACCCCAGTCTGTGGGGGATTTCAACGTCTCAACTCAAAGCGCAACAATTGGTAGATCTAGCTAAGTCTCAGCTCAGTGGCTATGGCAAAGCGGCTTTACCTTTGATCGCGATCGCTGACTATATTACTGCTCGTAATCACTAAGTCCTAGTTACTCTATCTAGTTAATGAATTATGCTGCATCCCGTTGGCGAGATCCTCGATAACAATGTCCTGCTGATTGCCCTCAGTGCCAGCATTTCCGCGCAACTCCTTAAACTGCTGATCGATCTGTTTCATTCCAAGCAGCTTAGGGTGCATTTGCTGTTTGAGACGGGTGGTATGCCTAGCTCTCACTCTGCCCTTGTCTCTGCCCTAGCTACTGGAATTGGTCGAACCCAAGGTTGGGATACGCCGCAGTTTGCGATCGCCACGGTATTTGCCTTTATTGTCATGTATGACGCCGCAGGCATTCGGTTGGCAGCAGGCAAACAAGCCAAAGTTCTCAATCAAATTATTGTGGAAGTATTTGAAGAAGAACGTGCGACAGAATTTGACCCCCTGAAAGAATTGCTCGGACATACGCCAATGCAAGTGCTCATGGGGGCAATTTTAGGGGTTCTATTGATGTGGTGTTTGCTTTAATTGCCAAACTTGTTGATTCTTTGGTTACTGCGCTAAGCCATTTCTGGAACGCCATCCCGTTCCCAGACAACCGATTTTTCAATTGTGCCAAACTCTGCAAATGCCTTGGCAGCTTTGAGGGTAGTTGTTAAATCAACACACCATTTTGCGGGATAGATACCTTCCTGTCCTCCCACTACAAGGGTTTCAGTACGATCCGATTTTGATGGATTAACAAGATAATTAAAATTCTCGTTATCAAATGTTAGATACACAAGATATTTATTCGTCCCCCCACCAATAGCCATATGCGTTTCGCCATCAGCTTCTAGGGTTACTAATGTTCGGCGATCGCCATCTAGTTTTCTGATCGCTGCTTCTATGTCGCCCCAGCCACTTGGCACTTCTAGCGATCCGTAGTTTTTATTGTTTTGCCAATCTTCAATTGAAAATTTGGAAATAAACATATCAACCTCATTTCAGCGTAATAATCTGGCGACCGCTAGGGCTAACGATCTCTATTGTGTCTAGTTTAAGTTGTCTAGCCATTCCCTTTACGCCCCCGTTTTGTCCGCAAGCTCGACAAAGGTCTCGATCGACAGTTAAACGCGCTTGACCTCCCCTAAACCCTGCGTCGAAAGCTTGTTGGAAAGCATCTGCCTCGGCGTGAGTACGACTAATTGGATTCACTGTAAGTGTAATCAGTCTACGGCTAGGACTACTACTGGAATTGACTCCAAAAAATACAGTGCCGTCAATTTCTAGTTTAGCAATAGTTGCATAATCTCCATCGCTACCAGCAGGAGGAAGCCCAAGTTGTTGTCTATACTCTGCTAATTCCTGAAAATCGTTCAACCTTTTATCTTCTCCATAGCCCCCTACCAAAGATTCAGATTATAAGGTCATCAGTAGATTTCTTATTCGTCCAAAACTAACCTTTGGCGATCGCTTGGATCGGTGGCATTTGCTCTAAATATTCAGGTTTTTCATGCTCGACCACAAACACGTTGGAATAAAGATGAGCAATGATCTCCTGCCCTCCTTGGGTAAGAGACAAATAATAGAGCGCATCTTTAACGAAGGGATAAACGCTCGTCCAGTAAAACTTGGGATAATTGCGGCGCAGATCGCCAGGGTGAGAGTAGCCCAGTGCCTTATTCACGCCTGTTTCTTCAAATTCGTAATATAACGCCCCAATTTTTTTGAGATAGCGGGGATCGCTAAGCTGTCCGATCAAATCAGCCGATCGCACAATGCCAGGAAAGCCCGTTGTATCTTGGTGATCGCCAGTTTTAGGTACAGGAAAACGCGTAAGTTCGATATTGCGGCAGATTCTCTCGGCATCAATTAAAGAATGACCACCAAAACGCTCGCTAATAAATAGTTTGGCGCGATCGACATGATAGGGTGTCAAACCCGCATCCGAAGCCCCGGGGGGAAGCTCGACTAGGCGACCGTCAATTCCTGTAGCGTACTTACTATTGGTATCTTGGCGACAAACGCCTTTAACATAACCAATGTCGTGGCAAACGAGGGAAATTGTGTAATGCAACCAGTCTTCAGGCGATACTCCCCCTTCGCGAATATGCTTGCCGCGTAAAATTTCTTGCCCGACTAAAGTGACGAGAATTGTATGCTCGACATTATGGTAAAGAGCATCGCTATTGGCAATGTTTTCCAAGGCCATATTGCCTGCCCAGCCAATGATGTCTTCGTAGTCATGCTTATAGCCACCGTAGGTGCGGCGATAGCTCTTTTTTAGTTGCTCGACAAAGGTCGCGATCAGAAGTTCGGTAGCGTTAAACATACACCCTCAACTGGCTTTGGCGACTGGTTCCAATCGCCGATACAAATTACTTTTCTCTGGATAATGGCTAGCGACTCCTTTCAGGATACGTCCTGCCGCGTCAAAGTTGTAACACAAAAGTACTTAACCTAAAACCCACTTTGTGTCGAAAACATGCAGCTAAAAACTAAGTATCTTATAGACTAATGGTTGGGCAGTAGATTTTGCAATACTATAGCCTAATGCCGACAAAACCCATTCAGGTTTACTAAGAAATTCGGAATTTACAAGCAAGGCTGGTCATTTTTACGCCAGCATGAAAACTATCAAGACCCACACTAAACTCTACTTAATATATGTCAGCTTACCCAACTGCTCCAGACCTTGAACCCACAGACTATATTGTTTTAGGGTTAGCCAATTGCTTTGTAAAAGAGGAGGGCGAAGTTCATCAGGTTAAAGTTGCAGAGCCAATCCCTTCTGCTGCCCTCGAAGCAATCCTCAAGCAGATTCCGACCTCTTATGAACTCGCCTATGCCACAGAGCTTGGTAAGGTGCTAGACGATAACGGCAATGCTCAGATCCCTTCGGATGTGTTTGTGGGAAATGTCCAGATTTGTGATGAATTTTTAAACCGCGCGATCGCGGCTGCCCGAACTTACAAAGTTCGTCCTGAGGCACAAAAGCATATTCTCTTGGGACAAACCCATACAGACCTTAATCTCTCTTTAGAGAAAAAGCGCGTTCTCAACTCCGATCGCGTAGTCAAGGAAGAAGATAACGTCAAACAACATTCTCACACCCATAAAGTTCTTTAGGATGGATGACGGCAAACTCGATCGCTTAATCAAAGATGGCTGGAAAGTTGGCTGGAAAGTTGGCACAGTAGCAGACTTTCTGGAATTATCGTCAGAAGAGGAAATCTTTATTGAGTTGAAGTTGCTCTTGAGCGATCGCTTAAAACAAGTACGAGAAAGTCAAAATCCAACCCAAAAGGCAGTCGCAAAGCGTATTGATTCTAGTCAGTCGCGAGTGGCAAAAATGGAAGCAGGCGATCCATCCGTATCGATGGATTTGCTTGTCCGATCGCTGCTTGCCTTGGGTGCTACACCAAAAGATATTGCTGATGCGATCGCACTTGTTACGTAAATTCTGACTGTAGTGGCTGTCTTATAGCCTCACATCTAAAGTTGAAAAGAGATATACAAATTTGAGTATGAGATCTCTATTTCCATCGTATTAGGATAGATTCTCTTCAGATACTAAGCCTTGTCTAGACTTTTGGTGCGATCTGTGATGAGTTTCTCTAATACTGGCTTGAATAAACCGATAACAAACTCTTTGGTTGCTTCATAATTTCCATTATCATAATAAACTGCTGCAATTAAAGCTTCAAATGTTTCTGCTAATGCCAATGGTTGATCATAAATATAAATTTTTTCCTCTCCTTTCGTATAACGCATATCATATGCAATTCCCATATTTTCAATCATGTTTGCCAGATTTTCACACTTCTCTAAATTTGCTTTTTCTTCAGTGATAGCTTTGCAGCTGTCATAGCCATTTTCAATCAGCATTTCAACCAAAATAGATTTTAATATGGCATCACCAAGAGTTCGGTAGATTTCTTGATCTTCGCATCTCTGCCCTTTTTGCTTCTGCTCTAATGCAAAAGCCTTACGAGTCATCGCTCGAACTAAAAGATCTTTTTTCTTAAATGTGTGACCAAGTTGCTTTTCTACAAATGCAATATTTTCTGGTTTCATTTTTAAATTTACAATTTCAACATAGTCTGAATTTTAATCTTAATAACTCTTACCCTGCAGAGCAGAATCAGATATCTGGAAAGACATTGCCTATCACTTTTGCTTGAACCCGTTGGGACAAAGCTTAACAAACTCTTGGGTCAGAGAGAGGTCATCCGTAAATGATTTCTGTAATTTTTGGGCTGACTCCTTATTTGGAGGATTCCCTACAATTTCAGCAGCACTCTTTGCGCTATCAATAAATCTTGTCTGAATTGCTTTTAGCTTTGGCTCGGTTATGTTAGCTTGCTGAAATTTATTTGCCTTGTCCTTGTAAAAATTAACAGCAGACTCTTTATTGGTAAAAGGTGGTGGATTAGTAAAAACAATCGCACCAATCAGGGTACATTGAGATTCCAACGAAGGGGAGCAACCAACAATTAAAGTTAATGAGACGCTTATTATTGCAACGTACTTTTTCATTTAATTTAACTCGCTAAGGACAGCCATGTTCATTATGGCATTTTCACGAAATTTTTAAGTATTTAAATAACTTAACTCGAAATCTATAGATGATCGAATGACGGTTTCAGCGAACCCCTAAATCTGGGAAGAGGTTTATATGATAATCCCAATGTAGATTGGTGTTGTTTAATTCTCATTTCTTGGGATATTAAAAAAGTAATAAAAGAAAAGACTTGTATATGTCTACTTCAACCGATCTTGAATGGATGCATCGCTGCTTGGAATTAGCGCAACGAGCTAGAGGCTACACGTCTCCCAATCCGATGGTGGGGTGTGTGATTGTCAAAGATGGCGAAGTATTAGGGGAGGGATGGCATCCTGCGGCGGGACAGCCCCATGCGGAGGTGTTTGCACTCAGAGCAGTACAGGCAAACTATCCCGATAATCCCGACCTTACAAAGGGAGCAACTTTATATGTCAATTTAGAGCCTTGCAATCACCACGGACGCACGCCTCCCTGTTCAGAAGCAATTATCCAAGCAGGAATCGGGGAAGTCTTTGTCGGTATGGTCGATCCCGATCCGCGCGTGTCTGGAGGGGGCTGCGATCGCTTGCGGGCTGCGGGCATCAAAGTCACCGTCGGCATAGCCGAAGCAGAATGTCAGGCATTGAATGAAGCATTTTGCCATCGCGTTTTGCATCAAGTCCCATTTGGCATTCTCAAATATGCCATGACCCTGGATGGCAAGATTGCCACCACTTCAGGGCATAGCTACTGGATTACGGGCGAACCTGCTCGGCGAGTGGTGCATAGGCTTAGGGCTGACTGCGATGCGGTGATTACGGGTGGGAATACAGTACGACTTGATAATCCTCACTTAACGACGCACGGTCTCAGCGATCGCGCTCCCCTGCGAGTCGTACTGTCTCGTAGTTTGGATCTTCCCAATGTAGCGAATCTTTGGCAAGTCGATGCCGTACATCAAACCCTTGTGGTTACATTGCCCAACCAAAATCCCCAACTTCAAACCAGCCTGCGCGATCGCGGCGTAGAGGTTTTAGAAATCCCCAACCTGTCAGTTCAATTGGTGATGACCGAACTCGCTCAGCGTGGGTGTAATTCCGTTTTATGGGAATGTGGGGGGGTATTGGCGGCTCAAGCGATCGCCGCAGGCGCAGTCCAAAAAATCTATGCTTTTATCGCCCCCAAGCTAATCGGTGGTGAGAATGCTCCCAGCCCTATTGCCGATCTAGGGTTTGACCAGATGACGCAAGCGCGATCGTTGCATCGAACAAATATGCAGCAAATTGGAAACGACTGGCTGATTACAGGCTATTTGAATTAGCCACTAAATTTACTGTAAAGGAATCTCCTCCGCTGGTTTGGGTGGTTGCTTTTTGGGCTCTTTAGCAGGTTCCTTAATGTTTAGCGAACAAGCCCTTGGAGCTTCTTGGCTGAGTTTAGCGGTTGGGCCGAAGGTAGCATTTTTATATAAGCGATCGAACTCCCGTTGGTAATGGGCAGCAACCAAAGTATTTTGAATCACCAAAAGCGTTTCATCATTTGTGTAATTCGCAGCATTAGACCAGTTATGGGAACCTGTAATCACCATATTTTGATCGACCACAGCAAATTTGTGATGCAGTAAATCGCCTGTAGCTAAAGTTGGCACACCCACAGTGTTAATTGGTTTTGCCCAAGCATGACCTTCTTCGTTTTTGCAATCTAGCGTAGAGACAAAACCCCACATATCAAGGGTTGAAGAATATTCACGATAGGCAAACTGCGGATCGACCAAAACTCTTATTTGGACGCCTCTTTGCTCTCTGATTTCTAAAACATCAGCTATTTTTGGCGCAGAAAAGACAAACAGAGCCATATCTGCTGATTTTGTTGCTCCTGCCAGACTTGTGCTAATTAATCCATTACTGGTTTGTTCTAAAGGTGTATCTTGCTTGTCTGGAGAAAACTTGACCCGCACCTGGGCATCATCAACTAATACATAGGCAATGCGACGATGCGGTTTTTTGACACCAAATAAACTATCAGTCTTACCTCCAGGTCCATCGCCCCACATGAGGTTAAACTCTTCGGTAAAGAGGTTGGCAATTTCTTGACTCTCGATTTTAACGAGATTGTTGGCATTTCCTAGGGTTCCGACCGTGGCAAAATCACCATGCATATCGCTTAAAGTAAAATTCGCAGAGCCAAATAAAACGAGTTTGCGATCGACGATCGCAAACTTATGGTGCATGAGTCCGCGCCCCTTCGTGCCATCGGCGGTGTCATCAATCCATTCCAAATTTGCTTTTTTAATGATGCGAATAGCATCGCTTTGGTCTAGCTCGGCATCGCTGAGTTTGCCGTCTCCATCGCGATCGGCAAATTTAACAAAGTCGAGATATTTTTCGCTCTCTCGGCTATTAAACTTAGCCAGTTCTTCGGGGCTATATTCGCTCCAGCCTCGACTGTACCTGTTTTCTAAAATGAGGCGTACCTTTACACCAGCCGCCTTGCGATCGCTCAATGCTTTGGCAATATTTGGTAGCCGCAGCTCTTGAACTGCTACATCAACACTAACTTTGGCTTGGTTAATCTGCTCCACCAAAATCTTCTCTAGGTCATCCCCCGCACGCTTGATCCGACGATATGGGTCAGTATAGGAATTGGCTTGATTATAGTTAAAATATGCCTGAATGCGTGGATGCTGCGGTAAGGCATTAAGTCCGCTCTGGCAAGCAGTGACAGATAGAACAACGATCGCCAAAGTGCCTATGCAGAGGGCAAAGTAAACTAGCTGGCGACTCAGGCGATAATAAGACTGAAATACGATCGAAAAATCCATCTAAGCAATACTTCAGACTGCATTTTCAGTTTATTCTCTCACGGGAATGCGCGATCGCTTACAACCTTGTCTAAAGCCGTTAAGTGTACCTTGCCCCTGTCCATCGCTTGCATAACTATGATTTTGGGGTATGTTTCACGCTCCATTCTTATCTAAAAACAACGACGATTTTGCCCTGCTCCTGGGATAAATTAGATTGTTCGCTATGCCATATATTTCATTCATCAAGAAAAATTTATGAAAAAAACAAAACATAAAATTGTGGCGATCGCTTTCGGACTGGGCGCGATCGCTTTTGGTGTCAGCCCCACGATCGCAGGTAACTCCTGCACCGAAGAGGCGATCTCAGATATCGATCGGCAACTTCCCGTCGTCTTCACTAAGACCGATCTCATAGCGCTCAGCGGCAGATCTGTGAGATTGTATGGGCGCTATCAGCCAGATTTGTCCATCTGTCCAAGCTCATCTGGAAATCCTTCTGAGTCTTGCCCTGCCCAAATTGTGTTACAGGATGGCTGGATCGTTCCGATTTCGCCTAGAGGTAAAGCCATTCGGCGCAATCCTGATGAACTTACAAAATATGCCCAACAGCCGATCGAAGCGATCGGTCGGGTGAGTTGGTGGGAAAATTCCTTCCCTGCTTCAGGAATTGATATTCAAAAACTTCGTCTAACCTGTGGCAACATTCCACTTCAAGCTATGACAAAAATAGACCCCAGCGATCGCGCGAGCAATCCTTCCTCGGTTGATGCCCTCAATCAAACGCCACCCATCGGGGCTTTGGGCGTTCCACTTGGCTCAATTGTTACGATCTCAGGCTCAGTCAGTCAAAACCTGCAGGGTTCAAAAAGCGATCGCTTAGATCTGGCTTTAACTGTAGAGCGTGTGAACGAGCGCCCCCTCCCCAAGCCAGTCATCATTCCATTTCAACTGTTTATGACAGCTCAAGTTTCCCAACCTGTGTTGGCGCGAAAATTTAGATATGTTGGCTATGAGACAGGCGGATTTACGGGTATTCCCAGCGAAGCCTTTCAGTTTGTGCCTGCGGTAGCTAGCACTAGCCATGTTTTTAGAACAAATTTTCAAATTTTGCAAGAGGATCTAGGCGTTGTCAAAAACAAAGCTGACCTCATTCGATTGAATACCCAACGCGTCAGACTAATTGGTCGCTATATCTCGCGGTCTAGCCCAGCGCCTGAATATTCAAATAGCATTTCGAGGAAGCCAGTCCCCTACATTCGTGCCAATATTGTGCTGGCTGACGGAACGGAAGTATCCATTTTCTCGCCCTATCTGAAACAGTCGTTGCGATCGCCCACAGAAGTCAAAGAGTTTGAGGGCAAGACGGTAGAGGCAGTTGGTCAGATTCAGATCGACCCAGATCGCCAATTGAACCCTCAGCAAAGTAGTGCCTTATCGCTGGATGGGTTATGGCTTTATCAACCCATTCAGCGTTAGCCTGAATTGAGTGATGGATTCATGAAAAGTGAGTTTTAGAATGCGTCCCACGCAAGCCGCAGTAGCAATAGACCCTCATGAGGCGGGAGTTTTACCTGCTACGATTGGGCGATTAGTTTGCGAACGCGATCGGATTCTTATCGGTTTCGACTCTGACAGCAAGCGGATTGATGCTCTTAGGGAAGCGATCGCCGCTGTTTAAGAAGCCGTCAAACGAATCTTGCCCTCGTCCATTGCTTTCATGAGATACTCTAAAGCCTCATATTCTGTATCTGAAATGTAGCCTTGAACGGTCAATGCAAGGTTAATTTCTTCTTCGATTTCAGGTGTGAGTTGTTTGACCAATAGGGCTCTGTTGACCAAGTTACGAATGACGTTTTTAACTGCCATATTTTTTCTCTTCATCTCGCTACACCTTAGAGTATCTAGCCATATTGAAAAGTCTTTTGTGATACCCGTCGGTGTGTTTGCGTGACAATAATCATGGGCGTTCGTGATGATAATCACATGCCCTATAGCGACGGCACGTGCTCCCAAACCAGCTATTTCTGACGATGTCAAGCTTTGGGGCAATGAATCTGTATTACACTGCGATCGCAGATCGCACCAACCATCGTTTATGGATCGTCCCATCTCATCTCAAAAAATAAACCTGATGTATGAATACACCAGGTACTGCTTGGATACGACAAACGCAAGTATTGATGTACTGGGTACAAAACTTGCCACTGTGATGGAAATCAGTGCATTACTGTTGTTGGGACTTCGGATCACATCTTCTTTCCGTAATGCGGTGATCTTAGAGCCAGCCTATCTCTATTATTCTTATTTGGGCTTGAAACTGTCAGCCTGTGCTTCGTTGGCGATCGCGATCGCGATCGCCATATTCGGCATTTATCCCCGCAAGATTACTCCGATTACCCCACCATCCGTTTTGATGCTGTCCGCGATCGATTCAGAAGAGAGCTTAAAACAGAGCATGATTGAGAATTGGACGCTAGTTTTGGGCGAACTAAAAGCCTACAAGGAAGCGAGGGCAGAAATGTTTCGCAAGTCAGTGATTGCTTTGGGTATCGGTGCTTTTTTTGCGGCGATCATGACCACAGATGCGTTTGTGATGGCGATGGCTTCAAAACTTTAGAAGATTCTAAGCCCTAAAATATTCCTCAAACATTCCTAGAACAGTGCCGATATGCCTGCCCTCCGTTGCCTAGATAGTTTTGGATCTACTTAAAGAGACTGGACTTTAACATTTGCAGACCTTGGCTGAGGACGTCGTTACCAGCAGGAACCTTACCATCGGGCGTAAGCTTGTCAATAACTTGGGGGAGCATACCCGCGATTTGTGAAGCAAACTGATTTTGGTCTATGCCAAACTGCTGGGCGAGTTGCTGCACTTTGCCATTACCCAAAACTTGCATAATATTTTCGGCGGAAAGCTGTTGGTTTTCACCAAGCCCCACCCAAGAACTGGCCGCTGCTGCCAGACCGCTATCGTTAAATTTCTTAAGCAGTCCGTTGAGTCCACCGTTTTCGTCGATCAGGTGAGTAATCGCGCCCAAGGTGCTCTCAGCACCACCTTTACCACCAACCATGCCCAAAATGTCATCAAATAAAGCCACAATCTTTTCTCCTAAGATTATTGGGTAATTTTCGTAAAAAATGTCAGAAATACTGGTCAAGCATAGCAAACAGACTCAAACTGTGTCACGTCTCGTTCAAGCCTGCGATAATTTCTCTACAGGATCGTGATAGAAACTGTGGGATTCAGAAAGTAGTACTTAGTGGATTAGATTGCGAAAATATGCAACCTTTATTGATTGTTGGAACAGATACAGGCGTGGGGAAAACCGTTTTAACCTCCAGTCTTGCGGCATACTGGCAAACCCATCGCAGTTCCCAAACCTTAGGAATCTATAAACCTATTCAATCAGGCGAAGGCGATCGCGAATTCTTTCATCGTACTTTCTCACTTTCCCAAACCTTAGAAGAAATTACGCCGATTTATTTTGAAACGCCTATTGCCCCCGCGATCGCGGCAGTTCAAGAAGGGAAAGACATCGATCTAGGTAAGATCTGGCAGCAGTTTCAAACCTTACAGCAGCAAAAGCAATGCCTCTTGGTCGAGTCTTTGGGCGGACTGGGGTCACCGATTACCTATGAATATACGGTTGCAGATCTGGCAAGTGATTGGCGGATTGCTACGGTGTTGGTCGTGCCTGTGCGTTTGGGGGCGATCGGACAAGCCGTAGCCAATGTGGCTCTCGCAACCCAAAAAAAAGTCAAGCTCAAGGGTATTGTTTTAAGTTGTGCTCAGCCATGTTCTTCACAAGATATCGAGAATTTTGCGGCGATCGATTTAATTCAGAGCTTGACCTACGTTCCTGTGCTGGGGATCTTGCCTTATCTTGCCGATCTGAGCGATCTATCTAAGCTAGCTCATCTTGCTTCAGGCTTGGAATTAGAGGTGCTGGGCTTTTAGCGATCGTAGAAATCTGAATAAAGTTGGTTAGATAGTAGAGATTTGAGAACAACTTCAAACCGATCGCGAGTAGCAATGTCAGCATAAATATCGAAACTGTCTAATACAGATGGGCTACATAGGACTCATAGCCATTGTATTTTAGGGTTGGAATTTCTACCCAGTTAAAATCTGCACCATTGGCAATCAGGCGTTCTCTCTCCTGCGTCCAGCGGGGATGAGAGACCTTGGGATCGACATTGGCTTCAAATTTATATTCCCCTGGCCTAATCGTGTTCCAAAAGGTCTCAGGTTGTTGTGCTAGAAACTCGATTTTGACAATTGACTTTGCTCCTTTAAAACCATACTTCCAAGGTAAAACAGCACGTACAGGCGCACCGTGCTGTTTGGGTAAGGTGTGACCATAAATCCCCACCGCAAAGAAGGCGAGATCGTTTGCCATCTCCTCAATCCGCAATCCTTCAAAATAAGGAAAGGGTAAAAACCTTGCAGGGGGAAAACTCGGTCCTGGCGTAACTTGGGGATCGAAATAGGAAGTAAAACGGACAAATTTGGCATTCGCCGTTGGCTCGACTTCTCGCAGCAATGCGTTCATCGGAAAACCTAACCAAGGCACAACCATTGCCCAAGCCTCAACACAACGAAAGCGATAAATTCGCTCTTCTAAAGGAAATCGCTTGAGCAGATCGTCAAGATCGTAGGTGCGCGGCTGCTTCACCAAACCCGTAACATTAACTTTCCAGTTATCGATCGGCAGTGCTTGGGCATTTTGCCAAGTGGATTTGGAACCGCCAAATTCGTAGAAATTATTGTAGGTTGCTGCGAGTCGTTCGTTGGTCAGGGGGCGATCGCTGACAGTAAAAGCCTTGTTCGGTTTGCTGGTTAGAGGCTTAATTCCTGCAAAGGGATCTTTGGCATTGCTTTGAGATTGACATCCTAATTCCGTCAGCGATGCGCTGGCAAGTCCTGCACCCATTAAGGTTTGGAGAAATCTTCTGCGCTTCAGAAACACATGTTCGGGCGTAACCAGCGATTCAAGCGATTGCCAAAGCTTCGGTATATGGAAGAATGTCATATCAACTCGTGCTAAACGGCAATTTTGACGGTTATTTTGATTGAGGGAAAAGCCTATAATCTAGTTTATGATTCCAGTTTTTGATGCGAATTTGGAACTTCGGGTGCGTGAATATGCTCTTCAGCAAGCGGAACCACATGGTGAAATAGTTTGTGGTTGTAATAGCGATCGCCATTTTCAGAGGTGTGAATGATATCCACAAATTGATGGTTGCAGAGAATTTCTCTAGCACCATAGGAGTGGCGAACATTCATCGTGTATGAAACCGTATCATCAATACCACTAAAGGAGATCACCAATTGGGCATGACGCTCGATCAAGGATTCGGGAGTTGCTCCATAGAGAGGACTAGTTTCATCAATGGGGTGCATGGCTGTCCAACTCAGTACAAAATTAGGCGATCGCTCCCGTGATAGCTTTAGATCGTGAATGCGGTAGAAATACTGCCCTTCACTGGTAACTTCATCGCGCATCATATAAAGCCTTAGCTGGGCTTCAAAAATCTGGTTGCGTCTTTGGTTTGCCATCCGAAACATTAGGGTAGGCACACCATTGACAGGGGCAATGACAGCAAATTTACTAAAAACGACTCGGGCAGTAGGCTTGGTAAATCGCGCAAAGGCAAGTCCTGTCATCACAGCGATCGCCAACAAGCTGGCAAGAGCCTCTAGGGTTACGATTGCGTTGGCATAGGTTGTCTTTGGCGTAATCGCCCCATAACCAATCGAAGCTAAGGTCTGCACGCTAAAGTTAAAAGCATCCTCAAACGAACCTGCACGCGCCCCATTCAGACAATCTCCACCAGCCAGATAGAGCAAGGCAAACAGAGCATTCAAGACAACATAGGTAAGTGAAATTAGAAGAGAGAAATGCAACCAAGGAATCGTCAGGAGGAGATGATAGGGATCGCGCCAAAAGGAATGCCAAACCCCGAGTCCCTCGATATTCAGTTTGCCATCCTGTTTTCGCGCAATGCGTAAGGGCTTAGGAGAGCGATCGCTTAGGTTTTGAATTCGCTTTTTGAGTCTAACTTTCATAGGCTTAGGGAATGGGAACTGTCTGAAGCAATCGTTCGATAATGCCTTTTGATTTACGCCGACCTGCCACAATAATGCGATGGCTCAAGACATAGGGAGCAAGGAACTTGACATCATCGGGAATAACATAATCAGATTTGCGGCTGGGATCTAACATCAATCGCAAGTAAGCCAAACTCTGTGCGGATCTTTGAAGCGCAACCGCACCTCTAGGACTCGAGCCGAGGGTGATTTCGCTATCATTGCGCGTAGCGCGTACGATATCAATAATGTATTGATTGGTCTTCTCATTGACTGAAATTTGAGCGGCATGATGGCGAAGTTCGATCACTTCTTCAGGCGTAATGCAGGCTTCTAATTTCGCAGAACCGATTTCTCCCTTTTGGTTGCGATTTAACATCTGTAGTTCTTCGGCTTCGCTGGGATACCCCAAGCTAAACGAGAGTGCAAACCGATCGAGTTGGGCTTCGGGTAGAGGAAATGTGCCCTGATATTCAATCGGATTTTGCGTCGCGATCGCAAAAAATGGTGTAGGTACTTGACGCGAGACGCCATCGACCGTGACCTGCGTTTCTTCCATCACTTCTAGCAAAGCTGACTGGGTGCGAGGGGTAGCCCGATTGATTTCATCCGCCAAGAGTACATTGGCAAACACGGGGCCTGGTAAAAACTGAAATGCACCCGACTGAGGATTCCAAATATTTGTGCCTGTGATATCTGTGGGCAATAGGTCTGGCGTACATTGCACCCGTTGAAATTTGCCAGAGATTGAAGCGGCAAGTGACTTGGCGAGAAGGGTTTTACCCACCCCCGGCACATCTTCTAAGAGAACGTGACCGCCTGAAAACAAGCCCACCAAAATCAGTTGAATCGCCTCTTCTTTCCCAACGATCGCTTGCGCTAGGTTATCGACCAGTTGCTGTACCTTTTGCTGCCTATCCATAGACTCCTAAGCTTTATTTGAAGTTCAGTTCAAGTCTTACAGCCTTCAAAGAAGCCTGTGTTGACACTAGCATACCCATACCCAAGGACTTGCACAATCGCCATCAATAAATAGCTCAGCATCAAAGCCCGAACGAAAAGCCCGAACGAGAAGCTCAGACCTACTGCACAAGAAATCGATCCCTGTGAGATTTTTGGCAATTCCTAAGAATTATAAACCATCAATCTTTTTAGCTAACTCAAGATCGAGGGCGCTAATTCCACCTGCATCATGGGTAACGAGATCGATCTTGACATTGTTGTAGACGTTATAAAGCTCTGGATGGTGATCCATCTTTTCTGCGGCGATCGCCACCTTCGTCATAAAGCCAAAAGCTTCAACAAAGTCCTTAAACTTAAATGCCTTGTGCAGTTTGCCATCGATGACTGCCCAGCCCACCAATTGAGCAATGCCAGCCGAAATCTGATCGTTTGTTAATTTTGGGATTGCCATGATTTTGAGGGTAAATGGTTGTCGGTTATCGGTTTTCAGCGGTCATTGATAGAATTCTCAAAAGAGTTATAGCTTTTAACTCGTTACCTCATTTCGTATCGAGATTATTTTTGACTAAATTTATACCTAAGGCGATTTCGCTGTCTCGGCTTTGCGAATCTCGGTACAAAAAGAAGAAACCTTTGATGTCCCAATTGTGACGCTAGTCCTCATACAGATATTGGGACGAGGGAACCATAGTTTTTCTTCCGCGAATAGCGCATCATGCTCGTTCACTAATCTAAGCACACCATCCTTTTCCATCGCATAGCGACCGAGGACTGGAGATTTATCACCACTGTGTTGGCTGAGCAGTTTCCCTTGCTGAACGTCATCTTGATCGGCGATCGCCACAAGAATGCTCGCTCCTTTTTGGCGATCGATTAACCCCTCCCAAGTGATTTTTGCAGCACAGAGTACGCGATCGGCGGCGAAGTTGTATGGTTGGCAAAGCACCGTAATTTGCGGATCGGTTGCCTCTACCAAAGCAATTTGAATCACAGAATTACTACTTTCTGATTTTTGAATAAAAGGATTATGACTCGTCCGTTGAGAGCTCCAAGCTCCCGCGCGATGTTGGAAAAATTCTTTAATATTCATAAATTTTATTACTTGTCGATGGGCAAATCGTCAGCTAGTCATAGCCCTAAAAGCAAAGGATCTGTAAAAGCCGATCGCCGATCGTTACATTCATTTCATTTAATAACTTGTTCAACTCGATTGTAGATCAACAGATCTCGCAAAATCTCAGTTACCTGTTCAGTTTGCTCTAGCATCAGCATATGTCCGCAATCGGTTAGCTCAAATACATTGTCCCCACAGCCATTAAATGAAGCGTGAAAGCTGGCGAGATGCCGCACGTATTTGGGCTCCATAATTTGGTCATCGCTGCCAGCGATGAAATAAGCAGGCTGTTTTAGACTGGCTACCACTTGGGGCAGTCGGAGCACTTCTTCGGCACTGGTTGAGTCGAGTAACGTACCTTGGGCAGCTTCATATTTCGCCGTGACAAAATCTAAGGCTCTTTGCTTGCCCCACTGTCGATCTAGCGAAAACTTGACACTGTCTTTGGCAAATTGGCGATCGACAAAGGGAATATTTTGTAGCCATAACGGACGAAATTTAAGAATGACCCTGCCCGCTTGCCGAAACTTCTCAAATTCTTCTTTGATATAAATCCCCCCCCCAGCATTGAGACAAACCACCCCCAAGACGCGATCGCCCAGTACCCGCGCCGACCAGAGGGCAATAATGCCACCGAGAGAATGCCCCACCAACCAAACATTTTGAATGCCCAAGATATCGAGCATTTCCAGCAGATCCTGCGCGTAGCTGGCAGGTGAATATTCATTGCGATCGCCGAGCTGTGACTGACCAAACCCCCGCAAATCGTAGGTCAGACATTGATAATGGGGCTGAAGTTGCTCAACCAATGGCTGCCAGTAGGCTTGGCTTAGCAGCCAACCATGCAAAAATGCGATCGTATAAGGTGCATTGGTTCTGGGCGTAAGCGTATAACGATGCTCTGCACCCTGAATTTTGACACTTGGCATGTAAATAACCAAAAGTTGTGTTTAATCGATCTTAGCAGTAAGCTAGATGGCTTATATCTGCGTAATTGCAAATAAAATATAAATTAGCAATAAATTATTTATACAAATAAAGCGAAAATACGAAATCAGGGATAGTCCAGATTTGTGATTAAGTGAAGCGATAGCGATCCTAAATGAGTTGTAATTAATTTGTAGTGCAGGCATCTTGCCTGCAAGGACTAGAAGCCTATACTACGTTTATCAACAATTAAGGAGCGCTATAGTAGCGAGCGATTCTGCACGACGCTAAAGGAAGACATCTTCCCCAGCACCTAAAGTAAACACAGACAAAGTAAAGGTGGGCTGCGATCAGTAAGAACCAAGCCAAAGTCTCACATCACAATTGGCTGACAAAATTTTTCGCCAATTTATTCAGTTGCGTTATATAAACTCTCCAAACAAGGCTTAAGCTATTAAAGAAAGTTACCAAAATGAAATATTCATGTTTCAAGTCATACTAGACATGGCACCTATTCGTAAAGTTCATGTAATTGCTGAATTACCCACCAAAGAGGAAGCGATGGACAAATATATCAAGCTCGTTGAGGCAAATCATGGATCGCCAATTACAAAAAATGGTAAGTATACGATTCGTAAAAAGCCTAATAATGGTTGAATACCTGATAGATAGTCAGTATATTAATCTGATTATCTGAGACCTCCAAACTCTTGACTGGGATGCATGTATCTGAATGCTATCGACTACTCGGCGTACCACGTAATGCAACGATGGACGATATTAAGATGGCTTATCGCCGTCTAGCGCGTAAGTATCACCCCGATATCAATCAAAACGATCCTGCGGCTGCGGATAAATTTCGGCGCGTGCAAGAGGCATACCAAGTTTTAAAAGAGGTCGATGCTGGCATTCGACCCAAGCAAGACGTAGCTCCGCCTGCGGCAACAAAAGCCCAAAGACCGCCTACACCTACCCCATCACCAACGCCTCAAAAGCCGCCTCAAAAAGCCCCACAACCTTCTACCGATCGCTTCAACAAAGTCAAGGTTGAAGTCCGTGATGTGCGCACAAGCCAAGATCCTCTGAGTACAGATCCAGAGCTAAAACTCAAGCTCGATATGCTGCGGCGCGTCCAAGAGTTGCTCAAGCAAAAAAAATATGTCGTAGCGATCGCCGTGGTCGAAGGAATGCGAGAACGCTATCCTAAATCACCCGAAGTTTTGCATTGGCAAGCAGTTACCTATTACCGCTGGGGTAGCGAACTCATGATTACGGGTAAACTGCGCGAGGCAGAAATTTACCTGAATAAAGCCCTAAATACCGATCCTAAAAATCGTGAATTGTGCTTTGAGGTAAAACGAGATTTAGAAAGATTAAAACAAAAACCTCTGGGTTGATCGAGATAAAGTGAATGACAGCAGATATCCCAGAGCAACTTCTAACCCTAAAAACAGAGCGCCTAACGCTTAGAAAAATGACCTTAGGCGATGCAGAGGATATTTTCGCTTATGCCCAAGATCCTGATGTCAGCAGATATGTGACTTGGTCTACCCATGAATCGATCGCAGACACAGAAAAATTTCTTTGTTTCGTTTTACAGAGCTACACAACTGCAACAGGAATGGATTGGGGAATCGTTCATGACCAAGATCGGAAATTAATTGGAACCTGTGGACTATTTAACTGGAATCATAATCATACCCGTGCTGAACTAGGTTACGCTTTATCTAAACAATATTGGAACCAAGGATACATGACAGAAGCTGTTAAAGCCGTCATTTCTTTTGGCTTTCATGTGATGATGCTCAACCGCATTGAGGCAATTTGTAAGATAGAGAATATCGCCTCGGCACAGGTTTTGCAAAAAGTGGGAATGGAATTGGAAGGAACTTTGCGTCAGTATGTATTCTATAAAGGCAACTATTGGGATATCAAAATCTATTCTATTCTCAATCCCAGTAAGGATTGCTTGTTCAGCAGGGCTTTTGCACCTTGATTTTGGCAGGGATACTGATTATACAGCGTCTTCTAAAATTAAAGCCCCCTGATTCCCAAATTGAGAATGAGAGGGCTAATTAATCAAACAGTCTAGGCTAAGAACTATGCTCCGACGGATTCCTTCGCAGCATAAAACACTTCGAGGGTAATTTCGCTGATATTGCGATCGCGGGCAAACTTCTCAGCATTTCGCTTGACCTTACCGCGCACAAACCCAGGAATCTGTTGCAGTGTGGCTTTGGCTTCCTTGCTCCAGTTCATATCCGAGTCAGCAGAGATGCCCTTGGTGATTACTTCTTTAGTGTCATGACCGCCAAAAATTTCGAGCAGGTGATCTTCCATGCCCAAGGTAAAGGAGTTATAGACCAAATCGCAAATTTGATTTGTGCCTTCATAACCCAAGAAAGGCTTGTAACCAATCGGGAAGTTTTGAATGTGAACGGGAGCGGCAATCACGCCGCAGGGAATATCCAAGCGTTTGCCAACATGGCGTTCCATTTGGGTTCCAAAAATTGCTGAAGGCTCGACCCGCGCGATCGCATCGCCAATCAAGCCATGATCTTCGGTAATAATTACTTCATCGCAATATTCGCTGACTTCATCGCGAAACCAATCGGCATCATTCTTACAGTAAGTGCCAGCCCAAACCACTTTGATGCCCATCTCTTTGGCAAGAATCTTGGTCATGGCAGCGGCATGGGTACTGTCACCAAACACAACCGCTTTCTTGCCTGTGAGGTTTTGGCAGTCGATCGAGCGCGAGAACCAAGCTGCCTCTGAAACATAGAGGGTTTGCTGATTGATATATTCTTCGTAATTTACATTTGCACCCTGAGCATTGAGCGCTTTTTGAATCTTGCGAATACAACGGGCTGTCTCTACGACACCCATAGGCGTAATGTCAACATAGGGAGTCCCAAACTCAGCTTCCAGATATTGAGCTGCGAGAATTCCCTGTTCGCGATAGGGAACCAAGTTAAACCAAGCTTTGGGTAAATTCTTAAGTTCGTGTACCGAAGCCCCATCAGGAATGACTTGATTGACTTCAATCCCTAGATCTGCCATCAAGCGCTTCAGTTCCGTACAATCGTGATGATTGTGGAAGCCCAAGGTGGAAATTCCAATAATATTTACTGAGGGCTTTGCGGTTTTGCCTTCTGGCAGATCGCCTTTCTTGCGAGCTTTCTCAATGTAAAATTTGACAATTTGCTCTAGGGTGCGATCGGCAGCTTGCAATTCATTGACGCGATAATGATTGACATCGGCAAGCATGACATCCCCTTTAGAACTCATCTGAGCCTGCTCGACAAAATTATTGAGGTCTTCTTGCAAAATACTCGACGTGCAGGTGGGGGTTAAAACGATCAGGTCGGGGGTTTCTTCTCGATCTTTGCGGGTAATATTATCAATTACTTTTTCGCCTGACCCACGGGCAAGTACGTGGCGATCGACCACGCTGGTGGTTACAGGGGTAAAATTACGCTCTCTTTCTAGCATGGAGCGCATGACATTAAAATAGTCATCTCCCAGAGGGGCGTGCATGATGGCATGAACGTTCTTAAACGAACTGGCGACGCGCAGTGTACCGATGTGGGCTGGTCCTGCATACATCCAATAAGCCAATTTCATATTTATCTACTCTTGTTAATCGCTAGATTCTTTAAGTTTTAAGCCTAATTGGCATTTGAGCTTATATATAGGCGTGCGTAATCATTCTTTACGGTTACCTCAAAATTTATGATGAATTGTGAATCGCAAACTTAGTCAGTAATATGTAAAGGTCACTTAATATTTAAACCGCTTGTCTAACTCGATGCCAAAATATTTAATTCAAAAGGCTGCGTTACCTGTTGTGGCGTTGCTAATGCTTGTAAGCGCTTGTCAACCTACGACGACCCCAGTAGCATCGCCTACAGCAACTACAACGCCTGTTGCTTCGGCTTCACCCTCTGCTTCCCCTAGTGCTTCACCCTCTGCTTCCCCTAGTGCTTCGGCTTCACCCTCTACTACATCAGGAACCTTTACTGCTCAATCTCTTGCAGGTGAATATACCTTGGTTGTAAGTGACAACTCAAAGGCAGAAATGGAGAAAGCAGGTATTAAAAAGTTTGAGGGCAAGATGACGCTCAAAGCGGACGGAACTTTTGAAGGGCAACTGATGATTTCTGGCACACCTCCTGTCGATCCCAAGGATCCCACGTCAGCTACACCTCCTGCGCCTAAGAGCAGCGAACTCAAAGCTACTGGAGAGTTTAAAGTAGAAGGCAATATGGCACTTTTAACCACCAAATCAGCAATGGCAGATGGCAAAGAAGAAAAGGCGTCTCCTAATGTAGACAAATACACGATTTCTGCTGACGGGAAGGAGTTAAAGCCTGAAGCGCAAACAGGAATTTCTTTTGTCAAGAAATAGTCAAGATGCCTTGACTCTGAG
This sequence comes from Tumidithrix helvetica PCC 7403, assembly GCF_965232925.1. Taxonomy (NCBI): domain Bacteria; kingdom Bacillati; phylum Cyanobacteriota; class Cyanophyceae; order Pseudanabaenales; family Pseudanabaenaceae; genus Tumidithrix; species Tumidithrix helvetica. The sequence continues at coordinate 76,489 of NZ_CBDDRA010000003.1, forward strand.
TCTTTAGTAGCATTGCGATCGCTTTCTAAACCTTAAGTTGCCTCGTTGATGCTTACCAGCCCGCTATCCCTTTAACCATGAATTCCCTAGAAAATATTTGGATTTTTTTGAGAATCATAAAGGGATAGCTTGGCTTAAATACTAAACTTCATATTACATAACATGACGATCCCCTTTGTAGCTTTAGTGCTTTCCTTTTCTGCTACGCCTCCTTCGATCCCCACAATTTCTGAGACGGTGGTAAGCACGCTAACCTCAGTCAATATTCAATCATTTGTCAAATCTACCGAGAAATTTACAGCTCAATCTCTAGCGGGCGAATATACCCTTGTTGTCACGGATGCAGTAAAAAGAGAGGCGGAAACATCTGGCATCAAAGAGTTTAAGGGTAAGTTATTACTAAACGCTGACAACTCTTTTGAATTTCACCTAATTACTTCTCGCACCGATCTAGATACTCAAGAGCCTAAACTTGAGAAAAACGAAGTTAAAATCAAAGGTGATTTCAAATTGCAAGGAAATGTGGTGCTTTTAACCTCCAAATCAGAGGTAGTTAATGGCAAAGAGCAAAAATCATCTCCTACCACAGTTAAATGCTCGATTTCTCCAAAGGGGACGGAGTTCAAAGTAGATGCTCAACCAGGATTTTCTTTTATCAGAAAAGCTCTTAAATAAAATAAGGGTAGCCTTGCTAACAACCCTAAACTTCACACCTTTACAATCATGATCCCAGTTGTATCTTTACTTCTAGCTTTCTCAGTTGCGCCATCCACGATCGCATCTGTTACAACTTCGGCGGTTAGCATGCCAAAGGCAATTGTTTCAACTTGGGCAAGCAATATTGAAACACTGGATAGAGTATCTGATAAGTTTACGGCGCGATCGCTGGCAGGTGAGTATACCCTAGCGACAACCTATGGTGAAAGAAGGCAAATAGAAGGCGGACTGATAAACACCAAGGCTTTTAAGGGCATTATCGTTTTAAATGCCGATCGCACATTTATGGCTGAAGTTACACTTTATAGTCAATCTCCAAGCCAGCAAGAGTCAATAACTCAGCTCAAAGCTACGGGAAACTTTAACGTCGATGGAAACAGGTTGCAACTGACCCCAAGCACAGGTTTGGCTGTTCGTGATGGTAAAGAAGAAAAAATAACCTCAGAAATTAGCGAGTTTATCGTTTCTCCGAACGGACAAGTTTTGCAGCAAATTGGCAAATCTGGGATTTTCTTGGTAAAAAAATAGAGAATAAGGACATCTCGTTACGATCTCAAGTCTGGTTTTAGGATTCTTTAAAATTTCCACGAAATCCCTGTGGGCTTATCGGACTATAATAGGCAAGGCAAATTATATGTTTTACGGCTGAGCCATGACCAACACTGTGAAAGTATCAAAGGTAGAGATACTAAAACAAAAGAGTAATTTCTTGCGGGGACCCATTGACGCAGAACTGACTGACGGCAATAGTTTCTTCAGTCAAGATGGAACCCAGATTCTTAAGTTTCATGGTTCATATCAGCAAAAAGAACGCGATCTCGACCGAGCCAAAGCCAAAGGTGAAGACCCAAACTACAGCATGATGTTGCGGACGCGCAGTCCTGGCGGCTTTATTCCTTGGCAACTCTATATTACCCTCGATCGGCTTTCCGAAAAGTACGGCAACCAAACATTACGGGCAACGACCCGTCAAGGTTTTCAAATTCACGGCATTCTCAAACAGAACCTCAAAACCGTGATTGCTGACATTGTGCGTAGCATGGGCTCGACTGTGGGCGCTTGTGGCGATATTAATCGTAATGTCATGGCTCCACCTGCACCATTTAAGCACAAGCCCGAATATGCCTATGCCCGTGAATATGCGGTCAAACTTGCCGATCTACTTGCACCCCAAGCGGGAGCCTATTATGACGTTTGGCTAGACGGTGAAAAAGTCCTTACCGCTGAAGATCCAGAGGTGACAGAAGCACGCAACCGTGCAGGTAAGGGTAAAGTCAACACCAACATTGAAAACAATCCCGAACCGATCTACGGCACGCAGTATATGCCGCGCAAATTTAAAATTGCGATCGCGGTGCCAGGAGATAATTCTGTCGATCTATTTACGAACGATCTATCCCTAGTTGTGATTACCAACGAGCAACAGGAGCTAGAAGGGTTTAATCTCTACGTCGGTGGCGGATTGGGTCGCAGTCATAACAACGATGCCACCATTGTGCGGTTGGCTGACTGCATTGGCTTTGTGCCCCTTGCCGAAATCTATGATGCCGTAAAAGCTGTAGTAGCTCTAGAAAGAGACTATGGCGATCGCCACAACCGTCGTCATGCCCGTATTAAATATTTACTAAATGATTGGGGTGTAGAAAAATTTACCCAAATTTTGCAAGACTACTACCCTACGCCTTTACAACCTGCCAAGCCTCTGCCTGAGTTTGAATACAAAGACTATCTAGGTTGGCACGAACAGGGAGATGGTAAGTACTTTGTCGGTATTTCCATTGAGAATGGTCGCATTTTAGATCGAGAAGGCTTAAAACTAAAAACTGCTCTGCGAGAAATTACCGAGCATTTCCACTTGCCGATGTATCTCACCCCCAATCACAACCTGCTGCTGTGCGAGGTCGAGCCAACCATCAAAGAAAAAATCCAAACCATTCTCGATCAATACGGAATTCTCTCTCTCGAAGCGATCGATCCGCTCACCCGTTACTCGATGGCTTGTCCCGCTTTCCCCACCTGTGGTTTGGCGATTACAGAGTCCGAGCGAATTTTACCTAGCGTAATCGAACGCATTCGCACTTTGCTAGAGAAATTAGACTTAGGCGATCAGAAATTCGTGACCCGCATGACAGGTTGCCCGAACGGTTGCGCTCGTCCTTATATGGCAGAGTTGGGTTTAGTGGGTAGCGCTGACAAGGAATATCAAGTTTGGCTAGGTGGAAGTTTTAATTCGACCCGTCTGGCTCAGCCCTATGTACAGCGTATGCATATTGATAAGTTAGAAGCAGGGTTGGAACCTTTATTTGTCTACTTTAAGCGCGATCGCCTAGAAGGTGAGGGCTTTGGTGATTTTTGCGATCGCAAGGGCAACCCCGATCTGCTAGCTTTTTCTGCCGATTATGTGCCCGAAATCCTTGACTCTAGTGAAAAGCCTAAATCAAAACCGATGAAACCTAAAGATCAACGCCATCGTGTCAATCTCTCGACCAATATCTACGAACAGTTACAACAAGCATCTGCAACCAAAGGTAAGTCGATGAAGGAGATTGTAGAGGCAGCGATCGCACTGTACTTGCAGCAAGAATAGGGATTTATTTCCTGCGATCTTGCTTCCATCTTACAAATTGATGCCAGAGGAATTTGGGGCTGAAGTAACGCCGATAACGTTGTGCAGCCTCTTTTCCTGCTAAGAATATCCCTAGCCAAAAAAATATCTCTGCTAAAACTGCCAGAATGGGCACAAGTACTGCTTTTGTCGCGATCGGAATTGTTGTGAATGGCAAAGCTGCAATGCCTAACCAAGGGATAAAGGAAATCACAATCAGAAATAATGGCAGATATTTCGCGATCGCAGCGATCTTTTTTTTGCGTTGCACTAGAATTTACCTTTTGCAGAAATAATTTTCACGGTGAAACACCAACTATAACGAACCTCTGTGCAAAGCTACGTTAGCTAGAATAGAGCAATCATGATTCAGTCGCATAAGTCTATGGAATGGAGACAAATTGAGCAGAGTTGGGTAATCGCTCCCCCAGCACCTAAAGCAGTCATTCACTTTTTGGGTGGGGCTTTTTTTGCAGCGGCTCCTCATGTCAGCTACGGGCGCGTGCTCGAACAGTTGGCAAATACTGGTTATGCGATCGTTGCGACTCCCTTTGCCAATAATACGTTTGACCATCGTCAGATTGCGATCGACGTCCATCGTTCCTTTAGAAAAGTAAGGAGCAAATTGTTTCTCGATTACTTTCCCGTATTTGGCGTTGGACATAGTATGGGCTGTAAAATCCATTTATTGATTGATAGTTTGCTCAGCCCCAAAAGAGCGGGAAATATCTTTATTTCCTATAACAACTACAGCGCCAATCAATCGATTCCCTTTTTTAAACAACTGACTGGCACCATACCAGAAATCTCTGGCATGGAGTTTGAACCTTCGCCCGAAGCAACCAAGCAATTGGTCGATCGCAACTATAAAACCGAGCGGAACCTATTAGTTCGATTTTTTGATGACGATATCGATGAAATCCTCGCTTTAGCACAGCAATTAGAACAAAAGTTCCCAACCACAGTCAAGGTGCAAACCTTACCAGGCAACCATCTCACATCTATGGGGGTAAATGTTAACTGGCAAACGGGTTCTAGTTTCACACCCCTTGATGCGATCGGGCAATGGCTAAAGCAAGAGGTACACAAAGATAATCACACCCTAGAACAGGTCATGATTCGCTGGCTATCAAATTGTCTAGAGCCGCTTCGCCTTAATTAAAATTTGCCTCAATTAAAACTAGGATTCCCATTAATGCCATTTAACGAACCCGAATATTCCAATCGATCCAAGGCTCTCTTGCCACCCCATTTCTCGACGATCGCATCATCATACTCATCGGCAATCTCTAAGACAGCTTTGACCGATGACTCTAGCTCTTTGCGATCGCAAGTAGAACCCACAATGGAATGCTCAAACACAATATCGCCATTGGGGTCAATCCCAAAACCACCAAAGATCATGCTGGCATTCTCATCCAATAAAAACCGCATCAGCTCGGGGTTAATCTCTGCGCCTGTCGCCACATAAGAACGGGTGTTAATCACGGCATCATCTTCATTCCAAGGGAAAACTAAGACTTCCACCAGTGCTGAACCCATAAAGATGCCTAACCCAGGTACATCCTGTCTGGCACAAGGGAACTTGCCAAAAATTTCTCGCATCCAAACCGCAATCTTTTCGTAGCAAGCTTCTTGAGCAGGTGTTTGAAATTGCATGGGTTTCTCCTTATTCCCTATGTTGATAGTTACTTACTTAAAATATTTAGGCTTAAAATACTTAGGACTTGAGCAATGGTTACGTCTTTGGGGACAGATAGCGAGAGGATTGAGTCAAGACTTTTCTTTTTACGCTTGAGGAGGAATATGTCTTTCTAAACAAGCTTCTAAGGTCTTGGCATCAAAGAGAATGGGGAGGAAATGAATACTTTTAACCTCTTTGAAGTAAAACAAAATGGGCAACCCCGACCAGAAAATTTGCCATGCTTGCCATTCTTGATAGGGAAACCGACGGATTTGGGTCTCAGACCGATAGATATCCAAATCAGTAGCTGTAAATACTAAACGCAGGGTTGCGGCTTGATACATTAAAAACAAGCCAAATAGGGAAAAAGCAACTGCTACCCAAATTTGTACGAACAATAAGGGTAGGGCAATCAGCACAAACGCAATGGGCAAACCAAAGCTGGGACTAAGTTGGGTGACTCGATCGGGTAAACCTGACAGTAAATCTGAAGTTGTATTTGCAGCAGTCATCGTATTGTTCCGAGGTATTGTTCTGACGTCCGATTCGGTGCGCGAACCTGAAATTCAGGCTGAGTGTATCTCTTGAGGCTTAATTTCACGACTCTAGATTTTGTCAAATCGAAGAAAGTGATACCATAACTGTATCATTGTGTTACTTACTGCGCATTTATGTGTTCTACGAACACTTTAAAGATAGCGAGGGTGCGGTAGCATAACGATGAGGCTTAATCCAATAGCCTTTTATAATTTAGTCAGTATATAGAGCGCAGGGAATCTTTATGAGCATATCAATAGGCGGAACTGGTGCGGCTCGTCAATTACAAGACTTAAGCACTGATTCAGCGACATGGCAAAACTTAAAACAAGTGATTGCTAGTAGCTCAGGGTTTGACAAGTGGCAGCGATCGCGTGGAACCTCTGTCGAATCAACCGAACGGAGCAACGACACCTACCTAGACGAATTGGTAACCAGTTATTTGCGAGAAACACTAGAAACGCTAGCCTACTAAAATTCGCCAAACTACGCTTTAATGTATTAAAAGCTACACTTAATTATTTTAGCGGATTTTGACGAATGAGCGAAATCTTAGATGGTTTCAAAGAGAGACTAAACTCAGATGACTTGGGTGTGAGGATGAAAGCACTGAGTGATAGTCGTAGTTTAGGCGTATCCGACCGCTTTGTCTTAGCAGCGATCGCTAGCGGCGATCGTAACGCTCGCGTGCGTTACGATGCGGTCAGCCAACTGTCTACGATTGGCAATCAAGACTTAGACAGATCGCTGGCGATTTTAAGAGATCGCCTTTTGACCGATCCCGAAAATGATGTACGGGCTGCTGCCGCAGATTCGATTGGCGCATTAAAGCTGACTGCTGCCTTTGACTCTTTAAAGCACGCTTACGAAACGACGAACGACTGGATGATGCAGTTCAGCGTAGTGGCAGCCTTGGGTGAACTTGGCGATCCCAATGGACTTGAGCTTTTAACGACTGCCTTGCAAAACCCTAACGATTTGGTCAAAATTGCGGCGATCGGTGCGCTAGGTGACTTAGGCGATCCAGCGGCGATCGACTTGCTCCTACCTTTTGTGGAAAATACAGACTGGCAGATGCGTCATCGTGTGGCTCAATCTTTGGGGCAATTGGGTGGCGATCGCGCTAAAACGGCACTAGAGAAACTAGCTCAGGATCCCGCCGAGCAAGTCGCAGATTCGGCAAAGCTAACCTTGGCTACGATGCAGTAAAGTTGTGTGGCAGCTTCAAAAAATGAAGATTGCCTTTTATAGGGGAATCGAACCTTTTGATTCCAACCAGTTGACTTGCTTTATTTCGGAATCTTTAACCCGAACGAGCGTTAAGAAACGCTGGGAAATGGGAAGTTGAGGATGCGATAAATTGACCAACCATCAACGGTCAGTAGCATTGTCGTAAACACCAACAAAATGATGTACATCCAAGGCTGAGCCAGAGGACGGATATCTGTGGTGTCAAGCCCCGTTTTAATTTCTACCAATTTGACCAGCTTGGAAAAACCGCCCACACGCATCGGTAACAGGTAGCTTTCGCCAGACTTACTCACAAAATAATAAACCAAGCCGCCTTGTCCCGTCGTGCGTGGCTTTAAGGCTTTTACCTTTGCCCAGGGCAACGACCAACCCTTACGAATAAAGGGGGGAACCCAAATCGGATAGCCGACACGAATACCCTCTTCGTCTAGATCGACGCGATCGCTGACGGCTGCATACACGACCAAAAATCCCAGCGCCAACCCCACGCCTAGCCACTCCACCGATATGGGCGCATGGGCTGCCTGTGCCAAGAAAGTTAGCGGCAAGGTCAAGGCGATGTACAACAGCAAAAGGGTAATCCGAATTAATGCAGAGATATGAAATCTTTTGGGGGTAAAGGCGATCGCAGATTCAGACGAAGCGGACTCTTTAGCAGTTGTAGGTTGTTGATTGGCAGACATAGTTACAAGTCTTTACGTTATCGTTTACTGTACGTTATGGATGGTTAATCTTGGCGAGTTTTGGCTTTTTCAGTTTTGGCAGATTAAACCCGCTTAATTTTAGGGGTAGGCGCGATCGCTAAAAATTCTCTAATTCACCATTAGCTAACGCCTCCAAATATAAACGGGGATAAAGCCCGATAAAAAATCCCATCCAAGCCAAAATTGGTAAGGCTACCAGCAGCGTTACCCAGATTATTTTAAACAAGAGCCAACTACCTAAAATAATGGCACAGCCAGTTAGAACAATTGACCAAGGTTGACACCACCAAGGCTTGTGACTCCACACACTTTCTACTTTTTCCATAATTCAATAATTTCTTCGATAAATTCCTCAGTTTCTCGTTCAAAGATCGATCTTTACATAAAGAACGTAAGAATGAGGATATAACGTTTTACATTGCTATCAGATCGCGATAATAACTTGGAACGCGTAGCACGAGTTATGCTAAAGCTAGTAGCGTAGTTTTATTAACAAGAACGAGAATTTGACTTGAAATCCATGAAATTCAATTCTGACCATGCCTTGACTGGTTCATCAGGAATTTTGACTTTATTCAAGGTCTCCCAAGTTGCCTTGCTCTCTCTGATCGCAACAACTTTAGCCATTATTCCTAGCGATCGCTTGAGCATAGGGAATGCCAAAGCTGAGACAACGCATGCAATTGCCAGTGGAATGCGAACCAATGCTATTCCTTCTTCTCCATCACCAGTGGCGCAAAGTTCTGAATCATGGAATGCTGGCGTGCGATTATTGCGGGTATTTGACGATAGTGGAAGGTTCTTGGGAATTGGAATTCAGCTAGATGTCTTAAATAAACCTGCTACCAAGTATGCCAACGTCGTCTATCAACTTTCCGTTGGACGAGAAGGGCGCTGGGTCGATCTCTACAGCAGTACAGGCGCGAGGTTATTACCGAGACAGGCAGGCGGTCTCACTCCCCCCGTTGAGATTATTTCCATTGACGAAATTGCCAGTCAATTGGGCACTTCGGTAAATGCTTTACCCGAACTTGAGCTTAGAGCCATAACTCTGATCAAATATGACACCAGAGACCTGAGAGAACAGGCGATCGCCCTCGAAGCCATTCAACCTTTTAGAGCGATCGCGCAAGCCAGTATGAGCCAAGTGTCTAATCGCCAAGTCGTAGAAGTGCGTCCGCAAACCTCGACTCAAATACCAGTCAAACCAACTAGACCCTTACCAACCACTGCACCTGTGGTTCCTTCTCGTCCGACTCCCGTTGTCAATCCGCCCAGTTCTTACCCTAACCCCAATGCGAATCCTGGAGATGCTGAGTTGGGAATCCCTAACGACATTTATCCCAACAGTAAAAACTGGCACAAGTGACACTTTCTTAAGAACCACTCAGTTTTTATTGAAGCTGTGGCGATCGGAGCAACAGTTACCACATATAGATTTCAGTTAAATAAATAACTAAAACCCGAAAAGTTATCTAACCAAGGTTGCATTTTCGTATCACTTTCATATAACCTTTGGTGATTGTAATTTTTAGGTATATCTCTTAAAAGTAGAAACATGAAATCTACTAGATAAATTTGAGGATATGTAGTTATGAAATCAAATAAGTTTGTATCTATGTCGCTTGGAACTGTTGCTGCATTGGCTTGTATTTCTGCACCTTTGACTGCAAGTGCCGCAACGCTAACATTTGACGATCTCCCCAACTCTTCGGGTGGTTCACCAATTCCAAATGGATATAATGGGTTTACTTGGAACAATTTTTATGAGGTAAATGGTTTATCAAATATTTATACCCCCCCTAACTCTACTGGTTATCAAGCAGGTGTAGTTTCACCAAACAACGTAATTTTTAACGGGTTTGCTAATCCAGCTTCGCTTTCAAGTGCAACACCTTTTACTTTCAACTCTGCTTACTTCACTGCAGCTTGGAATGACGGCTTGCAGATAGATGTAAAAGGCTTTTTAGGAAGCACTCAGTTGTTCGCAACAACGATCGCTCCCAGCGCAACGGCTCCCACCTTATTTACATTTGACTGGGCTGGTATTGATACTCTAAGCTTTGTTTCCTATGGAGGCACTCAACATCAGGGTTATATTGGTAATGGCACGCATTTTGCCCTTGACAACTTGACGTATAACGAAAAAACTAGAGCCGTTCCAGTTCCTGGTGTCGTGTTTGGGGTAGTTGCTGCAGGTGCATTGTTCAGTCGTCGCCTGCTTAAAGAGCGCTCTGCAAAGGCTGTTGCCTAAGTCAAATCGCAAAATTTTTCCATTCTCGACATCTCTATCTTATGCGATTGCGAAGTTTTGAAATTTATATAGCGCTCCTATTTGATACATGGGAAATTCTTTCTTCTGCATTGAGCGGTAAGGGCAATTCATGAATTGCCCCTACCGCTCAAATCATTGAGGACTGCTATATCTGTCGTTCAAACTTTAATTCCAGTACCCGTCACTTGTGGCGAGTATTTTCATTTATGGATAACTACCTTGCCTAGCAAGGCTTTTAAAAAAGCTAATCGCTAAATGCTAACCGCTATAATTCCTAAAATTGAAGTTGTTATAAAATATAGGTATAGGCTTGCCCCTTCACACACCAATTAAATCTATGAAATCTTTAATTTTAGGCATAACCAGCTTGGCGATCGCGAATATCTTCGCCATCCCAGCTTACGCAGATCTGTCTGTTGGTACGAGTTTCAACAGTGGTAACACTAGAGTGATCATTCAATATGGCACTCCTAATCAATATGGTTCATACGATCGACACTTGTACCATCATTCTCATCCCCGCAATCGTCAGTATCAGAATGTCGTACCGATCTATACTCAACCCAACTCTTCCTATCAAGTACCAAATCCTTATAACCTTCCTACCAGTTCCAATCCCTATAACCTTCCTACCAGTTCCAATCCCTATAATCTTCCAATCATAACAACGCCTGTATCTCCATTTCCTGGGCAGGTTTATATCTATAACAACAATCCTTACTCCTACCACAGGCACTATCGGTACTACTCACATTAGGTTTTTTTTGAGAGATTGGGCTTTCTCGATCTCGCACACTATGGAAACAAGCCAAACAATAAGCTGGCTCTAGTAAATTGCTAGAGCCAGCTTTAACGTTTAAATGCGCGATCCGCTAAGAGCCATTCTCAGGCAATTAGTAATCGAAGTCACCGCCGCCCATGCCGCCACCAGCAGGAGCAGACTCTTTTTCGGGCTTATCGACAACAATACATTCTGTGGTAAGAATCATGCCAGCGATCGATGCAGCATTTTGCAAGGCAGAGCGTGTCACCTTGGCAGGGTCAACAATGCCAGCCTCGAACATATCTTCAAACTGACTGGTCATGGCATTAAAGCCAGTGTTGAATTCTAGTTCTTTCACGCGCTCGGCAATTACTGCGCCATTGTGACCGGCATTTTCAGCAATCCGTTTGACAGGAGCCAAAAGTGCCTTCGAAACAATCAGCGCACCCGTGAGTTCTTCACCAGTCAAGTTGGCTTTTGCCCATGTTTCCAATTCTGGAGCCAAGTGAGCGTAGGTCGTACCACCACCTGGAACGATACCTTCTTCAACCGCAGCTTTGGTTGCATTGATTGCATCTTCCAAACGGAACTTGCGATCCTTCATTTCAGTTTCAGTTGCAGCACCGACTTTAATTACGGCTACACCACCCGATAGTTTTGCCAAGCGTTCTTGGAGCTTCTCCTTATCAAAAGAAGAATCGCTTTCTTCAATTTGACGGCGAATTTGTTCGCAACGAGATTTGACAGCGACTTCATTACCTTCGGCAACAATGGTGGTGCTGTCTTTGGTAACGGTGATCCGACGGGCCCGACCGAGTGAGTCAAGCTTGACTGTATCAAGGCGAAGTCCAGCATCTTCAGTAATCACTTGACCGCCAGTCAAGACGGCGAGATCTTCTAGCATGGCTTTGCGGCGATCGCCAAATCCAGGAGCCTTAATTGCACAGACGTTTAACACGCCGCGCAGACGGTTCACAACCAGGGTAGCAAGTGCTTCCTTTTCAATGTCTTCAGCAATGATCAAGAGCGGGCGACCAGCACGAGCAACTTGCTCTAAAACGGGTACGAGGTCTTGTACCATACCGATTTTCTTATCAGTAATCAAGATGGCAGGATCTTCAAGGGAAGCTTCCATGCGTTCGCTATCGGTAACAAAGTAAGGAGAGATATAGCCCTTATCAAAGCGCATCCCTTCAGTGATTTCTAGTTCAGTCGTCATCGACTTGCCTTCTTCGAGCGAGATCACGCCTTCTTTGCCGACTTTGTCCATGGCTTCGGCGATCATCTTGCCAACCTGCTCGTCGTTACCAGCAGAAATCGTACCTACTTGGGCGATCGCAGTAGAGGACTCTACAGGACGCGCGTGAGCGGCAATCTTTTCTACGAGGAAACTAGATGCCTTGTCAATACCGCGCTTGAGTGCGATCGAATTTGCACCAGCGGCAACGTTACGCATGCCTTCTTTGACAATCGCATGAGCCAAAACGGTTGCCGTGGTGGTTCCGTCGCCAGCAGCATCGTTTGTCTTAGAAGCGGCTTGACGAATTAGCGCCACACCTGTATTTTCAACGTGATCTTCTAATTCAATTTCCTTGGCAATGGTGACCCCATCATTGATGATTTGAGGCGAACCAAATTTCTTTTCTAGAACGACATTTCTGCCTTTAGGTCCAAGGGTGACAGCCACTGCCTCAGCCAAGATATCCATGCCTCGTTCTAGAGCGCGACGTGCATCTTCGTTATAAATGATTCTCTTTGCCATAGTTTTTGTTGGTTGTTAAGTTGTGAGTTATCCGTTGTCCGTTGTCCGTTATCTCAAGACTGTTAGCAGTTAGCTATTAACGGTTAGCTATTTTTTTTAGAGCTAAGCGCCGATCGCTGTTTTATTCCACGATCGCTAAGATATCTTTCTCAGCCAGCAATACATATTCATCGTTGCCGATCTTGATATCAGTACCTGCGTACTTTGAGTAGAGAACCTTATCGCCAACCTTGACATCAAGAGCCTGACGAACGCCTTTGTCGTCAAGTTTGCCAGGACCTACGGCGGAGATTTCTCCTACTTGAGGCTTTTCCTTTGCGGTATCAGGTAAAAAGATACCTCCTGCAGTTTTTTCTTCTTTCGCGCTGATTTTGATGAATACGCGATCGCCTAAAGGCTTTACAGTAGAAATATTTAAAGACGTTGCTGCCATAGTTATCAACCTAATTCGTTAACATTTACATAGCTCTGGGAACCCATGCAATGGCGATCGCTTGAAGATTAACGAGTTGGTAATATTCAAAGCAATCGATGCGGTAGAGGCTTAAGAGCTAAATTAGCACTCTTCACTGCTGAGTGCTAATTTAGCGGAAACTGAATTACATATACGAGTGTGGTTTACCGAACTAGCGCGATACTTGCCCCAAAAAAGCGGTAAATGTCAAAATCATTTTGACTATAATGAGGAACTAGGAGTTGGAAACACAATTTATGATGCCTATTGTTGCTGCCACTCAAGCCCCTGATAAAGCAAGTCAGACGGTTTTGTCCGTTGTTAAAAAGCCTTACCCTAACTATAAAGTCATCGTTCTTGACGATGACTTTAATACGTTTGAGCATGTAGCTAAAAGCTTGCTGAAATATATTCCTGCCATGACTGAGACACTGGCGTGGGAACTAACCAATCAGGTGCATTTCGAAGGATTGGCGATCGTTTGGGTCGGGCCACAAGAACAAGCCGAACTTTATCACGCGCAATTAAAACAGTCCGATCTGACTATGGCTCCACTTGAGCCAGCTTGATTGGCGATCGGCAAACACCTAAGCTTCTGCTGTCTTTTCCCAAGATCTACAACCCTCACAAGGACCAAGGGGATTGACGGCACAACGCATAATTTCCGAACGTGCGTTAAACCGACAGGTGGCATCACCAACCACCCAGCGGCCATCTACTAAGCTATTTTCTGAGGGTTTCTGACTGGGTTGGACGTATAAGACAATGTTAAATAATGCGTAGCGACCATTTCTAAACTGATAGCGGTGGCGGCGCTCTAAAACTGTGTAAGGCTTGCCCTCCAGTTCTAAATAATTTCCGGGTTGGGGCATCCAGTCTAGGTAGATCTTGCCCAAGTAGCGATCGGGATAAATCACCCGAACCTCTGTAGGCAAAGCAGATATTTGCATAGTACAGACTTTAAATATTAAATGATGTAAATCTGGATGAGTTCGGGCTCATAAAAATCCCCTTGTGAATGACAAGGATTGAAGCTAGTTTCACTTCACTACTTGTTGGACTAAGTGCGTTGTAGCAAGAATTACGGTTTACGATGTAGCATATAATTGTAACAATACTTAAACCTAAGAAAGCTAAGCAAATTACTTAGAGAGGAGCAGAATAATGGCGTTTGAACTTCCTGCATTGCCCTATGACATGAATGCGCTTGAGTCATCAGGCATGTCAGCTAAGACATTAGAGTTTCACTATGGCAAGCATCATAAAGCCTATGTAGATAACCTCAATAAACTCGTACAAGACACTGATTTGGCTGGCAAATCTTTAGAAGAGGTCATTACAACTAGCTTTAAAGAAGGCAAGGCTGGCATCTTTAACAATGCTGCGCAGGTTTGGAATCATACCTTTTACTGGAATGGCATCAAGCCCAATGGTGGTGGTACACCTACAGGTGAGCTTGCTGCGCTGATCGATACAAGTTTTGGCAGCTTTGATAAATTCAAAGAAGATTTCAAAAATGCTGGTGCTACCCAATTCGGCAGTGGCTGGGCTTGGTTGGTAAAAGAAGGTGGCACGTTGAAAGTCACTAAAACTCCTAACGCTGAGAACCCTTTAGTTCATGCGGGACAAGTTCCTCTCTTGACTATGGACGTTTGGGAACATGCCTATTATCTAGACTTCCAAAATAGCCGCCCCAACTTTATGCAAAACTTTGTGGATCATCTGATTAATTGGGATGTTGTTGCCCAAAATCTAGCTGCTGCCTAAGTTTGATATCATTACGCTTTAATAACAAAAAAGGGTGAACGAGTTCACCCTTTTTTGTTTGTTCGTAATTCGGCAATCAAACCTAAATTGATGAGAAGATCACCAATCCTAAGACACCAATGAAAATCACAAGGGCATAAAACTGCGCTTTGCCATTTTCAAAGTACTTCAGTCCTTCACCCGTAATTACCGTGACAAAGCCAGCGAGGTTGACAGCACCATCGACAATTTTAGAGTCTACTTCTAAAACCTGACGTGCCAAGCGACGAGAGCCACTCACAAACAAGAATTCATAGAGTTCGTCAATGTACCATTTGTTTTTGGAAAACAGGTAAAGGGGTTGGATCGATTTAGCGATCGCATCGGCAGATATTTTCTTTTGCAAGTACATCAGGATTGCTAACGAAATTCCAATCAAGCCAATTCCCACCGAGCTACCTGCCATGATCAAAAACTCAGGGGTTAAGCCTTCGACGGGCAAAGACTCGACAACTTCTTTCGGCGCATGAATGAATTGCTCAAAATAATTGCCAAAAGGCGTCCCGACCAAGCCAACTAACATCGATGGAATTGCCAAAGCCATTAAGGGGAAGGTCATCGATAGGGGTGACTCGTGGGGCTTGCTGGCATGATGGTGAGTACCATGACTACCAGAATCATGAGAATCATGACCTGCTTGCTCTGTCGTCTTAGCATTGAGCGCTTTGACCTCTGCCAATAGCTTTTTGTCCGTACCTTTAAACTCACCCTCAAAGGTATTAAAGTACATACGGAACATATAAAAAGCCGTAAGCCCTGCTGTCAAAAAGCCAATCAACCATAGCGCAGGATTTGCTCTAAAAGTCGAGGCAAGAATTTCATCCTTTGACCAGAAACCTGCAAACGGGGGAATACCGCTAATTGCCAAAGTACCGATAAAGAATGTGATCGCAGTAATCGGCATGTACTTGCGTAACCCACCCATCACACGCATATCTTGAGCCAAATCGGGATCGTGTCCCACCACTGCTTCCATACCGTGAATCACAGAGCCAGAGCCCAGAAACATCATGGCTTTAAAATAGGCATGGGTCATCAGGTGAAATAAGCCAGCACCATAGGCTCCAACGCCCATACCCATCACCATGTATCCCAACTGAGAAACGGTGGAGTATGCCAAACCTTTTTTGATGTCGTTTTGCGTAACTGCAATACTTGCCCCCAGAAATGCCGTGAAAGCGCCTGTCCAAGCAATGATATTCATCACAGCGGGCAGATCTTCAAACACGGGGAACATGCGAGCGATCAAAAATACACCTGCAGCGACCATCGTGGCAGCATGGATCAGGGCTGAGATCGGGGTTGGACCTTCCATAGCATCAGGTAGCCAGACATGTAAGGGAAACTGGGCTGATTTCGCCGCAGGCCCCATAAATACAAGCACAGCGAATAAGGTAGCAAGAAAGACACTGATAGAACCAGATTCAACCAGTTCCGTCAGCCTTACACCCATTTCATTAAACTCAAACGTACCTGTTGCCCAGTAAAGACCTAACATACCGAGTAGCAACCCAAAATCACCTACACGGTTGGTTACAAAGGCTTTTTGACAGGCATCCGCTGCCCCTTTACGGTCAAACCAAAAGCCAACTAGGAGGTAAGAACACATTCCCACCAATTCCCAGAAGACGTAGACCTGTACTAAATTAGGACTGACCACCAGCCCTAACATCGAAGAACTAAACAAGCTCAAATAGGCATAAAACCTTACATAGCTTGGGTCATGTGCCATGTAACCATCTGTATAAATCTGCACTAAGAAGGCAACAGTGGTTACAATCACCAGCATCAAAGCGGTAAGGTGATCGATGACAAAGCCCATGTTGAGGTGAAAACTTCCCGCTTGTGCCCACTCAAATGTTGCGAGATAGGTTTCATGTCCTTGAATCTGGCTCCAAAGGAGATTGAAGGAAAGAAACATGGCTGCCCCAGTAGCAGAGACACTAAGAACAGCACAAGCTTGTCGTAGTTTATTGGTGGCTTTGTTAAATGTAATTAGCCCTAGCCCAATAATTAGAGCCGCTAAAAGCGGTAGCACTGGAACCATCCAGGCATATTGATATGCTAAGTCCATATTTTGGAGGGTTTAAGCTCTTGAGTATTTGTAGATTCGCTCCACAGGTTAGTTTACTATAGCGATCGCAAGAGCTACTGTAATCTGTGAGCATTACTACCTAAGATCGACAAGATTTAAGATTTCGATCTGGTTTCAGTACGTAGAAATCAACCGATTTTTTTCTTAATAAAATCGACAAGTTGTTGCATTTGCTTGTGTTGATTGACAACCTGTTGCTCCAGCATTTTAACGCGCTTGTCTAACGCTTCAATTTGCTTGAGTAGTTCTGGACTGGCTTCTGAGATCGTAGATTGTGTTTGATGGGAAGGAACAACGGCTACAGAAGTATCTGGTGGACGTTTTTGTCCGAGAGCCATCGCTTTTTTGATTGCCGCGATCAATGATTTTTGCTCAAACGGCTTCTCAATGAAAACAAGGTACTTGTCTTCAAAGGGTTCAGGAATTTTACTAGTCCATTCCTGTTTGCGACCCGACATCAGTAATAGGGGGATTCGCTTTAACTCGCGGTTTTGTTGCAAGTTTTCATAAACTTCAAACCCATTCATTCGGGGTAGCAAAAAGTCCAGCATGATCATCCAAGGCTTTTCTTTTTGGATCATTTCTAGCCCCTTGACGCCATCAGCTGCTTCCAGTACTTCAAAATTGGCTGGCGGTAACATGTCCCGCAGCATGTTGCGAATTACTTTACTATCATCGATGACTAATATTTTGTGCGCTGCCACTGCTGATAACCCCTCAGTTGGTTCAATTGGTTCAATGCTTTACAAAGGCTAGGATGGTTACTGTTTGTAAGAGTTACTTCAAACTGTATATAAAATTTTTAAGTGACGATTCTACACTTGTATTCGACGATTTCAAAGTTTTCGGTTTATTTTATTTGTTTTTTACTCTTAGCGACCGTCTGATTTTGCCAACAAATCTAGCGCAGAATTTGTAGATTGTCATCCAGAGGAACTCACCCAAATTTCTGAATAATCCCAAGTTTCTAAATAATCCTGAAATTATGAACGTATCTAGAGCGACGACTGAAGCCCTGCGTCTACCAGATTGGTTACGCCCAAAACTTGGTAAAGCAAGTGAGATTTCTACAGTACAACAAATTATCAAACAAAGGGGTATTCATACCATTTGCGAAGAAGGTCGTTGTCCAAATCGGGCTGAGTGCTATGCCCAGAAAACGGCAACTTTTTTGCTAATGGGGCCAACCTGTACCCGCAGTTGTGCTTTCTGTCAGGTCGATAAAGGGCATCAACCTATGGCTCTCGACCCTGAGGAACCTCAAAAAGTTGCAGAAGCTGTCGATCTATTGGGACTTGATTATGTTGTGCTGACCTCAGTGGCAAGAGACGATCTCAACGATCAAGGGGCAGGACACTTTGTAAAGACGATCGCTGCAATTCGTCAAACCAGACCTCAGACCAAAATTGAGGTGTTGACCCCAGATTTTCGGGGAGACCGCACCTGCATTAGTACAGTCGTCTTGGCATCTCCTGTTTGCTATAACCACAACATTGAAACCGTGAGAAGGCTACAAGGGGTGGTAAGGCGGGGGGCAAAGTACGAGCGATCGCTATCAGTATTAGAGTTCGTTAAGCAGCTAGATCCTAAAATTACAACAAAATCAGGATTAATGGTTGGGCATGGTGAAACGGAGCCTGAGATTGTAGAAACCCTGCAAGATCTCTATGCGATTAGCTGCACATCTCTCACGATTGGGCAGTACCTCAGACCCTCTTTAGACCATCTACCTGTAAAGAAATACTGGACTCCCTCTGAGTTCGATCGCTTGGGTGAAATCGCAAAACAGATCGGGTTTAGTCATGTGCGATCGGGCGCACTCGTGCGAAGTTCTTATCATGCTAGTGAGGCAATTTGAATTATTATGAGTAGACGCAAAAAAATAGCGAGGCTGGCAACGTCAGTAAATCCACCCCCGCTAGCTCTTGTTCAATGAAACAATTGAGACGCAACTATAAATTGACATGAATAGTTCTAGATCACATCAGCAATTTAGCTTGTTTGTCAGGTTTTGATTGCAGATTCGATGGATAAAAGGATGTAATGGATGAAGTGGATCTCTTAGGGAAAATATACCGTCAACGCTGGCTGAGCAGAGTCGAAGCCAACATTGACTGACTGAATTACTGAGTGCAATTGCAAAATCCACTGGATTTATTGCGGTTTTGATAGTTTTTGACCTAGAGAATCCCAAGTTACGCACCAGACAAAGTGCGGGAGAGCCAGCATTCTGCGCCAACGCCAGGGTTCTTTATAGAGACGATAAACCCACTCTAGATTGTTATCTCGTAACCAATGGGGAGCGCGAGTTTTTAACCCTGCCCAAATATCAAAACTGCCGCCTACGCCAATCCAAACAGATTGGGGGCAGAGATGGCGATGCTGTTTAATCCATAGCTCCTGTCTGGGTACGCCCAAGCCGACCAAAATTAGATGGGGTTGGGATGCTTGGAGTTGGTCGCAGAGAGATTGTTCGCCACTCGTGTCAAAGTAGCCGTGATGGGTTCCCGCGATCGCTAAATCTTCAAACTTTTGCTGCCATTTTTGTGCGACGGTCTCAGTCACCCCCTCAGCCCCACCGATTAAAAAGACTTGCCATTGATTTTGGGCTGAGGACTGCACGATGCTTTCTGCTAACTCGATCCCAGGACAGCGATCGACCGATTGCCCCTGCGATCGCAAAAACAACACCACCCCCGCCCCATCAGGCACCACCAACTCTGCTTGCCCCACCACATCTGCCAATTCCCTATTCTGCCGCGATTGCATTGCCATCTCAGCATTGAGGGTAACGACATGGGTTCCCTGCTGTTGCTGCAAGCGCTGCTCTAGCCAGTTTAAATAATTGTTATGAATATGTACGGGCAAATTTAAGACAGAAAATTGCTGCACGAACCTCACCTAGATTGAATCTTGAAAGAACTTAACCATCAAAAATACAATACCCTTGCATTAATGCCGCGCGATCGCAAAAAGAATGTTAAGGATTCTGCACTATCGCGGTTAGGGTAACCCCCTGCATAAATATAACTGCCACGATCGGATTTAGCGATAAAGGCTGTGGGAATAATTTGCCGCACTCTCATGAGTTCGTCTGCCCCTCCTGAACTTAAGGGTATCGCCGTAACGTAGCGATTTTGACCGTTACTAAATCCACCTGTTTCGGTACCTGTGAGTACGGTATTGCCGCCATAATTGCTTGCGGTTGTGTAGGTCGTCGAGCCAGTATAAGCTTGCTGAACGCAGGGAGCGATCGCATTAGAGGCGACGTACTGATATTGGGTTGGATAGGTATATGTATTCGCGACTTGTTGTTGCGTGCGATAAAGGGTTTGTTGGGCGGCCAGTCCCCGACTTTTTAGTTGCTTGGTGACCAAATCCGCCGAAGCTTGATCGAATGCCCCAGCAATAACTGAGCTTTGCCCATCTACCGAGCCCACAATTGGATTGGATACGACTTGACGAACGAGGTTGAGTGTGGTTTGATCGCTACCGTTTACATAGACAACTACATTGTCTGACTGTGCTGTAGCCGCAGCAATATTCAGACCTACGGTCGCACTAAAACTTCCCATACAGGTTAAACCAAGGGTCAAAGCCCTTTTAGCCCAGTTGAACATCCTTATAGCCCTCATAAGTATTTAAGATTTTATCGCAATTTTTATAGGGGAATAGATTTATCCCACGCGATCGCTACCTTTTGCGGTTGACATAGGTTCACAAACAAGCGTCAGCGATCGCTATAAGATTAGATATGGAGTCTTTTCCAGTTTTATTTATGTCTGACCAAACCACGTATTATTTTGTCTTAGCCAGTCGGAAATTCCTGTTGGAAGAAAACCCACTGCAAGAATCGTTAAAAGAACGCCAGAAAAACTATGCCGATCGCGAAAAAGAGATCGACTTTTGGTTGGTAGAATCGCCAGCATTTTTAGAAGCCCCTGAAATGGCAGCGTTCAAACAGCAATGTCCGCTACCTGCGGCAGCAGTGATTTCCACCGATATTCAAGTCATTCGCTGGCTAAAACTACGCCTTGAGTTTGTCGCCACAGGTGAGTTCGTTGCTCCAAGTGCTACAATTTCCGACCCGCTTGCATCGCTGGTAAAAGCTTAGTTAGATGGATTGAGTTTATTTCGGAGGCGGCAGTTTGAGCGAAGGGTACTATCATCACTCGATTTAGCCGCCATATCGTAATTCCTCATTCTCTAGTGGGGTTGTTATATTCATAGTTATCTATCTCACAAGTTCTGTATGGCGAATTCTCAAAACACTTCAAATATTGACGAGGTAATTTTTGAAGAAAGAGATATTCAAATTTTCAGTATCCCTGATACTAAAAACAAGCTTGCAACTTTACAGAACTATTTTTTCCCTCGCTTAGAAATACTGCTCCGCTATACTCTTGATATCGTTGCACAGGTATATGACCTCAATCCATATGAAACGATGACATTTGTTTATTGTCCGAATCATCGGGAGAAAGCAAAGGAAAATAAGGACTACGGCATTGTTCATATTGGAGTAGGAGCAAAAAGGAGGCGCGACAGACCACTTAGAATTATTAAGAGAGATGGTAAGCCTTTTGTTCTCCATGTATCCTACCTAACATTTAAGGTATTGCCTAATGGAACAATGTACGTTGATTTACTTCCATTTCGTCAGTATGTTGATGATGCCTACATAGCGGAAATTGCAGCCTTAATTGAAAAACACAGCAAAATCCTTCTTCCACTTTTATCTTTAACTCATATCTCATACGGCTCATTTCTACCATTGCACGAGTCAATTAACCCAGAAAATAGCTATATCAGGTTTGTGTCACCAAGTTATTACTTTCCATTAGATTCGGGGCGAGGATTTACTGAGTTAATTATTGCGTTCGTATTACTATATGCGCTAGAGGAATCGTTTATTCGTATTGCTGAAGGAGAAGAACCTGATCTTGAAAGAATGCTTGACCAATTTAAGGAATGGTATGTCTACATTCGCGATAATGAAGATAATTATGAAAATAAAGATATAGACAATGAAGATATTACACTCGAAGAGATACCTGAATTAGATAGTTATTCTTTTGTAAGGGCAGGTAAATGGTGGGCTGTTCTAGCCAGAGATCAATGGAAATGTCTAAGCTGTGGCAGATCAGCACGAGAGGATGGTGTTCTACTAGAAGTCGATCACATTATTCCTAGGTCAAAGGGAGGTTCTGATGAAATGAGTAATTTGCAAACTTTATGCAAAAAATGCAATATTGGAAAGAGTAATAAAGACACTACAAGGCTGTAGCAAAGCATTTTTTAACTCGGTGCTTTACTCTACAGCCCGATCGCGTTGGTAAGTCAAAATGGCAAGAAAGACAAAAGCAGAGTCCGTCCACAGCGACCAGATCGCATACAACCTGAACGCCTTGCTCTATCAGAAGTAAATTTGGCAAGCTCTGCTTTAACTTCTTCAATTAAGTCAATTATTGATTCCATTTTTATTTTGCAGCTTACAGATTGCCTTGAGTACCTGAAGTAGTTTTATTCCTGATTCGGGTTCCATAAAGTTAATTGAAGGCATTGGTCTATAACTTGGGGGATCTTTGGGAGAATTTCCTTACTGGATATAAAAGAAGTCGTAGCGCGTTCCATTTGTAGTTAGCCCCCAAACAGATGACTGTCTTTCTAGACTTTTGTAGGCATAGGTTAAAAGTTGGGGTAAACCCTCTAGGGAGTCAATCGCAGAGTTTTCGGCTTCAATTACCAGCACCCAAAAGTTGAGTTTCATTATTCTTCCACTCAACTTTAGTTTTAGCTCTAAGCGCACAGGATGATTCTCCACTCGTTTTAATTTGTCCGATCTCATATCCCCACAAAAGCTGATTTTTAAGATATGTAGGGGATAGCAACCAAGTATGCCACACCGTTCTTCGATCGCGATGGAATTCTTTCCACTGGGAGAAGTGTAATTAATACTCGCCGTTACGTTCGGCGCGATCGCGTTCTTCTTTACTTTCTACAATCCAGTCCTCATTTTGTCCGCCAATAACCACCTGTTTGATTTGCACGTATTCACGGCTGAGTTGACGGAGAGAATTAATTAGCGTGTCCAAAGCGATCGCATCAGCAGTTCCCAAGTCAACCCAGCATCTTGCCCAGGCATTTTCATATTCCACATCGCTCATGTTGTGCATCACCGCCATAAAGTCTTCTTCGGCAGCTTGTTCGTCGTAATTAAAATAGCTAATATCTACGCCTGTTTCTTGTACTTGTAGATTCCCTGCATTAAAACCACCAAGCTTTCCCATCAAGAACCAAGAGTTAAATAATTCATCTAAAAACTGTTTTTCTGCTTCTGATGGAAACTCGCTAAATTCCACCCAGATCCATAGATCGAACCAATCACATTCACGAAATCTAACTTCCATAATTTTTCTACCCCTTTTTAAGGCTACTGCGAACAAACAAGTCTGGCTTACCCCTTTAATTCCCCATAACAGTATCCGCAAAGCGATTTCCCGCAGGGTAGGGAGAAGATCGAGAAGATCGAAATCTAGTTCCCTCGCCTTTTCAAGCGAAGGACTAGGGTGGGGTAATTCTCTTCAAGGTGTAGATTCTATCGAAAAGACAAAACTAGATGCTTTCTAGCTTTTCTGGTGTCCAAGTTTCGCCATATTTGACCTTGAGCGCTTCCCAAGCTTCGATTTGACCTAGAGCATATTCACCTGGTTTGCCCCATTGCACAAAAATGCTGAGTTGCGATTCATCCGCTGCATCTAATAGCCTGATTGCATAGGTTGTGAAGTTTCCTCGCTTCGCTTCACCCGTTTCAAAACGGACGCGTTCGATTTTGTCCATATTTAGGTGAAACTCAAACACCTCGGAGTGCATGTTGGCATACTTACCCTTAGGAAGCTCGGCATAAAACAGCTTTTCGAGCTTGCCTTTTGCCTCTAAAACTGCCCCTGCATTCGTCACGATTAGACGTACTAAGCCGAGGGAATCACATTCTTCTAAAAAATCTTTTAAAGTGGGAGCCATGCTAAATTTTTATGCGATCGCTAAGTTAGTTAAGCAAATTAAACCACATCTACCTCGATCGCGTCTCAATCCCATTCATCATCATCTGTTTGATTTTCGATCGCCTGTTTCAATACCCGATCGAGGTCTTGCCAATCGATCGCATCTGCGGGCTGAGATAGCGTCAGCTGCCCCTTGTGCAGTTGAATCACATGGCTGCACCAGCCAGCCACCTGTTCGAGCTGATGGTTGACCATAATTACGGTTTGTGGTTGCGGCGATCGCGTTAATGCTTGCAGGGTGTCGAGTAATAATTGGGCTAAGCCGCGATCGAGAGCAGAAGTGGGTTCATCCAACATGATTACCTCTGGCTCTGCAATCAAGGCACGGGCGATCGCCACCCATTGCCTTTGCCCCAAAGATAGCTCCACCTCGGCACGCCCCATGAGTTTGCTGTCAAGTTTCAATCGCTCTGACCATGTTTGAAACCTTGTTTGAATTTCTGGGGCAGGAAAACCGCGCAGGGTTAAGGGATAGCGAATTGCCTCGGCAACGGTCATTCCCAAAAGGCTGACTTCCTGCGGCACGAGCATAATCTGGCGGCGCAAAATGGGTACGGGGATCTCGAAAATTTCCTTGCCATCGATGAAAATTTTGCCTGCGGTGCGATCGCTCAGTCGATTGAGCAACCTTAACAGCGTAGACTTACCTGCCCCAGTTGACCCCACCAATGCTGTTTGACTGCCATGGGCGATCGTTACAGAGATGTTTGTGAGAATTTGTTTAAAACTGACTTGCTGTAACGCGATCGATGCCATAAAAGCAGATTCTAATCCTAAGTATGAGGGGATTCTTTGTGACTGCGCTCACCCAAACAGGGGCGTATTGATGCTATCAGTTATTGAGAAGATTGTAATTTTGCAACTTTTTCATGAAATTTCTGTCTTTAAAGATTACAAGGTTTGTTTTAAGGGTTAAGGTATTTTCTCAGCCCGTTGAGAAATATCTGAGACATCTAAGCAATTTAACGAACGATCGTAGAACTTCTGGCAATTTAGTCAAATGTTTCTAGTTGCACTCATTGGTTTGGAGTTCAAGTTTGGAGATTAAAATGAAGGCAAAAAATTTATCAACGCAACAGTCAGAAAAAAAACAATCGAAGTCAACTTGGCTATCTAAGTTGCAACAAAGACTTCTCTTCTTTATGCTTGGGGTATGTTTTGTTGCGCTCTTAGCACCGCAATTAGCGCCAGTTACCGCCCAAGATGTCAATCAAGCTAAAATCAAAGAGGTAATTGATGGCAATCAGGTTTACATTCAAGAACGTCAAGCAAATGTCAATGATGTTGCCCAGTATAACGAGAATGTACGAACGGGAAATGCCAAAGCCGAATTAGGTTTTAATACAGGTGCAGTCTTCAGACTTTCGCAAAACTCAGCGCTTACTGTCGGTCAATGTCTCAGACTCGATAGTGGTGAGTTACTCGTGAATGGTGCTGTAAATGCCTGTACTTCATCAATTGTTACAGGAGTACGCGGTACAACCTACGTGATCTCAGTCGATGATAAGGGGAACCAAAAAGTTACAGTTTTGGAGGGGGAGGTCGTTGTTAAAAAGCAAAAAAACTCTAGCACTCCCAATCCAAACCCCACACCCAAGCCAGGGACTACCGATCCTACATCGAAGCCTAGTACGACCAAACCAAGTGACACAAGTACCGATCCTACTTTAAAGCCAAGTACGACTAAGCAATTTACGACCACTCCACCAACAAGAACTACGCCAACAACACCACCAAACCCGCCTAGCTTCCCCGATCCAAATACAAGACCAACGAAACCCTTGTCTGACCCATCTCAGCCATCGTCAGATTCTAAACCTGTTTTGGAAATAAAGCCAAGCCCAAGCCCAAGCACTTCAGATACAAGCGATGAAGTAGTCTTGACGTCTGGGCAAAAGCTAGAGATCGATGCTCAAGGGGCTTTAGGCATCATCCAAAAGCTGACACAAGGAGAATTTGAAAGTCTATTGGGCGGTAATTTATTTAAAGGATTTACCGATCAACTTCCTAGTATCGACAAGATACGTAGCTCCTTCGAGGGCTTATTCCCTGGGGTCAGTTTCCCAATCCCTAATCTCCCTAGTATTCCAAGGATTCCTACTCCGAGTATTCCAGGACTTCCATTCTAAATTTCGTTCTAGATTCCAAAAGTAAATAGAGGGGAGGAATTTTTTCTCCCCTTTTTTACTGCTGCCGCTTCCGTGCCTTGTTCGTTAACTTCCACAGCTCTACCCTGCCGTCATTCAGGAATTCTGGTAAAAATGCTTCAAATCCAAGAATTTCTGTTAGTCTTAATCAAAAGAATTAGCGTTTAAACGCAAATTTGCATGGATTTGTTGCAACCTCTAGGTATTGTCGTCCAGGGCTCTTTAAGCGAAGGTTTAGAAGTGCGGCTCAACGGAAATGTTTCTGTTGAAGATATGCGCGTCGGCAAATTTCTGGTCGTACAGGGTCGTCGCGCCAGATTTTTTTGTATGCTTACCGATGTTGCCCTAGGCACATCTAGCCCTCGCATTCTGGTCAATCCTCCCGATCCTAGCAATACATTTTTAACGGAGGTTCTGGCAGGAACGGGCACGTTTGGCACGGTGAATTTAACCCCCATGCTCATGTTTGTGCCTTCTAATCCCCTCGATATTCTCACCGATCAAGTCAAAAAATCGAAACGCAAAAAATCTGCCGAATATTCGCTTGTAGAAACAGAAGATTCCAATACCTACAGTTTGCTACCCGTCAAAACTGTGCCCAGCCACTTTAGCCAAGTGTTTGACGCTTCCGAACGGGACTTTCGCATTGTATTTGGTTGGGAAGACGATCCGCAGAAGCGTAACTTTGCCGTGGGGCAGCCGATCGATATGCCCGTACCGATTTGCTTGGATTTAGATCGATTTGTCGAACGCAGCAATGGCATTTTTGGCAAATCTGGCACGGGGAAGTCATTCCTGACGCGGTTGCTGTTGTCTGGCGTGATTCGTAAGGAGGCGGCAGTCAATTTAATTTTCGACATGCACTCCGAATATGGATGGGAGGCGGCAAAGGAAGGGAAAACCTTCAGCACGGTCAAGGGATTGCGGCAACTTTTTCCAGCGCAGGTGCAAATCTATACGCTCGATCCAGACTCAACGCGGCGGCGAGGTGTACGGGATGCTCAGGAACTCTACATCAGTTACGAACAGATCGAGGTCGAAGACTTGATGTTAATTCGAGATGAGCTAAATCTCTCGGAAGCCAGTTTGGAAAACGCAATTATTTTACGAAATGAATTTGGCAAGAACTGGATTACGCGTCTATTGAGCATGTCCAATACCGAGATTCAGGAATTTTGCGAGCAAAAAATGGGTAGCAAGTCCTCGATTATGGCATTGCAGCGCAAGCTCAATCGTTTGGATGACTTAAAGTACATGCGGGCAAATTGCGCTGAAGATTACATCAAGACGATTTTGGATGCGATCGCTGCCAAAAAGCATGTTGTGATCGAATTCGGTTCGCAGTCCAATATGCTCTCTTACATGATTGCCACCAATATCATTACCCGCCGCATTCATAAAGCCTATGTGCGCCAAGCCGAGAAGTTTTTGCAAACCAAGAATATTAGCGATCGCCCGCAGCAGTTGATGATCACGATCGAAGAAGCCCACCGCTTCCTCGCCCCCATGACCGCCAAGCAGACAATTTTTGGCACGATCGCGCGGGAAATGCGGAAGTATTTCGTCACGCTTTTGGTGGTTGACCAACGACCCTCTGGCATTGATAACGAAGTCATGTCTCAGATCGGTACGCGCATCACGGCATTATTGAACGATGAGAAGGACATTGATGCCATCTTTACGGGTGTAGCTGGCAGTGGCAATCTCCGCAATATTCTTTCCAAACTAGATTCTAAGCAGCAGGCTCTGGTGCTCGGTCATGCTGTGCCCATGCCTGTGGTTATCCAAACCCGCGCCTATGACGAAGCCTTCTATCGTGAAATTGGCGAAGTTCCTTGGGAAGAAATCTCTACTGCTGAAGTTCTACGCGTCGCGGAAACCGCAAAGGCAGATTTAGGATTTTAGGCAGTGGTAACGATTTGATGTGTTCGTGCAAATGCGAGATCCCCGACTTTTCTAAAAAGTCGGGGATCTAAACCGTTGGGATCTACCGTTGGGATCTTCTAAACCGCTGGGATTTAAACGTGGTGCATTCGCTCAAGAACTGTTATTTTCCTTGAGCTTTTTCCGTAGCATCTGGGTTTGCTTCCTCAGTTGACGCACTCTGGCGGAGCCGCCTCTGCCCTTGTCATTACGACCTTGGCTGCGAGGAGATTCCCATCGTTTGAGTCTCTCTGCCATATTATTTTCCTCATGAGAATATTTTTATCTTACCCCCAATCTTTTGAAATCTCACCCTTCTTAAAGGCTGAACTATGGGGAGTAGGGGAGAGGTTTTAGAGCGTGTTTGAGAAGTTTAGAGCAGGAAAAAAGTGCAAAAAAGCCCCCAAAGGTATAGCTTGTCAATATAAAAAAAGACAGCCCTATGGAAGCAACAAAACAATCATACCCGACAGACTTAACCGATAGCCAGTGGGAACTACTAAAAGATTTAATACCAGCGGCTGGGACAGGCGGTCGAAAAAGAACCGTAGATATTAGAACCATACTCAAGGCAATTTTTTACATCAATGCTGGAGGAAATGCATGGCGAATGCTACCCCATGATTTTCCTAAATGGCAAACCATCTATTATACCATTTTCAAAAAATGATGCGTTGCATCATTTTTTGAAAAGACCGCGCAGAGCGCGGAACCCAAAACCCGATCTGTGGCAAATTCAAGACAAATTGGTATTACTACTTTCGTCTGTGGCGAGTCAAGAGAACATGGAAAGCCATCAATGCAAAGTTGCAACAATGGTATCGAGTCAGTGAAGGGAGAACTGCCACACCCAGTGCAGGATCTATCGACAGTCAATCAACTAAAATTGCTAGTCGATTGTCATTGCCCGAAGATGTTGGTATTGATGGAGGCAAACTCGTCAAAGGCAGAAAACGAAACATTCTTGTTGATACTCTGGGTTTACTGATGATGGTGGTAGTGACTGCGGCTAATGTCAACGATCGCAGTGGCGCAAAGTTACTTTTGGAGCGAATCGACCAAATTCGAGACCGATTTCCTCGGTTATCAACGATTTGGGTAGATCGTGGTTATTCTGGGCAGGCTTTTATCCTTGCAATTCTTGCTGTGTTTCATTAGTGTCTGCAAGTTGTTTCTCCTCCTGAAGGACAAAAGGGATTTGTGGTTCAACAAAAGCGTTGGGTTGTGGAACGCACGTTTGGTTGGTTTACTCACTTTCGTCGCTTAAGTAAAGAGTACGAATTTTTTTCCTGAAACTTCTGAGGCTTTTTTCTATGTTGGGATGATTCAAATCCTCCTAAAACGTCTTGCTTAACTTCTCAAACACTCTCTCAGTATAGATATTCCCGATCTAGCAGAAAATCACGATCGCTACATTGGGCAAGATCTTTGATCGCTTAGTTGATATGGTTAGCGATCGCTTAGTTATCCAGATCTCCCATCTAATCATTCGCTGAATGGAAGGATGCGATCGCATTCAAAGAACTCGTTAATAGCGATCGCGACTGAACGCGAATTGAGACTTAACGAACGCTTGCTTTAACTATAAAGTCTCTTATTCTCACTATAAAATAGTTTCTACGGGTGTTGCATGAATATTTAGTCAGAGTATACTGAAACGATGATTGATATAGAAACAATTGTAAGTGAGTTAAGTTCAGTGCCAGAGCCTTTGTTGGTGGAGGTACTTAGCTTTATTCGGGCTGCTAAAAATAAAATGGTTCAATCATCTCAACGCTTGGGGTTTCAGCGTGTTGCTGGTCTGCATAAGGGGCAAATCTGGATGAGCGATGATTTTAACGAACCCCTCCCAGATGAGTTTTGGTTAGGTGACGATTGATGAGGGTCTTAATTGATACTCATCTAAGCACTCAGTAATCTTCCTAATCATCACCGAGATCCGTTCGATCGCATATTAATTGCCCAGTCTATAGATGCGAATTTGCAGATTGTCAGTATTGATGAAAAGTTTGATGCCTATGGGGTCAATCGTTTATGGTAGGGGAGATCGCATTCAAAAAAATCTCGTCAATGGCGAGATGTCTAAAATGCCAACTTCTGCCATTTTGTAATATTGCTCGACGGTGAACGATGGCTTTTGGGCACATAGTTATGGGTAGGTGTTGTGACCATGACTGACCTCAATTTGTGGTTTAGTTGGTTGGGTTGGGGAGGGAAGCGATCGGTAATAAAAGCTCGTCCTCAATCTTCTGTCTGGTCTCTGAGGTCACATGACAGCCACTATTTAGGCATTTCAGTAATAGCATATTGGCTTCATAGTACTTCCATAGTTTTTCCTTTTGCTCTTTTTCAAACTGCCAACCATGTTCGATACGACGATTCTCATAAAGAGCGTTAAGGAATATCTTTATCCATTCTTTACCACTACCTTCCCAATATATTTTGAATTGGTTCCAATTTTTGTCAGGGTCAGGAAGCCAAGCCTGCTTAATATGGGATAAGCGATTGTACAATCTGTCGTCACCAATACGATTAGCAATAGTAAAAGCAATCAGCAAGACATTATCGACAGCATTGATGAATTTGATGCCGTGAGCTTTAGCATTGCCATTGGCATTGCCAATCTCTCGCCCAAGGCTGGCAGCATGACCAGGATTCTGGTCGCATTTCTCTTTATATGAGCGTTCAAGTCTAAATGCGAGGTCATTGAAATGGGTGAGTTCATCAGCACACATAATTGTGTGATCTCGGGCAAGATCTCGTTCATATTCAAGGGTAAGCGCAAGTTTCCGATCCCGATCATAAGCGAGATCAAGTTTTTCAACGAGATCACTATTGATGTCGATTTTAAGAGAGCGGTCAAGGGTGCGAGTAAAGTAATATTCACGGAGGGTGTAGGGTTTATAGGAAGCTTTTGACAACCCAAAAGCTTTCTCCTTTATCGTTCCCTCTTCTTCTTTCGATTTTTGATCTATCCACTGAAAAAAGAGTTGTAATTTATCTTCATCAGCCCACATTTTATCGATCTTATTTTTCATAAAAAGTAGCAAATAATCTGCTTCTGACGCCATTCCTACCGAGAGCAAAAACACCTCATGCCAACGGCGATCTGTAATATTCCTAATTAGCTTTTGCAGAGATGTATAAAGTTTTTTGGGATTAATTGGTGAAAGAATCTGACGAGCAGCAAAGTACTCGTGGAAGGTAAGATGGGAAAAGGAATAGATACCCTTAGCTCGTTCCACAAATAGCCCATGCTGTGCCTCGATCTCTTTCAAAACCACCTCACTATCAAAATGTAGCCCCTCATCATCAGTTTTTGCATTCGCAGCATTGCGAATATAATCGCAAATATAACTTTCCAGATGGTTTTGCTTTATAAGATAATCTCTCTTCTCAAAAGTTGTTAGCGCAATTTGTGAGAGCATATCTTGCTTTTTTTTCACCGACAGACTGTTATAAACACTATCTCGTCTTATTCCCCGTTTAGCATCCCATTTTGCCAATAGCGCATCTAATCCCTCTTTATACAATTCTGACCGATTGTTAGGAAAACTTCCTGATTCCTCAAACGTCAAACATAAGAGTGTCAGAAGTAGTGGGCTAGTTGCCAGTTCTTCCACACGATTTATTTTTTTGAGTTCAGTCAAAAAATCCTCTGCCTTTACATCCTTCTCAAAAAACCAATTTTTCGCAAAAGTCGCGATTTGTTGTTCATCAAAATCTGCGATCTCAACTTCCGTAAATTGATCAAAAGTGTACTCCTTAGCCGCAATCCGACAAGTGAGAACAATCTGATTTCGAGGATAATTCTCTGTAAACTTCTCAATTTCACGAAGTATAGTCTTACCATGCTTTCCTGACACCTCATCTAAACCATCCAAAAGCACCAACATTCGCCCTTGCAGTAGTAGTGTTTCTATAGCCTTAGCATTAGGTTTGAGAACAGTATCTAAAACTCTCCTCTTAACACGAATATTTTCATCAATTCCATAAGCTGCAAACTGTTGTAAAATAAATCCAAGCAAGTTGAGAGAAACTTCAGAGTCTGAAAAATGTTTTAGCATCACAAATACTGGAACTCGATCAGAGAGAAAGTTTGAATTAATACAAGATGTTGCTAAATATTTAAGAAATGTTGTTTTGCCGGCTCCTGGTTTCCCAAGAATCATTAGCTTGTCATGCTTCCGAACTGCCTCAATTCCCTCAACCCTCTTTTGCTGAACATTCCCTAATCCCCATCGTTCAAACTCTTCTAACTTGCCTTTGCTCAAAAGTTCTTCAATTTCTAATCTTTGCTTGCGAGGTTGTTTCTCCAGAATGTTAACATCTGTGTAGATTTTATTCAGATCCATAGCTCGCTCCATATCTAAAACTTTCATTTTATTATGTCGCGTCATCACATCTTCCTTGCAACGTCGCCGTACAAGTTGCACCAGTTGGTCAATGTCTAGCGAGTTACCATCACTCTCTTCAGTAGATGCGACTGTTTTTTGTCCTGAAACTTTTTCCCAATCCAACTCCAACTTTTCGCAAATTTCCACAAATTTTATACGCTCTACTGGTCTACCAGTGAAAAAGTTTGAGATAGTAGATTTCGCAATATGTAACTCTTCCGCAAAAATCTCTTGCGTCAACTTTTTTGCTATTAAAGCTTTTTTGGCTGCATCAATGCCAAATGGTACTGCTTTTAGAGATCTAGTCATAAGCTTGCCAGAATTTTTTTTAGCACGACTGTCTACATAAATCCTACTACTGAGTCTTTTGATCTGCAATTTTTTTAAGTCAGGCGTAAGTCAGTACAAACTCGTAGGTAGATTCAAAAACAACTCTAAAAACTATACTTGGAGGGAATTCCAAATTATGGTCTAACTTAGGTTCATGTTTTTAGATGGAAGATCTACTATGTCTTCATCAAATTCAATATAGATTAATGAAAACAGAACAAGCAACAACAACCCAACCCGCAACCCTTGCGACTCAACCGATGCCCATGACGAACGTACTGATGCCAATTAGCTATGCCATAGCCGCCGCAATTGTCCTTGCAGCACTAGGTGCATTTCTTCGCGACCTCGGTAAAAAGTGATGCTAAGGCTAAAGCGCTGGAGTTGTTGTCACCAAAAACTCTAGCGCTAACCACTCGACCTAAAAACGTTCGATCCGTATTATGGTGGAATTTTCTAAGTCTGCCGATCGCTACGATTTGGATGCATTAAAGCACTCGCTCCGCCTAGAAATAGCAGCCAAACAAAAACGATTGCCCAGTGGACAAACGCGATCGCCCAGAGCGAACCTGTGAGTTTGTACACCACCGTACAGGCAACTCCCAACAGCGCTGCCAGCGACAAAAAGACAGGATGAAAGAACGTGGGATTCCCTGCGCGAAAATAGGTGACTGCCTCAAAGGGATGGTAAACCACAAAAGCAATAAGGCTAAACGCCGCCCAAGTTAGCCAAACCGAGAGCGACACGCCTTCCGTGGGATGGGGAAGCAACCAGATGCGAAAGAGAACTTCTTCAGAGATTCCTGGAACCAAGAAGACTTTGAGGGCAAAACCAGCGCGTCGTAGCCAATTTAGACTGATAAGATAGGCAATATCCCAATGGATAAATTTGGTATAGAAACCGATCGGTAACGCGATCGCACCATAGATCGTAAGGATTCCCAAGGTCAGCAACCAATCTTTAAAGGAGAGCATCGCTCCGAAAGCTTCAAATAGTCGCGAGAAGGTATAGGGAATGATGTGATATTGCTCTAGGAGTTGGGTTGGAGCCAGTGGCAAAATATCGGGATTCCATCCTCCCACTTGATTTGTACGCAACACCCATACCTTCGCACCCCGTTCTAAAAACAGCATCGCGATCCGATCGTGTGCCACGCGAGGCAGCACCGTGCGCCAGCTCAGAAGTTGCGTCCAGAGGCTATCCTCACGGGCGAAATTCTGTTGGCGTTTAATTCCCACCAAGATATCGGAATTCTGCTGCCAATCCGCTCGTACAATGCCCAAGGGAGCGAGTTCCCTCTCGATCGCTCTGCCCAGATCGACCAATTGCTGAAAGCGCAGCGTTTGCGGATCGTCGGGATGCGATCGCAGCCATGTTTGAATCGTCGTCGAGTCGCGCACCTGTTGTTCGATGCGTTTGATCGTTCTAAATACCGCTTGACTGGCATCTTGGACGCAAGACAGAGCAGGCTTGACCAGAGCCGCACCCGTGCCATCCCCGATACGATAGTGGGCGATCGTAATATTGAGTTGCTGCTGCAATTCCCGCACGGGCGAAAGCACAGTTCCATCAAAGTTGTAGTCAAGCAACACAGGATCGAACTTAATCAGCGTATCCGAGACAGGACGAGTTCCCAGCCAGCCCCTTTGTAAACTGCCCATATACTCAGCCCAAGTCAGGGTTCCCGCCACAATGCCATTGGGGTTGTGGGCATAGACCTGTTGATAGCGAATCTCAAATCGCAACGCCTGCGTAAACGGATCGCGAATTACCTCCGCCCATCCATAGCCAAAATGTCCCGTCACGGTTCCTGGAACTGCGATCGGTTCGGCAAGTTTCCCACCGATGCCGCCAAATAGATGTAAAACGAGGGCGCGATCGCCTTCTTTCCACTGACTCAGTGCCGTTTCTGTTGACTCCTCACTCGGATCTAAAAGCACTTTTTGCAGCGTTCCCTTGCGATCGGGCATCTTGTGCCAACTGCGTTGCTTGAGGAAGTTGATACCAGCCTCTTCTCCAAATAGAATCTCATCGGGCTGCAATCGCAATAGAGAACGCGGTGCGATCGCTTGCACGACAAATCTTCCCTGTCGATCTTTCGCACCGTAAATGTACCAACCCTGACCTCCCGCAGGCGATCGCTCCAATTGTCTCGGCGTCGATTGGAATACCCCATCTCTACCTGCAAGGACTTGGGGAATCTGCACGACTTCCTCCATGCCATCAAATTGCTGCGTAGCGGGGTTATAGTGACGCACGCGCATTAACGAACTGGAACAGGGCTGTGCCTCAGGACATTGAGCGGGAATCTCCCCCCCCGCTACAGGCGACAGAATTTGGACGAGGGCATAAAACCTACCTGCGATTTGCATGGGTTCTTGGCTGATTTGCAAGAGCGGCTGACCTGCTTCCACCCTCACCGTGACTTGTTCTAGCGTTACCACCATGTCATCTTTGTGTCGCACTCCTACCAGCGATCGCAGCGCTCCCACCTGCTGTTGGCGATCGAGTCTTGTGGGATGGATGTTACCCGTGCGTTGACCTTCGATCGCATCGCCAGTGAAGTTCACATCTTTGGTAACCGCTTGCAGGTAAGCTCGAAGCTCGGGATTATCGTTCCATGTCAATTTCACCTTTCTGCCAATCAGTTCGCGATGCGCCAAGGGTGTCTGCCAAACCTCAAACCAAACCCAGTCTGTCCCATCTTGACGTTCTGATATGTCTGGCAAAATCAACCTTCCTTGCCATTCCCCCACCGAGCGATACAGGCTTGGATCCACACTTTGCTGAATCGGAAAACTTGTAGGATCGTTAAAGGCAGATTGCGATGCGATCGCGTAGTCAGAAATGCGATCGGGCGGGCGATCGGCAGGTTTCCCCTGTAGATTGAGCCGCGTAAAAATCACCAGAGCAGCTGCACCAACTGCCAACAGGAAAAATATCCACCGACGCCGCTGAATCAAATGCACCACGTCAACCTTCTATGCACTGGGTTTTATCAACCTACTATAGCCACGAACGATCCTGCCTAGATCGAGAATGTTGCCACAAAATCGGAAGGATTTGGGCTAAGGCAATCTGCGCAGGGCAACGATCGCGCCAGCCTCTTCCAACTTCTGTTTGGCAAAGATGGGATCGATGACCAAATGCTCCAACGAGACTGGTGCAGATTCAACCAGATCTTTAGCATCTTTTAGTCCTAATCCTGTCAGTTCCCTCACCACTTTGATCGCAGCAATCTTTTGTACAGGAGGAACTTCGATCAAGGTGAGATGGTTTGTCTCTATTTCAAGCTCGGAATGCTTGAGTAGCAGATCGACCTTTCGCTCTAGTTGTTCGATGCGCCAGTTTTGCGATCGCCGCGAAATGCTACTACGCCGATCGCCCCTGCCAGACAAGAAGATCAGCAATGCCCCTGTTAGCAAAACAATCAAGTATAAAGGCTCCATGCCCACTTCCTATAAAGCGACGGAAGCTAGTTTAGCATCTCACAACTGGTTCTAATTCTTAGGAATTACCTCTAGAGATACCGCACAAGCCTTGAGTTCGGGTTGTTTAGAATCAGGGTCGGCGTAGGAGTGCGTCAGGGCATTGATCTCGGCATCTTCTGCCCACAATGCTCCCCAGTGCATTGGCATAAACACGACGCCTGGGGCGATCGCCTCTGTAATTAGGATTGGTAATTTGGCAGAACCGCGTACGGACTTAATCAGTACGAAATCCTCTGGCTGCAAACCTAACTTCTTAGCATCCTTAGGGTGGATTTCTAGGAAAGGATTGGGGTACATTTGACAAATCTTATCGGTGCGCCCGGTACGGGTTTGGGTATGCCAGTGACCGTATAGCCTGCCGTTGGTGAGAATATAGGGATAGTTCTCATCGGGCGGTTCCGCCAAACCGTGACCGTGATAAGCCCCAAATCTGG
This sequence comes from Tumidithrix helvetica PCC 7403, assembly GCF_965232925.1. Classification (NCBI taxonomy): domain Bacteria; kingdom Bacillati; phylum Cyanobacteriota; class Cyanophyceae; order Pseudanabaenales; family Pseudanabaenaceae; genus Tumidithrix; species Tumidithrix helvetica. Next base: position 112,929 of record NZ_CBDDRA010000003.1, read on the forward strand.
CTTTCTTGTCAGGGGTGTGGAACTGCAAATTCCTATAGAGCCTTTGAGATCCTTTCACGTTCGCATGATGTTCGCGATCGGCAGGGTAGGGCCACTGGAGGGGGCCTTCCTTGTCTAACAGTTCGTGACTCAAACCCGAATGATCGCAGGGGCGATCGCGGGTAATCTGCACAAACTCAGCATAGACTTCACTGGAGTTTTGGAAGGGGAACTGGGCAACAAAACCCAAACGGCGACCGACTTCGGCAAAGATTTCCCAATCATGTTTCGCTTCCCCTTTGGGCGGTTGAAAGCTGCGACAAAGGGTAACGCGGCGCTCAGAGTTGGTCATAATCCCTGTCTTTTCGCTCCATTGCGTCGCAGGTAGCAATAAATGCGCGTAGGCTGAGGTCTCGGTCGGATCGTAGGCATCTTGATAGATCGTGAAAGGCGATCGGCGCAGGGCTTTCTTGAGTCGCACCAAGTCAGGCAAACTCACGGCAGGATTGGTTGCAGCAATCCAGAGAAGTTGCACCTCGCCCGTTTCTAAGCCCCTCACGATATCCCCTGCAACACGCCCAACATGGGGAGAAATCCTTCCTGCTGGCAATTGCCAGAATACTTCCAATTCCGCACGATGGTCGGGATTCAGTACGGAGCGATAACCAGGTAGTAGATGCGCCAATCCGCCAGCTTCCCGACCTCCCATGGCATTCGGTTGTCCCGTGAGCGAAAAAGGCCCAGCCCCCGGCTTGCCAATCTGCCCCGTCATCAGATGCAAATTGACGATCGATTCTACCTTCGCCGTACCCTGCGTAGACTGATTCACACCCATCGACCACAGAGACAATACGTTCGTCGCACTTGCCCAATATCTTGCCGCTGTCTCTAATGCCTCTGTGGTAATGCCGCAATGCTTCGCCACAACTTCAGGGGGATAGTCCTGAATCACCGATTGAAAAACGGCAAAGCCATTGGTATAGCGATCGATAAAAGCGCGATCGCACTTCCCCCATTGCCACAATAGATAGGCAATTCCATTTAGCAGGTGAATATCGGTTCCGGGGAGAATTGGCAGGTGTAGATCGGCAACAGCGGCAGTTTGCGTGCAACGCGGATCGACCACGATCAGCTTGACGTTGGCATCTTTCTTATGGCGTTTGCGCAAGCGATTAAACAGAATCGGATGGCATTCAGCCATATTACTGCCAATAATAAAGGCACAGTCCGTCAAGTCTAGGTCGTCATAGCAACAGGGAGGTCCATCGGATCCAAAGCTCTTGATATATCCAGACACCGCCGAAGACATGCAAAGACGCGAATTGGCATCAAAATTATTGGTGCCTAAGCAACCTTTAAACAGTTTCTGCGCCACATAGTAATCTTCCGTTTGGAATTGTCCCGAACCATAGACGCATAAAGCATCAGAGCCGCAGGTTGCGATGGTCGATTGAATTTTATCGACAATCAGCCCAAAAGCCTCGTCCCACGAGATTTGCCGAAACGGATCGTCTAAGGATGCTCGAACCTGTGGATATAGCAAGCGATCGCGCCCGATCGACTCGGCAATGGAAGCACCCTTAATACAGACCATGCCCTGACTGGAAGGATGGGAGCGATCGCCTCGCACCTTAAATCCTTCGGCTTCTTTTGGGCGTTCGTCTACTGCTTCTAACCCGCAACCAACGCCACAGTAGGGACAGAGTGTTTTGGTAATCGTAGACATAGATCCTGTATGCGTCAAACCGCAACCTCTTTTGTAGCCGTAAAGCCGCGTTCAAGGTCAAAGGCGATCGCTTCGACAGCACGAGCATAGGTAAACTGTTGCAGGGATGCCAAAGGATTTGTCGGATCGAAGGTAGAGCCATCTGTGAGCGCAAAGCTAGCCATGGAGTCAGCACCCGTATCAATTTCCAGTTCGCTGGCAGCTCGGTGATAGACATTCATACATAACATGCGATCGAGAATCTGGTCGTAATTGCTGGGAAAAGGTGTGAGTCCCCATCTTGCCATTTGGGTCAGAACCCAAAGTTGCTCTCGACGACTGGGGGCATTGTCAACCAAAAACTCGCAAAAATCTTTGTAGTAGCGAGATTCCCCCGTACCGATGCGATAGGGACCCGCAAAACCAGATCGAATACACACGGGTTCCATATTCAGGAAGCTCGGTCTCGCTAGGGTGAGAACGACTTCATCACGGTTTTCAAATGGTTGGCAAAACTGACAAGCCTCCAAGAGGGCTTTCACTAAAGCCAGATGAGTATTGGGATATTTCTCCGCCCATGCTTGACTTACGCCCAAGACCTTCTCAGGATGTCCGTTCCAAATGTCTAAATCTGTCGCGATTGCAAATCCCACTCGATCTAATGCCGCGCGTGAATTCCAAGGTTCTCCCGAACAAAACCCAATAATATTTCCTGCCATCAAGTTGGAGATCATTTGTGGCGGGGGAATTACCACAATATCCACATCGCGATCGGGATCGATGCCTCCACTGGCGAGCCATTGTCGCAGCAAGAAATTGTGCATAGAAGCGAGATGGACAGTGCCAAAAGCGGGAATGTGCTTATCTTTGGAACCATCGATATATTGCTTGAGTGTAGCTAGATCGCGAACACCAGCTTCATGCAAGGTTTTGCTAATCGTAATAGCATTACCGTTGCGATTGAGCGTGAGGGCAGTCGCTATGGGCATGGGTGGTTTATTCCCCATCCCCAACGTCAAAGCGAGAGGCATCCCCGTAACCATCTGTGCTGCATCTAAGCGACCGTCGCGAATACCTTCTGCCAGACCATTCCAGCTACTTTCTCTCGATAAGTTAACTTCCAAGCCATGCTTGGCAAAGAATCCTTTTTCCTGCGCGATCGCAAAGGGAGCGCAGTCTGTAAGAGGGATAAAACCAATATTGAGATTGATTTTTTCGATATTGCCCCGACTGATCGCTGCTGCAACCTGTCGCTGACCTTTTTCTGTTTTAATTTTTTTCTGGATATTGAGGAATTCCACAATTTCTCCCCGCATCCGATAATAGCTGGGATTATTGATCACCTCTAAACGCTTGCGCGGACGGGGTAAATCCACTTGCAAAATCTGCCCGACATGCGCCGCAGGACCATTGGTCATCATCACGACGCGATCGGACAATAGCAAAGCCTCATCGACATCATGGGTAATCATCACCGCAGAGATGCGATTTTGGTTACAAATTTCCATCAACTGCTCTTGCAGCCGACCTCTGGTCAAGGCATCTAGCGCCCCAAACGGTTCATCAAGCAAGAGAACCTTGGGACGAATTGCTAAAGCACGGGCAATTCCAACCCGTTGTTTCATCCCCCCTGAAATCTCTCTTGGCAATTTATCCGCAGCGGGTCGTAAACCCACCAAGTCAATATGTTCTTCAACAATTCGGCGTCGTTCAGATTTAGGCAAATCACGTAGTACCCGATTTACGCCCAAGGCAATATTTTGTCTGACATTTAACCAAGGTAAAAGCGAATGATTTTGAAATACCAGCATCCGATCGGGACCTGGATCTCTGACCTCTCTTCCTTCCAACACCACACCACCCGCAGAAGCTCGATCTAGCCCCGCAAGAATGTTGAGCAAGGTGGATTTGCCACAACCAGAGTGACCCACAATGGTGACAAACTCTCCTTCGTTAATTTTGAGATGCGCGTCTTTGATGGCGACATAGTCGCCTTGTCTGGAATGAAAGACCCGATCGACGTGGTCAATTTCTAGAAAGTTTGACATGATTCAATCTTTAGCGAATGATTTTAAGGTGCGGCGAAAATAAAAAGCTCTAGTAATGTCTCAGGCAAGGTCTCTAGTGATCTTCTGTAATCGCATAGCGATTAAACAGGAATTCTAGCGCGTGGTTACGCAGAGTAAAGAACCTTGGATCTTCCATGATTTTGGCGCGATCGCGAGGACGCTCAAATGGCACCTCAACAATTTCTCCAATTTGGGCAGCAGGCCCATTGGTCATCATCACAATCCGATCGGACAAGAAAATCGCTTCATCAATATCATGGGTAATCATCATTACCGTAACGCGATGCTCCCGCCAAATCGTGAGTAGTTCCTCTTGCAATTCCTCCCGCGTCATCACATCCAATGCCCCAAATGGCTCATCCAAAATCAAAACCTGAGGGCGAATCGATAAAGCGCGGGCGATCGAAACCCTTTGCCGCATACCACCTGATAGCTGCTTGGGCTTCTTATTCGCTGCTTCTAGCAATCCCACCATTTCTAGGTTTTCCATCACAATGCGATGCTTTTCAACCTTGCTCTTGTCAGGGTAGACCGTCTTAACTGCCAAGTAAATATTTTCATAGGCAGTCTTCCAAGGTAAAAGCGAATAGTTTTGGAAGACGACCATGCGATCGGGACCTGGCTTAGAGATCAGCTTTGACTGTAGTCGAACTTCGCCATGAGTGGGTTTTGTGAAACCAGACACCATATTCAACAGTGTTGATTTACCGCACCCTGAGTGACCAATTACACAAACAAACTCAGATTCATACACAGTGAGGTCAATTCCTTCTAAAACTGTGAAATCACCTCTGGGTGTGTTGTAAACTTTAGAAACAGATTCAAAAGTAAGAAAAGGATCGCGCGCGATCGCGGAATTTGGGTTTGTGCTGTTAAGAGTCTGCATAGAAAATTGCAAGTTTGAAGAATTTGAATTTTTTGGTGGCATTGATGATGTTGTTGAATGACTTAGGTTCCACAGATCTTTGGTGAAGCCCACAAATCATCAACTGTGGCTAAAATCAGCTTTCTGATTGAACTGTAAATTTGCCAATATAAAAGATAATCTTGTCCAGTAGCAAGCCCACAATGCCGATATATACCATGCAGAGAATTACTTCACTAATGTTGCCAGCATTATAGCTATCCCAAATGAAAGAACCAATACCAATGCCGCCCGTGATCATTTCGGCCGCTACAATTGCTAGCCATGACAGACCAACGGCAATTCTTAAACCTGTGAAGATATATGGCGCTGCCGAAGGGAGTAAAATCGTGAAAAAGTATTCTGCTTTTCCTAATTGTAAAACTCTAGCTACGTTTCGATAATCTTGGGGAACCTGTTGTACTCCCACAGCTGTATTGATAATGATCGGCCAGATTGCAGTAATAAAAATCAAGAAGATTGCTGAAGGTTCCGCTTTACCAAATACTAGTTGTGAAATTGGCAACCAAGCCAAAGGTGCAACTGTGCGCAAAACCTGAAAAATTGGGTCAAGCATCCGAAAGACCAGAACATTTGTGCCAATCAAAATCCCGATTGCCGTGCCAACACTTGCAGCTAAAGAATAACCAATGCCAACTCGTTTCAAACTCGTGAAAATGTGCCAACCTAAACCTTGATCGTTAGCACTCTTTATGTACCAAGGGTTAAAAATTAGGTGCTTCGTATCGGTGATTACCTTAAACGGACTAGGTAGACCATTTTTACCCTGCGTCAAGCTAAATATATGCCATATCATCAGGCAGGCAACTAAACCGATAATGGGAAGGACTATATAGCTTGGGTCTTTAAACAGTTGACCCATCCATTTTGAAAAAGCAGTTTCCGAAGAAGCTGACTTAGCTGACGAGGATTGTGCGGTCATAGGTTTTGAATGCTTGTGAGATAAGGGGCAAGGAATAACGATACAAAGAGGAAACTCTTAATTCGTTTTAGGTTTGAAAGGTTAAAGCATTCGGGAATTACTTTCTGAATGCTTTAACCACAGAATTGGGTATGGCGAGTGATTTTTGATGAAACAAAGATAGCTCTTAGCAATCGGACATACTGAATTCGTAGGTATTGATAAAACTATCCTTAATCACGGGCTAAACCTTCTTGATCTTGACAGATTTGAGATATGCTTCGGGTTTCTCTGGATCGAACTCGATTCCATCAAAGAACTTCTCAATACCACGCGAATCAGACTTAGGAATTGCTGCCTCTTGCCCGATTTCCTTGGCACACTCCTTCCAAATATCAGAGCGATTTACCTTGTCGATGATCTTATAGTCTGTATCACCTGGTAGAACACCCCAACGAATATGCTCGGTTAGGAACCACTTGTCATGGCTCTTATAGGGGAAAGAAGCACCATCTGTCCAATATTGCATTACATGAGGACTATTATCAGCAACAGGGCGATCGTCGCCATACTTAAAGCTGCCCTTGGAGCGATCGATGATGTCTGCCACAGGTACTTTAATCCAGTCTGGCTTAGACAAGATCTCGCACATTTCCTTTTTGTTCTCAGGCTTGTCGCACCACATTTGCGCTTCTAGAATCGCCTTTACAAGTGACTTCGTGGCTTTGGGGTTCTTTTCGACAAAATCCGCCCGCATCGCAAATGATTTTTCAGGGTGACGATTCCACAATTCCCCAGTAGTTAAAGCACTGTAGCCTACATCTTGGTTGACTAGTTGCAAGTTCCAAGGCTCGCCTACACAGAAACCATCCATATTCCCCAACTTCATGTTGGCGACCATTTGGGGTGGTGGAACCGTGATCGTTTTTACATCATTATCTGGATCGATGCCACCTGCTGCCAACCAATAGCGAATCCATGCCCAGTGCGTTCCACCTGGGAAAGTTTCAGCAAAGGTCATCGGTGTCCCTGCTGCCTTCGCTTTCATGACCTTGTCTTTAATTACAGAAGTGTCAAGACGAAGCTTCAAATCTTTATAGCTATTGGCAACAGAAATTGCTTGCCCATTGACATTTAAGCGCAACAGGATATTCATCGGAACGGGCTTGTTCCCTTTGGTAATTTTACCTAAGGAAATCAAATAGGGCATGGGTGTTAGGATGTGAGCACCATCAATCCCCCCATTTTCCGCGCCTAGCTCTAAGTTGTCACGGGTGGCTCCCCAAGACTTCTGTTTGATCACTTCCACGTCAGGCATGCCATACTTGGCAAACATTCCCTTCTCTTTGGCGATCGCTAAGGGCGCAAAATCACTGAGGGCAATAAATCCAAGCTTAGCTGTCTTTACTTCTGGCGCATCAGCAGCACTAACATTCACAGCAGGAGTCGCCGAAGCAGAAGTCGATGTAGAAGCCGTAGTCGATGTAGCACTGGGTGGTGGTTCAGAGCCACATCCATGTACGAGTAAAGTTCCCAGTGTTGTCGCACTGGCAGTAAGCATAAATTTACGGCGTGAAATGTTACTCATGTTTCTGTTTTTTTGTTGATTATGAATTATTGATTCGATCTTCCTGCATTGGGAATTAGACTGCCGCTACTGGCTGACTTGCGACCAAATATTTTGGCGTTGCACCAAAATGCTCGATCAGTAACTTCCCTACTACATCTCTGAGATCTTCGCAGGGAACCTTTTCCATTACACAGGTGCCAAGGTGAGCATCTTTACCAACCTTACCGCCCATGTAGATATCGACGCCATCAACGACTTTTCCATCTTTACGTGCTTTACAGCCCGCAAAACCAATATCTGCCACCTGAGGCTGTCCGCAGGAGTTAGGACAACCACTCCAATGGATGCGAACAGGTTGAGGAACTTTCAAGTCTGCTTCCAGTTGCTCGATTAATTCGAGCGCGCGGTTCTTGGTTTCGATGATTGCAACAGGACAGAATTGACTTCCCGTACAAGAAACCAGCGAACGTCTCAGGTTTGTGGGACTAGCAGAAAACTTCTCAAGCAATGGATCTTTAAGTAAAGCTTCAATGCGATCGTCTGGGACGTTGGGAACGATCAAGTTTTGCTCGACAGTAAGACGAAGTTCGCTACTACCATAGGTTTCTGCTGATTTTGCAAGTGCAAACATTTCAGAAGCATGAACCCTACCAACAGGAATTTGCAATCCTACGTAGTTTAATCCTGCTTGTTTTTGTTTGTAAACACCAATATGGTCGCGTTTTTCCCAAGCGATTTCGTCTTTAGGGGCAGCAGGGGTAAGAGTTTTTCCAAGTTGAGCCTCTACTTCGGCACGAAATCTATCTATGCCCCAAACGTCGATTAGGTACATAAGGCGAGATTTCTGGCGATTCTCTCTCAAGCCATTCTCACGATATACGATCAAAATCGCTTCACAAAGAGCAACGACATCCTCAGGTGGAACCCAAACATTCAAAGGGACTGCTTCCGCAATGCGCTTAGAAGAAAAGAACCCTCCCACCAGAACATTAAATCCAAAACTACTACCTTCATTTCCGTCTTTAAACGCAGGAATAAAAGCAATATCATTGATTTCCGCATGAATCGAGTTATCTCGACAACCACCGATCGCAATGTTAAATTTCCGAGGCAAATTGGTGAAGTCGGGATTTCCCTCACCATTTCTTGTAATTAGAGCTTGTACCTGATTGGCAAGTTCGCGAGTGTCATAGAGTTCATTGGCATCAATGCCAGCAACTGGCGAACCTGTGATATTACGGACATTATCCATCCCAGATTGAACGCTAGTTAGTCCAACGGATTGGAAACGCTCAAAGATACTAGGCAGATTTTCAATCCGAATTCCTCGCATTTGTATGTTTTGGCGCGTGGTAATATCTGCCACGCCGTCATCTCCACATTCTTCAACAACTTTAGCCAAAACACGCATTTGATCGCTCGTGAGAATACCGTGAGGAATTCTCATCCGAATCATAAATTTACCAGGTGTTGTCTTACGAAAAAATACCCCTAGCCATTTAAGACGATGCTGTAAATCATCATCATCGATCGCTTCCCAACCAATTTCGGCAAAGCGATCGATCTCAGCTTTGAGAGCAAGACCATCTTTCTTCGCTTTTAGGTCTTCAATCTTGTTTGCCATTTCAGTTTCCTTGGCAGAGAGTTCAGCACAGAGAAAATATTAAGAAAAATCTCCATGGCATCTACGTTACTGAGATACAAGATTGCAATAGGTATCCAAGTTTACAAAAATTCACTTTACATACAGATAACGCATTAAATCGATGCGGTTTATGCATACAAGCAAGTAGCGAGACGAAAAAGTCCCCTTACTTTTAAAAGTAAGGGGACTTTCATCAAAATTTAGTTGAGATTTTAGAACTGAGTTAGATTAAACAGAGGATCTGTAGAACCAAAATTCATTCTCTTTAATCCCGTTAACCAAATGCCGTAGTTGTTGAGGCAATCACAAACGCCGCGTAGGTAAAGATATAACCAACTGTGAAGTGGGTTAAACCAACCAAGCGAGCTTGAACGATTGACAGTGCAACTGGCTTGTCTTTCCATTGAACCAATTGAGCCAATGGTGTGCGTTGGTGCGCCCAAACCAAGGTTTCAATCAATTCTTGCCAGTAACCACGCCAAGAGATCAAGAACATGAATCCAGTTGCCCAAACTAGGTGGCCAAACAGGAAGATCCAAGACCAGATGGAGATGTTGTTCATGCCATAGGGGTTATAGCCGTTGATCAACTGGGCAGAGTTGAGCCACAGGTAATCGCGGAGCCAGCCCATGATCGTTACAGAGGTTTCGTTAAATTGTGAAACGTTACCTTGCCAAACACCTAGATGTTTCCAGTGCCAGTAGAATGTGACCCAGCCAATCGTGTTCAGCATCCAGAACATAGCGAGGTAGAAGGAATCCCAAGCTGAGATATCGCAAGTACCGCCACGACCAGGACCGTCGCAAGGGAAGCTGTAGCCAAAGTCTTTCTTGTCGGGCATTAACTTAGAACCACGAGCATCTAGAGCACCCTTAACCAAGATTAAGGTTGTGGTGTGCAGACCTAGAGCGATCGCATGGTGAACTAAGAAGTCTCCAGGACCAACGGTCAAGAAGAGAGAGTTGCTGTCGCTGTTGATCGCAGCCAACCAACCAGGTAGCCAAACGTCACCATGGTTAGGCCAAGCCGTTGCAGCAATACTGCTGGAGTTTGACAACAATACATCAAATCCATACAGAGCTTTACCGTGAGCTGCTTGAATCCATTGAGCAAACACTGGCTCGATCAAAATTTGCTTCTCAGGAGTACCAAAGGCTTGCATGACGTCGTTGTGAACGTAAATGCCAAGCGTGTGGAAACCTAAGAATAGGGAAACCCAGCTCAAGTGAGAGATGATCGCTTCTTTATGATCCAAAATACGAGCGAGAACGTTGTTCTTATTCGCTTCGGGATCGTAGTCACGTACCAAGAAGATCGCACCGTGAGCAAAAGCCCCAACCATCAAGAATCCAGCAATGTACTGGTGATGGGTGTAGAGCGCTGCCATCGTGGTGTAGTCCTTAGCGATAAACGCATAGGATGGCATGGAGTACATGTGCTGAGCGACCAACGAGGTCAAAACACCCAAGGTTGCAAGGTGCCAACCTAATTGGAAGTGAAGTGATTCGTTGTAGGTATCGTAGATACCCTTATGACCAGCGCCTAGTAAACCACCAAAAGGAGTTCCAGCAGGAGGATTGTGAGCTTCTAGGATAGTCTTCATGCTATGACCGATACCAAAGTTGGTACGGTACATGTGACCAGCAATGATGAACAGAACCGCGATCGCCAAGTGGTGATGGGCAATATCCGTCAGCCACATTGCTTCGGTTTGAGGATGAAAACCACCCAAGAACGTCAGAATTGCAGTACCAGCACCTTGAGATGTACCAAAGATGTGACCCGCAGTATCTGGGTTTTGAGCGTAAACGCCCCAGTTACCTGTGAAGAAAGGCTGTAGACCAGCTGGGTGGGGAGCAACACTTAAGAAGTTATCCCAACCAACATGCTGACCGCGTGATTCAGGAATTGCCACGTGAACTAGGTGACCTGTCCAAGCCAAGGAGCTTACGCCAAACAAGCCAGCCAAGTGGTGGTTCATGCGAGATTCTGCATTCTTGAACCAAGACAAGCTAGGACGGAAGCTTGGTTGGAGATGTAACCAACCAGCAAACAAAAGTACACCTGCCAAAATGAGCAACCAAAGTGAACCTGTAAAGAGTTCAGCATTGGTATGCATACCGATGGTGTACCACCAGTGGTAGACACCTGAGTAGCTAATGTCAACGGGGCTAGTTGCGCCCGCTTGTGTATAAGCTTCTACCGCAGCTTGACCAAATTGAGGATCCCAGATTGCGTGAGCAATTGGGCGCGTGTTTAGCGGATCTTTGATCCACTGTTCAAAGTTACCTTGCCAAGCGACATGGAATAGGTTGCCAGACGTCCACAGGAAAATGATTGCCAAGTGACCGAAGTGAGAAGCAAAAATCTTTTGGTAAAGATTTTCTTCTGTCATGCCATCGTGACTTTCAAAATCATTGGCTGTAGCGATCGCATACCAGATCCGGCGTGTAGTCGGATCGTTAGCGAGGTCCTGGCTAAATTTAGGGAATTTAGTTGCCATAGTTTTTATTATTTCTCCTCGCTATTATCCTAGTGCTCCGTATCGGGCTAGGAAGAATGCCCAAGTTGTCGCAATTCCGCCTAAGAGGTAATGAGCCAAACCAACAGCACGACCTTGAATAATACTCAAAGCACGGGGCTGAATGGCTGGAGCAACATTAAGCTTGTTGTGTGCCCAAACGATCGACTCAATCAGTTCTTGCCAGTAGCCGCGACCACTGAATAAGAACATCAGGCTAAATGCCCAGATAAAGTGAGCGCCCAAGAAAATCAAGCCATAGGCAGACAACGCCGAACCGTAGGATTGAATGACCTGTGAAGCCTGTGCCCACAGAAAATCGCGCAACCAACCGTTAATGGTTAAGGCACTTTGTGCAAAGTTATTGCCTGCCATGTTGGTGATTGAACCATCAGCACCCACAGTACCGAAGATATCTGACTGCATTCTCCAGCTAAAGTGGAAAATCACAACAGAGATACAGTTGTACATCCAGAACAAGCCGAGGAAAACGTGATCCCAAGCCGAAACTTGGCAAGTGCCGCCACGACCAGGACCATCGCAAGGGAAGCGGAAACCTAGTTCAGACTTATCTGGAACTAAGCGAGAGTTACGAGCAAATAGCACACCTTTCAGCAAGATGAGCACTGTAACGTGAATGGTGAAAGCATGGATATGATGCACCAAGAAGTCAGCCGTACCCAACACCATAGGCGCAGCAGCAACCTTACCGCCAATGGCTAAAACGTCACCACCAAAGATGGGGCTAACGGAAGCAGAAGCATGAGGAGCTGTAGCACCAGCCGCTGCTGCGTGAATTCCTTGAATCCACTGAGCAAAGATTGGTTTTAGTTGAATTGCTGAGTCTGAGAACATATCTTGAGGACGCCCCCAAGCTCTCATGGTGTCATTGTGAATATAGAGACCAAAGCTATGGAAGCCGAGGAAAATACATACCCAGTTGAGGTGAGAGATAATTGCATCTCTGTGCTTCAAAACGCGATCGAGCAAGTTATTAACATTCTTAGCAGGATCGTAATCGCGCACCATAAAGATGCCAGCGTGAGCTGCGCCACCGCAAATCATGAAGCCGCCAATCCACATGTGGTGGGTGAACAGCGAAACTTGAGTTGCATAGTCAACTGCAATGTAGGGGTAAGCAGGCATCGCATACATGTGTTGTGCGACGATGATGCTCAAAGAACCCAACAAAGCCAAGTTCCAAGATAGTTGAGCGTGCCAAGAGGTTGTGAAGATTTCATACAAGCCCTTGTGACCTTCGCCAGTCAAAGGACCCTTATGAGCTTCAAGGATTTCCTTCATGCTGTGACCGATGCCCCAATTGGTGCGGTACATGTGACCAGCAACAATAAACAATACGGCGATCGCAAGGTGATGATGAGCTTGGTCAGTCAACCACAAAGCACCTGTTTGAGGATTTAGTCCACCCTTAAAGGTCAAGAAATCAGAATAGGCTCCCCAGTTCAGTGTGAAGAAAGGAGTAACACCCTGAGCAAAGCTAGGGAAGATTTCTGACATCAAGCTAGAGTTGAGAATAAACTCATGAGGCAATGGGATTTGACTAGCAGGAACGCCCTTATCCAAATAGTAGTTAATTGGGATAGAAACGTGGATTTGGTGACCTGCCCATGCCAATGAACCCAAACCTAACAGTCCAGCTAGGTGATGGTTCATTACAGATTCCACATTTTGGAACCACTCCAACTTAGGAGCAGCTTTGTGATAGTGGAACCAGCCTGCAAAGAACATCAAACCAGCCATTACTAGACCGCCAATCGCGGTACAAAGCAGCTGATATTCGTTGACAATTCCCGATGCTCTCCAAAGATGGAAAAGACCAGAGGTAATTTGAATCCCCTGGAAGCCGCCACCGACATCGCCATTTAAAATATCTTGTCCAACTACGTTCCAAACGACTTGGGCGCTAGGCTTAATCCCTACTGGATTTGATAACCAAGCTTCATAGTTAGAGAATTTTGCGCCGTGGTAGTACATACCACTAAGCCAGATAAAAATAACGCCCAAATGCCCAAAGTGAGCAGAGAAGATCTTACGGGCTGTGTCTTCTTCAGTAGTAAAGCTATCAAAATCATGGACATTGGCGTGAAGGTTCCAGATCCAAGTTGTAGTCTTGGGGCCCTTCGCTAAGGTACGGTCAAAGTGACCTGGCTTGCCCCACTTCTCAAAAGAAGTAGCTACCACATCACGATCAACAGATACCTTCACCTTTGCCTCTGGCTTTTGAGGAGTAATCGTCATTGAGTGTTCCTCTCAATCTTAAAGACAAGGATTCAAACGGTTTTGCTTTCTTACTCCCCTAGGGCTGAATCAATAAATGTGATAAGAACGGCTATAGGGGAGGTCGTCTGCGTTAGTGGTAATTATAGGTTCACGTTTGTACCAAGCTAGAAGGGGCTTAACAAATTTTTAGAATCCCTGAACCTAGCTTGCATGAACAATTGAGGGAAATCATCGAGAATCGTTAAGAAACAACTCGAAATAAATCTTAATCATTTCTATTCATAAATCTTTGCATGGAAATTCAAGCCCTCGTCTATCGATGTGAAGAGGAGAAAACTATGGGGCATTGTCACTTTTTACAAGAGTTAAGAGTTGTGAAATTTAGGAGGCGCACCCTTGTATCTTGAGCTTAAAGCATCAAAAAATTTATACCTAAATTAACTCAAACTATTCCAACGTTCTGCCGCAGAAGCGATCGCTTGGTCGGTTGGCTTTTCTTTGAGCATGGCAAGTTGTAGCTCTTCGTAAATGATCTTGCGTAATTTTTCTAAATCCTTAACGGGCGGGATCAATACCTCAGACTGGGGCAGTTGAGATGCACTAATTACCCTCGCTCGGTCTAGCACATTCGCTTTATCACCCAACTTAGCAAAATAAGGATCGGCGGCTGTTTTTATAGTCGAAGGCAGTGAGTTTTCAACCTTAGAAAACTCAAGTTGGTTTTGACTATTCGTAAGAAAGAGGGCGAATTTAATTGCCAAGTCTTTATTCACTGGGTTAGATGAACTATTGGGTACAACCACATTCATCACGGCAGCACTCTTTTTGCCTGTAGCACCTGTAATCTGGGTCGAGACATCCGTAACTTTGTAAATGTCAGGCGCGTTTTGGGAAACCATCTGCAAAAACTGGGGGCCGGTGAGGAGTATAGCTATTTCCCCTGCCTGATATAGTTCGACGGCTTTGCGATGCCCTTCGGTCAAGATTTCACGGGGGATGAGTTGCTTATCAAATAAATTGACCCAATATTCAAAAGCTGCCTTGCCCGCAGCGTCATTAAAGCCTGCTTTTGTGCCGTTACTAAATAGGTTCATCCCCATCTGCACCATTGATTCCAATACCTGACCGCCATCCATCGTTAGTAAAAACGCATATTTGCCCGTCTTTGCCTTAATTTGCTCGGAGGCTAGTGCGAGTTCGGCAAAGGTCTTAGGTGGCTTGTTAGGGTCTAAACCTGCTTTTTGAAATAGATCTCGGTTATAGATGGTGACGTCAGTAGCCACATACCAAGGCAGACCAAAGGTCACCCCTTCCAGTTGGTTCGCCTTCCAGATATTTGGAAAGTAACTAGCCTGTTCTTCGGCTGAAGCCGCGATCGCCATGTCTACCAGTGCCTTTTTTTCAGCTAACTTCGTGGCAAATTGCGGATTGAGGTTAACCACATCTGGCGTTGTACGAGCAGCAAAAGAACTCAGGATCTTATTTTCCATCTCGCCCCAAGGCACATCTACCCATTCGACCTCAGCATTGGGGTTTTGTTTGACAAATGCTGAAATTAAGCCCGCCATATAGGCATCAAATTGCGGCTTTAGTTGCATCGTCCAAAATACGATTTTGCTCTTACCGCCTACAGTCGTTTGCCCCGTTGACGAACCCGTGTTGGTTGTCGTTTGAGCCCCACAAGCCCCTAGCAGAAAGAGTGTGGATAATTGAACAAATTTTCTTCTAGGAAACAGCATTATTTAAGCTTTGTATTTTTATAGATGGATGGGGCATGAACCTCTCTCTCCCAGCCTCCATCTCCTGAGAGGAGATGGAGGAGAAAGACTTTTTAGCCCCTCGCCTAAGTGGCGAGGGGTTGGGGAGAGGTGAAATTCTGGGGAGTAAAACTTACATAATCACCCTGAGTTGCTTAATATGAATCTCAAGTTAATTTTAAGAATTTTAGCTCACCCTAAACCTAGAACAAGCTGACTCTCACCCGCTGGTGGCTTAAAACCTGAGCATATAGTTTCTCTAATTGACTGATATTGCTATTGAGCGTGTATTTGGTCAGAACTCTTTGTCTAGCCTTATGCCCCAAGATACCGATCAGTTCGGGGTGTGTGACAAACAAGGGCAACAACATACAGAGCTGGGAATAAACTTTTTGAGAATCCAACACCATACCAGCACCCTCGGCAATAACCTCGCCATCAGCACCCACATTCGTTGCCAAGCAGGCGACTCCACAGGACATTGCCTCTAGGAGTGACAAAGATAGCCCTTCCACAAAGGAAGGCAAAATAAATACATCCGTGCCCCGCAAAATTTCAATTCGACGTGCTTCAGACGCAATAAAGCCCATCCAGATAATGCTCGGATCGTTGCCATAGGTTGCTTTAAAGCTATTGGCTAAAGGTCCACTACCAACGATCGCCAGCTTACAACCTTGAGGCATTTTTAACTTGCGCCAAGCCTTTAAGAGAGCCTCTACGTTTTTTTCGGGTGCGAGTCTGCCTTGATAGACAAACAAGCGATCGGCTTTGAGTTCTTCCTTGATATTGGAGTAACCTGGGGAAAATTTCTCAGTATCTACACCGTTGGGAATTACGGCGATACGACCACTGGGCACACCTAACCTATTGAGCAAATCTCGTTGCACTTGGGAAAAGATGATCACCTGATCGTAGTCAGCTAAAGATGGGGCATAGATCTGATAGGTGAGCTGTTGTGTGCTAGAGGTGAAGTTACGGCGATTGACATCAAACGGCAGGTGAAAGGTCGCCACGAGGGGCAAGTTTAGATCGGCACAAATTTCTGGTAAGCGAAAGTCAAGCGGGGAAAGGGCGAGGGAAGCGTGAACGAGATCGGGCTTGAGGCTGCGCAGAGCATCGACCAAAATCTTACTGGCACTAAAGGAGGGCACAGTATAAATTGTGGACTTGTAAAGAAATGGCAGGGAGACTTCCTGAGGCTCTTGAAGCGAGGAAAAAAGAGGTGGATCTTGGGCTTCATCTGCTTCTGGCTCTGCGGCAAAATGCAAAAAGCTAACGCGATGACCTCTGTCGAGCAAAGCATTTGTGATTTCACGACCGTATGTGACATTGCCACACACTGGCGTTTTTTTACCTAGCCATGCTATGTGCATGAATTACACCGAGTTTCGTAAAGGGTTTAGAAATGAGTTTAATAATTATTTATTTAGGATTTCTATAAGGAAATATACCAGTTATCAAGAGGTGAGTAGCATTCAGCTCCGATCGCGATCGGGAATAACTTGTAAATTTTTGGGATAGTTGTCTCGGGAGTTGTTTTACAGTCAGGCAAGATGCCTGACCTGCATGGATTCTGATTAAATCAATCCCAATCCTTCTCAACTTACAGCTAGCTTAAGGTGCTCCACAACAGACTCGATCGCGATATTAACTGTAGCTTTTGTGGCGCGTTCGACAATTTCGACCTTGCCCTCTGAGATACTGCGTCCCGTGACAATGCGATAGGGAATGCCAACGAGATCGGCATCTTTGAACTTTACGCCTGCCCGTTCGTCGCGATCGTCAAGTAGGGTTTCAATGCCTGCTTGGTTTAAATCGGCATAAAGCTGTTCCGAGATCGCCATCTGCTCGGGACTGCTGACATTGGGGACGACGATGATGGCATGGTAGGGTGCGATCGCCGTGGGCCAGATGATGCCGTCCTTATCGTGGGACTGTTCGACCGCCGATTGAGCTAGACGGGATACCCCTAAACCATAGCAACCCATCACCAGTGGCACGTCCTCGCCTTGTTCGTTGGTAAAGGTGGCATTCATCGCCTGAGAGTATTTTGTGCCCAACTGAAAAATGTGACCGACTTCAATCCCTCTAGCAGTTTGAAGGATCTGGGTAGGATCGTGAACGGCGCGATCGCCCGGTCTAGCTTTGCGAATATCCACAACGGCAGGCAGGGTAAATTCTTTGCCCCAGTTTGCCCCGACTACGTGATAGTCGGTTTCATTTGCCCCAGTGGCGAAATTCTGCAATTCCTCTACAGTGCGATCAGCTAAACGCAGAAACTTTGGCGCTAAATTTTTTTGATTAGAGATATAGTCATCCGCTAAATCGGGAGCGACATATCCCACAGGCAGAGGTTTTGCCGCCCATTTTTGCATCATTTCAGCATCAGGAATCTGTAAGGCTAGTAAGGCTTTACCACCATAATTTCCTGCCAATTTCACAAGCTCGTTTTGCAACTTGACCTCATTTACTTCTTGGTCGGCTCGAATACTAACCAGAACCAACACAGTCATGCCATTGTCATAGGTAGCCTGAAACAGTACTTGCTTGACGGCTTGACTGGGAGTGCATTTCAGAGACTTGCACATCGTCTCGATCGTTGTGGTGTTGGGGGTGTGATGTTTCTCTAGCGTAGTGAATGTACTGGGCTTTGCTGGAAAGGGTAAGGAGATCGCTTTCTCCACATTTGCCGCGTAGTTGCCGTCGGGCGTAAACAGCACCTCATCTTCGCCTGCCTCGGCAAGCACCATAAACTCTTGGGAGCCAGAACCCCCGATCGCCCCAGAATCTGCCTCTACTGCCCGAAACTTTAAGCCACAGCGCCGAAAGATATTGCTGTAGGCAGTGTGCATGTCGTTATAGGTTTCCTTGAGGCTATCAGTGTTCGTGTGAAAGGAATAGCCATCTTTCATAATGAATTCGCGCCCCCGCATCAGACCGAATCTGGGACGAATTTCATCGCGAAACTTGGTTTGCATTTGATAAAGGTGCAAAGGAAGCTGACGGTAAGAGCGAATCATCTCCCGCGCGATCGCTGTAATCACTTCTTCGTGAGTCGGTCCCAAGCCTAACTGCCGATCGCCGCGATCGTTTAAGGAAAACATGATCCCTTCGGCTTTGGTGTAGGTATCCCAACGACCAGACTCTTGCCAAAGTTCGGCTGGTTGCAATTGAGGCAAGAGACACTCTTGTGCCCCAGTTGCATTCATCTCGGCTCGCACAATTAGCGAAATCTTTTGCAAAACCCGCCACATCAAGGGAAGGTAAGCATATACCCCACCCGCAATGCGGCGAATATAGCCTGCCCTGAGTAACAGTTTGTGACTGGGTATTTCTGCCTCAGAAGGATCTTCGCGCAGAGTTACCCATAGCATTTGAGATAGACGCATTGATTGAGCTGCCTTTGGTGAGTGCCTTTAAATTAATCTTTGTGTTGATTTTAACTGAATGTGCAATCATTCCCATTGATTAGGAATCGATCGGCATTTCTTAAAATTTCGTTGCAAGTCAGGAAGCGATCGCATGTTCTGAGCCCGTAATTCGGTAAACTACCTCCATCAATAGCGATAACGTGAATCGGTTTCGTCTATGGGAAAACTTTGGTATTTCGCCCAAGCAATTTTGGGGATTCTGTTTCGTCATCCAATTATCGGCACAAGTGTGATTCCTGTGCTGGCTGACGGACGCATTGTGCTTGTGCGCAGACGCGACTGTGGAAAGTGGGGATTGCCAGGGGGCATGGTGCAGTGGGGTGAAGATGTATATACAACCGCTAAGCGCGAACTTGCTGAAGAAACTGGCTTAGAACTGATCAAAGTCTTGCGATTGGTGGGAGTTTACTCTTCCCCAGAACGAGATCCTAGAATTCACTCAGTATGTATAGCCCTAGAAGCCGAGGTGCGCGGCGATCTCCACATCAACGATCGGTACGAGCTGAGTGAGATTCAGGCTTTTGAACTTTCAGCCATACCGTTTGGTAACCTAGCCCACGATCACGAACAGCAGCTTAAAGACTACCTTCAAAATTTAACCGTACTCGCTTAGACGATTAGAGTTTAGTTTAGATTTAGTACGCGATCGCCCCCTTACCCATTCGCAAAGACTTTACGGTCTGAATTACGCAGTCAGCGGCGCGATCGATCTCTGCCTCGGTGTTAAAGCGACCGATACCAAACCGAATCGACGCATAGGCAAGTGCTTCAGAATGCCCCAGTGCGAGCAAAACATGGGAAGGGGTATTTTTGACCGACGTGCAAGCAGAGCCTGACGAAACTGCCATAACTGGCTGCAAGCCTAAGAGTAAGGCTTGACCATCTACGCCCTCAAAACTGACATTGAGATTTCCTGCCAGTCGTTGGGTGGGGTGGCCGTTCAGATAAACCCGCTCTAGTTGAGAAAGCTGTTGCCACAAACGTTGGCGTAATTGGGTGAGTTGCATTTCTTCTGCGGCTTGCGATTCTAAAGCGATCGCGACGGCTTTGGCAAAACCGACAATCTGAGGTGTATACAACGTCCCAGAACGCATACCACGTTCGTGACCGCCCCCATGTAATTGCGGCGCAAGTTGCACCCTAGGATTGCGTCGCCGCAGGTATAAAGCCCCTATCCCCTTAGGCCCATACACCTTATGTGCTGTCATTGACATCAAGTCAATCTGCATTGCTTCCACATCTAGAGGAATTTTCGCGATCGCTTGGGCAGCATCGGTATGAAAGAGAACTTGATGCGATCGGCAAATCTCACCAATCTCTGCTAGTGGTTGCAGGACACCAATTTCATTATTGGCAGCCATCACAGACACCAATACCGTATCGGGACGGATCGCCTGCTCTAAAAGCCCAAGATCGAGCAATCCATCAGGTTGCACGGGGAGATAAGTCACCTCAAACCCAAGAGATCCCAAATAGGCACAGGGGTCGAGGATGGCATTATGCTCCGATCGCACGGTAATCAAATGTCGCCCCTTTTGAAAATAAGCTTCGGCAACTCCCTTAATCGCGAGATTGTTTGCCTCAGTCGCACCACTTGTAAAGATTATTTCTTCAGGGGCAGCATGAATTGCCTCCGCTAAAACCGCTCTAGATTGCTTGATGGCTGCCTCTGCTTCCCAGCCATAAAAATGTCCGCTACTAGCAGGGTTCCCAAACGACTCCCGAAAATAAGGCAGCATCACCTCTAACACCCTTTCATCCACTGGTGTTGTTGCATGGCAATCAAGATAGATCGGTCGCTGCATTTGTGCTCAAAATTTTAATTGCTGAACTCTTTGTTGAATTAAATTTTCAACCTCTACAGTCTCAGATTTTGATTGGGGTACACCAAAAGTTTCTGGAGATGCATTGGTTGTAAAGCGATCGACAAAGATACGGAATGCAACTTTATCGCCAGGATGAGCAATGACATAGGCTCGCAATTCAGCTTTAGTCATGTTATTAAAATCAGGCTTCATCACAAAAACCTCCAACGACCATTGGGGTAGATCTCTATCTCTATGTTATCGCCAGCCAGAATGAAAACATTGCCTGTTCGCTCATCAAGCCGAACCATGAAGATAGGCATAAAAGTATTCGTTAGGGATTGGCATAGTGTTATACAGGTAATACCTTGATCGGCAGTCGGCAAAATCGACACTCTTGGAAGTAAATAACACTCAATCAGATCAGATTAGCAGATGTAGATGTTATCAAACGATCTTGCCAGCCTCCCGACATACCCCTCGAAGCGTTAAACTGAGAGCGATACAATCAGTTAGTTCAATTATTTCGAGTTATGGCAATTTTTTTGTTAGAAGTTGGCACAGAGGAACTGCCTGCCAGTTTTGTGGTTGATGCTTTAACACAATGGCAAGAGCGAATTCCTAAAAGCCTAAGCGATCGCCAACTGACAACGAGTAAAATTCAAGTCTATGGTACGCCGCGCCGCCTTGCAGTCACGATCGCAGGGTTACCGCTGCATCAGCCCGACCAAGTTTTAGAAGTTAAAGGTCCCGCGATCGCTGCCGCTTTTGCCAAGGGCGACCCCAAAGGCGAACCCACGAAGGCCGCGATCGGATTTGCCCGTTCCAAAGGGGTTGATGTTGCCGATCTAACCGTAAAAGAAACGGATAAAGGCACCTTTGTCTTTGCCACCCAACAGATTTTTGGTCGCCCCAGTGCCGAAATTTTGACCGAACTCGCCAGTGAGTGGATTACAGGGCTAGAGGGAAAACGCTTAATGCGGTGGGGAACGGGAGAATTGAAGTTTCCCCGCCCCATTCGTTGGTTAGTAGCACTCCTCGATCAAGAAATTTTGCCGCTTAAGCTAGAAAACATCGAAGCAGATCGTCTCAGTCAAGGCCATCGGGTGTTACATCCTCGCGCCGTCGTAATCGATACGGCTGGTGATTACGTTGCCACGCTAAGAGAAGCCTTTATCACGGTAGATGGGCAAGAACGTCAGCGCCGAATCCTCGATCAAATTGCTGGCTTGGGTGAACTGATAGGGGCAAAAGCCGAAATTTCAGATGCTCTGCTCGAAGAAGTTACCTATTTGGTCGAGTATCCCACCGCCGTTGTGGGGGAATTCGATCGCGAGTTTTTGCAGCTCCCTGCCCCAGTGATCAAAACAGAGATGGTGAGCCATCAACGTTATTTTCCGCTCTACTCAAATAGCGAACCAGATCGCCTGCTGCCCTATTTCATCACGATTTCTAACGGCGATCCTGAGAAATCAAGGCTGATTGCGGCTGGTAACGGTCGCGTCATTCGGGCAAGACTTGCCGATGGCAAGTTCTTTTACGATGCCGATCGCGCTGTGGTCCTAGAGACCTTTTTGCCGCTTTTAGAGAAAGTCACCTTTCAAGAGCAGTTGGGTTCGGTAGCAAATAAAGTAGCAAGGATTCGAGAAATTGCCTCGGCAGTCACCCATGCCATCCCTAACCTAGAAGCTAACGAAACAGAACTTGCCGAGATCGATCGCACGGCGCAACTTTGCAAAGCCGATCTGGTCACGCAAATGGTGAAGGAATTCCCAGAGTTGCAAGGAATTATGGGGCAATATTACGCCCAATCTAGTGGTGAACCTGCAACCGTAGCGCAGGGAATTTTAGAGCACTATCAACCGCGTGGAGCGGGCGATCGCTTGCCGCAGTCACTCGCGGGCAAAATCATCGCGATCGCCGATCGGCTGGATACCTTAGTGGGTATTTTCGGTCTAGGCATCATTCCCACGGGATCGTCCGATCCCTTTGCATTGCGTCGCTCTGCCGCTGCAATCGTCCAAATTGCTTGGGATAATGGTTTCACCTTAAATTTGCCGCAGTTATTGCAGGCAGCGATCGATATATATAGTAAGCGTCAACTGTTGACACAATCAGCAGAGACCGTTTTGGACAATCTTTACAAATGGTTTAAACAGCGTTGCGAAACGCTGCTCCTCGATCGCGCTTTGGACGGAATTGATTACGATTTGGTCGATGCCCTGTTTGGCGTAGACGATCCTGACTATGCGATCGCCGCATTAAGTAATCTTGCCCAACTCCACGATCGCGCCCTATTTCTGCAACAAGCCAGACAAGATACGGTACTGGGAGAAATCTACGAAGTCGTTCGCCGTGCTACCAATCTTGCAGCACAGGGGAAGTTAGGATCGGATGTGGTGGATATTCGTACCATTGTCGATCCCAAACGACTGACTGAACCCTCAGAAAAAGCTTTGTATGAAGCGATCGCAGCCCTACCTAGCAATCCCAGCTACGAACAGTTAATTACATCCATTAAAGCGATCGCTCCAGTCTTGGCAAAGTTTTTTGATGATGTCATGGTCATGGTTGAAGATCCGCAGGTGCAAAGCGATCGCCTAAATTTACTTAGCGTAATTCGCAACTACAGCCGTATCTTGGCAGATTTCGCCGCCATTCGCTCAGATAAGGGTTAGCTTTAAAAGGTAATCGCCGATCTAGATAGAAAGGTGGAATTAAAGCAAGAAGATAGGTAAAAAAATGTAGAGTAAAGAGCAAGATAAAATGCCAATTTAAGCATGAAGTCTTCTTCAGGAAAATATTTTATCGCCCTCGACCATATCAGAGCTCTTGCTGCTTTTATGGTTTTCTCTTGGCATTTTATTCATAATAGCGTTCAAGATATACCATCATTTTTTGCCCTATCAGTACTAGATCAAGGTCATACTGGCGTCGCATTATTTATGACGTTAAGTGGATATTTATTCGCCAAACTGATTGATGGCAAAAAAATCCATTTTATCCATTTTATTTGGAACAGGTTTCTACGATTAGCTCCATTACTTTTTTTTGTGATATTCATCACGGGCATACAAAAATACTTAGAGAGTAATGACAAAGTCTGGTATGTATGGTTGTTTTCGTATGTATTGGAAATATTCAAAGGGGTAATCTATCCAACACTACCCAATGGAGGATGGTCAATAACTACGGAATTCCATTTTTATTTAGTATTACCAATTTTGCTTTGGTTATCATTAAAGTCTAGGTTTTCTCTGTTGTTTGTAGTTCTCTTGATGATTTGCGTTCGCTTCTTTCTTTACAAAGGATTAGGTGAAATTCAACAGTTAGCATATTGGACTATTATTGGGCGCTTAGATCAATTTGTTCTCGGTATTGTTGCTTACCGCTTTCGTACCATATTTTCTGGTCGCCATCTTTTTGCGTTTTGCGCAATAATCGCTTTTATGCTTTTTTATTGGTGGTTCGATCTTCAAGGTGGATTTTATTCGAATCCTTCTTATCCTTCATCAAGTATTTTATGGGTTTTTATGCCAACGATAGAAGGTGCTTTTTATGCCCTGACAATTACTTGGTACGATAATTCTTTTTCACACCCAACCAATCGATTATCTAGATTCTTTGCAACAATTGGCACTTATTCCTATTCAATATATCTGTTCCATCTCTTTTTCGTTAAGGAAATGGTTACCTTCATTGACGAAAACATTCTATATATTTCAAATATCTACTTAGCAGTGATATTTTCTTTCCTATGCTTCATTCTAATGATGCCATTAGGTTATTTAAGTTACCGCTTCATTGAGTCCCCATTCTTAAAATTTAGAACCCGATATATATAACCCAAGTTGCTATAAAAAATTCGTTTGCAGATCCACAGGCTTCAAGACAGCACATATAAACTACAAACATTTAGTCCCTATTTTCCAGAGATTGAGCTATATGTGCTAGTTTCTAACGTATTACTAACGACATTTGAATAGGGCACAGGTGTCGCCATTCAAGCACTACGTCAATAGCCCACCTAATCATTACGGTCAGAAAAAATGAAAATAGCCGCGATCGCACTGGCAGGCGGACAAAGTTCCCGCATGGGACAAGACAAGGCGCTAGTTGAAATTGACGGAGTCCCCTTATTGCAGCGCATCTGCGCCGTTGCTCAACAAGCTGGGGCAATTGAGATATGTGTTGTAACAGCTTGGCAAGAACGCTATCAGAAGTTAGTTTTGCCTACGATCGCCAAATTTGTCCACGATCGCGATCGCCAAGGTGCGCTCTTTGGCTTTTCCTTGGGATTGGCAGAGGTAAATAAGGCTTCTAACCCACCAGACTGGGTGCTTTTGCTTGCCTGCGATCTCCCCCATCTAGATGGGGCAATCCTACAAACCTGGGCAAATCATTTGTCCGATCTACCAGAAAAAGCGATCGCCTATCTACCCAGACATATTGCTTCTAATGCACAAAATTCCAGACAAAATTTTAAATATCAACCTGAATGGGAGCCCCTATGCGGCTTTTATCGCACGAGCTGTTTGAAAAGTCTAGAGGAATTTATCGAAACAGGTGGAAGCTCATTTCAAAGATGGCTATCTCAGGGGAATGTTGAGGCAATTGACGAAGTCGATCCCCAAATGCTGTTTAACTGCAATACACCGACAGATCTACTCAACGTCAAAAATGCATAAGCAAGGCTAGAGGTTAAAATTTAAAGGACTTTAGCCATAACTACTTTAAAGATTCTAAATTTTTACTTATGTACGACTGCATAATTGTCGGAGCAGGCCCAGCAGGTGGTGCAGCCGCTTATCATCTGGCGAAAACAGGGCGCTCAACACTGGTTCTGGAAAGAGAAAGCTTACCCCGTTACAAACCCTGTGGGGGTGGGGTTTCTCCCAGCGTGCAGGAATGGTTTGATTTTGATTTTTCGCCCGCCATCTCAATTACAGTCAAGCAAATTCGCTATACATGGCAGTCAGGCGATCCGCAATTGGTAGATCTAGCTGCCAAAGAACCCGTATGGATGGTGCGGCGTGATGTTTTCGACCATTACATCATTCAACAGGCTCAAAAGCTTGGGGCAGAGGTGCGGGACAGCACAGTCGTTACGGGCATTGAGTGGAAAAGCGATCGCTGGTTGGTCAAAACCGAAAACGAAGTCCTCGAAGCCAAATATTTAATCGCTGCTGATGGCGCTAAAGGCTCTATGGCAAAATGGCTAGGCTTTAAAGAGCGCAAACGCCGCATGGGCGCAGCTTTAGAGGTGGAAGCCCCCGCAACCAATCACGATATGAGTGCAGCCCATTTTGATTTTGGGGCAGTCAGCAACGGCTATATCTGGAATTTCCCTAAAGCCGATGGCTATTCAATTGGCGTGGGTACATTTTTTGGTGGTGAAAAGCAAAACCTCAAAGAAATTGGGGCAGCCTATGCCCAGACCTTTGGTGTGGACTTTAGTCAAGTCAAACAATACGGCCATCCCCTCTGTTTATGGGATGGCGACCAAACCCTACATACCCAAAATGCGGTTTTAGCGGGTGAGTCTGCCGCTGTGGTCGATCCATTTACAGCCGAAGGAATCAGACCTTCTCTGTATACAGGCATGCTTGCCGCAAAAGCGATCGATCGGGCTTTAGGCGGTGACACCGATGCGCTCAAAGACTATACCCATACTGTCCAACAGGAATGGGGGGCTGATATGGCTTGGGCACAGAGAATTTCAGGCATTTTCTATCGCGTCCCGGGATTTGCTTATAAAACGGCAATCAAACGTCCTGGGGCAACCAGAAAGATGGGGCAGATCCTCTGCGGTGAACTTCGCTATCGCGATATGGCAGGTTCTGCGATCAAAAACCTAACCAAAGGGCTGATTCCTGGAATGGGTTAGGCTGTAGGTATTGGTTACAAATTTATAGGATGAATATGCATAAGTGGGCGATCGCTCTACTGGTCTGGGGCCTTGCCTTCCGCACGATGGCAGCTACGTTTTTGAACACGGGATATGATGAGGCTTACTACTACCTCTACACAATTCATCCTGACTGGAGCTATTTCGATCACCCTCCCTTAGTTGCCCTAGTAACGGGTCTGGGCATCTGGCTTACAGGTGACGTTACCCAATTTACGATTCGGATTGGATCGGTACTTTTATATACGGGTACGCTAGCGTTTCTCTATTTCACCAGTGCTAAGTTGTTTGACAAACGCACGGCTACGCTTACCCTCGCGATCGCCACCGCTATTCCGATCTTTCAGGTAGCTTTTGGCTTTTTAACTCTGCCCGATAGCCCTCTGATGTTTTTTTGGGCGGCGACCTTATGTGTAGCTGCCTATGAGTTTTTTCCCAGTACTTCTGTTGAAGATATTCCTAGATACAAACCTACCTATCGGCTAGCTCTGATTGGGTTACTTGTGGGTTTAGCTTGTTTAGGGAAATATCACGGCTTTTTATTAGGATTTGGACTGGTTTTATTTTGTGCGCTCAGTCAGCGTCACCGACCTGCTTTCTCGTCACCTTGGGCGATCGCTGGCTTAGCACTGTTTGGCTTGGCAATTACTCCGATCGTCATTTGGAATACCCAACATAGCTGGGCATCTTTCCGTTTTCAAGGCGCACGCGCTATTCCAACAGGGATGTATAACCTTGAAGGATTACTGGTTACTTTTTTAGTGGGTGTTGCCTATCTCTTCCCTACGTTTGGGTTTCCACTTTGGTGGACAAATCTCAAGGTAGTGGGAGAAATTTTTACCACCGCTAGAGCTAAGTTTAACTATCGCAATGGCTCGATTAACTTAGAATCGATGCAGCAAAAGCAGTTACTGATCTTGGCAGTATCGCTACCCGTATTTTTAGGATTCACGCTTATGGGTGGCTATCGTCAAGTCCTGCCCTCCTGGCATATGCCAGGATTTTACGGCGCTACTTTAATTTTGGGGCAACAGGCAGCGATCGCGCAATTACAGCACCCCAAACGTATAAGGAATTGGCTCTGGGGTTCGAGTGTGGTAATCGTAACCCTCATGTTGGTTGCCTTGATGCATATCCATAGCGGTATTTTTCAAAAAGGAGGCGATCGCGCCATTCTCGGTGGATTTTGGGCAGCCAAGGACGATCCTTCTACCGAAATGATCGATCTTGCCCAGTTGCGGCAGGGATTTAAAGATTCACCTGTACTGAGTGCTGCTCTCGCCAAGACAGATTTTGTCTTTAGCAACAACTTTTTTGTGACGGGACAGGTGGGTATGGCGATCGAACCGATTAGTCACAAACCGATCGCCTGTTTCGATCAGGACTTGCGCGGTTTTGGCTATTGGTCAAAGGCTGAAGATTGGGTCGGCAAAGATGCGCTCTATATTTCGGCGGAATTGTTTCAAGAACCATATATCGAACAGAGTGTGGGACTGCTGCCTAGCATCGTTTCTAAGTACAGCAGTTATTTTGAGGCGATCGAAAAAATTGGCGAGGTTCCGATTCGACGCGGTGGTGAAGTCGTGCAAAAATTTCACGTCTATCGCGCCACCAAAATGCTTCGTCCCTATCCACGCCCTTACGGCAATTAATCGTCGGGTCAGACTCAGGAGCAATTCATGATTTGTCCCTGCTCTGTAGGAGGGAAGATAAATCAAGGGATTCTATGGTTTGGAAAAAGCCTAAAAGTCTGTTGGCAATGCGGGCAACACCTCCTTTCACATTAGATTCGATATTTAAGGGAATGACAGGGTCGTGGAGTGATAGACGCAAGAGAAACCAGCCATCTTCGATCGCGGAGGGGCAAGAGATCCGCACGCCTTCATAATTGCTAGGGACAATTTTCCAGTCTGGCTGACTTGAGGCAAATGCTTGGAGCTTCTCGATCGCGCGATCGCCATAGGACTTGAAATCCTCCACACCGATTTTGATGCGAAACTCTTCGCTCTCAACGGGTTCTTTTAAATTTGCGATTAAATCTGTTAAGGATTTTCCCGCCAGTTTTGACTTTGCCAGTTCGATTAAGAGTTTGCTCACCAAGTACGCACCATCATCTAGGAAGTAATTTTCTTTTAGGGCTGCATGTCCAGAAGTTTCAATTGCCAGCCAAGATTCCTGCCCAGTTTGATTGAGGCGAATGGATTCGTTAATTACATTTTTATAGCCGCGTTTAAAGCGATGATGCACCCCTTGTAAATCCTGCTCGATAAATTGAGTCAAGCCATCCGAGGTGATGGAATCCGTTACAATTGCGGAACCTGGATGTTCCTGCAAAACGATCGCAGCAATTAGGGCGATTAAGCGATTGCGATTGAGTTCGTTGCCAGAGCGATCGACGGCAGCACTGCGATCGACATCCGTATCGAAAATAATGCCAAAATCAGCTTGGTGATGAATTACCGCTTGGCAAATGGATGCCATTGCCGCTTTATCTTCAGGATTTGGTACGTGATTGGGGAAGGTTCCATCGGGCTCTAAAAACTGGCTCCCTGTGGTATCGGCTCCTAACGGCTTTAACACGCGATCGGCATAGAATCCACCCGCACCATTGCCCGCATCGACAATAATTCTCAATCCTTTCAGGGGCTGTTCGTAATTGTCGGGATGATTCACCGCAGCACGAATATGTTGGACAAATTGGTTAGCATATACAGAAATGAAATCGTGCTTGGTAATCCTGCCTTGGGCTGCGGAGCGTTCAAAATCTTCCTTTGCAGCTAGGGTCAGAATATCGCTAATATCCTTCTTTTCTAAACCACCTTGAGCCGTAAAAAACTTTAAGCCGTTGCGATTAAAGGGCAGATGACTGGCCGTGAGCATAATCGCACCATCGCAATCAAAGCCTGTGGTAATCGTACTCATAAACATGGCAGGAGTCGAAGCCATCTCAAAGTCATACACTTGACTGCCGATAGAGGTAATGCCATCCATCACAGCCTGCATAAGAGTTGGACCAGAGAGGCGACTGTCACGCCCCACAGAAATCGTTAATTCCGTCGTGTTTTTATGAACTTTTTGCCCTAGCCAGATCGCAAAGGCTTGCCCCAATATTCTGGCGACTTCGGGTGTGAGGTTAACCTGCTCGTCGGGAACACCTTCGAGGGCAATGCCGCGAATATCTGAGCCATTTTGGAGCTTTTTCCAGTTAAAATCTTGCATCATAATTCTTTGGATCGTTAAGGTTCGCTTTTGATATAACCAACTAATACCCAGTTCATCAGCCTCTATTTATACCTTATCGAGGCAGAATATCATCGAGGCAAAGTTGAAAATCAGGCAAAAGTGGAGAGGCGATCGCTTTACCCATGCGGTATTGCTTCTGGTTATAATCTTCGCCCATCAGTTGGCAAACTGTAAATGTGGGTTGTTTGGGTTTACCAATAAAGACCACACCACCCACTCCCAGATAATCGACAATCCAATATTCTGGAATTCCTAACTTCGCATATTCTTCAACTTTTCGGGCATAATCCGTTTCCCAGTTCGTACCGACAACTTCCACAACTAACTTGATCGATAGTCCTAAAGTAATCGTAGGTTCCCTTTCCCATAAAGGTTCGTGCAGTAGCATGGTTTCATCCAGCACCACAATATCGGGACATAGCATCAGATCGCTTTCAGTACAAGGTCGGATCAGACAGGTACGAGGAATAAACCAAGGCTGTTCGAGCGCAGTAAGAGTAATGCCTATTTTAGTTGCCAGCTTACCACTCACGGTTTCGTGAGACCCAGTTTGTTCCATGCCGAGTCGGAATTTGCTAAATTTTGAGTGTTCTATTATACCGTTCTAGCAAGAACAAAAATCAGAAGAATTGCAATCCTTAAAATTCCAGTGCTATCCAAAGAGGATGTAATGCGCCCGATCTCTCCAACTAGCAGGATTTAAGATTCGCTAGGAGTAAGGCGATCGCATCGATAAAGGGGCGTAATTCGCGGGTTGGCAAATTTCCATTATTGATAAAAATTGTAAAAGCAATTTCATCATAGCCACTGGGCTTCACATAGCCTGATAGGGCGATAACACCCGACATCGTGCCCGTTTTCCCTTGCAAAATCCCTGCGGCGGGGGTGTCTTTAAAACGGTTGGTAAGCGTACCATCTACCCCAGCTACTGAGAGGGAATTGCGGAAATCGCGATCGCTTGCCATGACTTTTAGTAACAGAACCATCGCTCTCGGCGTTATTAGGTTGCTGCGCGACAAGCCAGAACCATCGACAAGAAGGAAACTGCGATCGCTCAAACCGATGGATTTGAGGAACTTCGTAGCGATTAGAATACCCGCGTTCAGATCGTCATTCTCGACTTCATGGGTACGGCTTCCTAGAATTCGCAGTAAGAGTTCGGCATAGAGATTATTGCTGTCTTTATTGGTGGTTTGCAGCAGCGATCTTAGAGGTGGTGATAGAACTCTTGCCAATTCCACCTTGGGCTGCGAGTTATTCGGATTTAGGGAAGAATTAGAATTAGAATCAATCTGAATGCCTTGATTCGCTAACTCCATTCGCAAAAGTATCAAAAACTGCGCTTCAGGATCGGGCAATGCGACGCCACCCAACTCAGGTTCGGCATCTTGAGCAAGCTGCCCCCGAATCATTAATCGCCTTTGTCCAAAGGGACGTTCGACTTGCAAAGAGCTTTCGCGATTGGTGGAACCTGTGGTAGCCTGGTTTTCCACAATCCAACTATTCGCTAATTGGGGTTGTTCCCATTGAAATTGTACGGGCTTTCCAACCTGTGTGGGCGAAATCGTCCAGAGGAGTGCATTCTCATCAATCGTGAAAGCAGAAGCGATCGCACCGTAATATTCCTGTAGATCTTGCCATTCCCAACGATCTCCAATACCAGAACCTTGGAGCGAAGACAGGGTTCTAATCTTGCCACGAATGCGTTTGATGCCTCTATCTGCTAACTGTTTCACTAGCAACTTTAAGCTGGTTTCAGATCGAAAACTCGGATCGCCGCGACCGATCAGCCATAAGTCCCCCGCAATTTCCCCATTAGCATTGGGATGTTGATCGGACATCAGGGAAGTGGTAATGCGATAATCCCCTCCTAGTAACTTCAACGCCGCCGCAGTAGTTAACAGTTTGGCGTTTGAGGCGGGGATAAAGTAGCGATCGCCATCCAGATCGATCGAAATTTGAGAGGATGGCGTTAAGGTTTGGGCAAACACGCCTAAGCGCGAGAACTGTAGTTTGGGATCTTGGGCAATTTTATTCACCTCTGCTTTGAGCTGACTGGCACAAACCCCTGAAGTTGCCGCATAGGATTTTTCCGCGATCGCCAAAATAGCGATCGGAATTACCAAACAATGAAGTATTTTTCTGACGTAGGGACGAAGCATTCGCGTATTTATATTTTGCAAAATTAATTGTAGGGGCGAAGCATTCGCGTATTTATATTTTGCATTTAGCATGGAGATGATTATGCGAATGCTTCGCCCTCATGGAGGTCTTCGCCCTTACAAGGAAACCTAAAACAAGAAATAGCGTTGAGCCATCGGCAAAACCGTTGCGGGTTCGCAGGTCAACAATTCTCCATCAGCTCTCACCTCATAGGTTTCAGGATCGACCTCCATGCGGGGCATGGCATCGTTCAATTTCATATCTCGCTTCGAGATCTTGCGCGTTCCCGACACCGCGATCGCAGTCTTCTTCAAATTCAATTGTTGTGGAATTCCCTTCGCTAAAGCTGCTTGAGAAACAAACGTTAGAGAAGTGTGATTGATTGCTCCGCCGTAGCTGGCAAACATGGGGCGCATATGTACGGGCTGAGGCGTGGGAATACTGGCATTGGCATCCCCCATTTGCGCCCAAGCGATCGCGCCGCCTTTCAGCACTGTTTCTGGTTTAACGCCAAAGAAGGCAGGTCGCCACAGGCACAGATCCGCCAGTTTCCCGACTTCAATGGAACCGACATGGGCAGCAATTCCATGCGCGATCGCGGGGTTGATCGTGTATTTGGCAATATAACGTTTGGCGCGAAAATTATCCGCTTTGGATTCCTGCGTGGAGGTCAGCACGCCGCGCTGCACCTTCATTTTATGGGCGGTTTGCCAAGTGCGAATAATCACCTCTCCAACTCTTCCCATCGCTTGAGAATCTGAAGAAATCATACTGAATGCGCCCAGATCGTGCAGGATATCTTCAGCCTCGATCGTTTCGCGCCGAATGCGGGACTCGGCAAAGGCAACATCTTCAGGAATGCTAGGATCGAGGTGGTGACAGACCATTAGCATATCGAGATGTTCGTCCAGCGTATTTAGGGTATAAGGACGAGTGGGATTGGTGGAAGAGGGAAGTACGTTCGCTTCACCGCAGACCTTGATGATGTCAGGAGCATGTCCGCCACCCGCACCTTCCGTATGATAGGTATGAATGACGCGATTTTTAAAGGCGCGAATGGTATCTTCGACAAATCCTGCTTCGTTCAAGGTGTCTGTATGGATGGCAACTTGAACATCGTAGTCATCGGCAACGCTCAGACAGTTATCGATCGCGGCGGGAGTGGTTCCCCAATCTTCATGGAGCTTTAGTCCCATTGCCCCTGCTTCGACCTGCTCGACCAAACCTTCAGGTTTGCTGCTATTCCCTTTCCCTAAAAAGCCTAGATTCATTGGAAAGGCATCGGCAGCTTGCAACATGCGGTACATATGCCAAGGACCGGGGGTGCAGGTGGTGGCATTCGTACCTGCGGCGGGGCCTGTGCCACCACCAATCATTGTCGTTACGCCAGAGGCGATCGCGACTTCGATCTGTTGCGGACAAATAAAGTGAATATGGGTATCGATGCCACCTGCGGTGAGAATCATGCCTTCGCCTGCGATCGCTTCCGTACCCGCACCGATAATGATATTGACGTTATCCTGAATATAGGGATTCCCCGCCTTGCCAATCGCGGCGATCTTGCCATCTTTAATGCCGACATCGGCTTTGACAATGCCCCACCAGTCGAGAATGAGGGCGTTGGTAATCACGGTATCCACTGCACCGTCCGCATTCGTAATTGGCGATTGTCCCATGCCATCCCGAATCACCTTACCACCGCCAAACTTCACTTCATCGCCGTAGGTGGTGTAGTCCTGTTCCACTTCGATGATAATTTCAGTATCCGCAAGACGGATGCGATCGCCTACGGTAGGACCAAAGGTTTCTGCGTAAGCGCGGCGATTCATTCTATAACTCATGGGATTCTTCTCTGCTAAGGGTTTCTATTCTGAAGGATATTCAAAAACTTAATGCACAGATCCCCGACTTTTTCTTTTCAATCCAGATTAATAGTGATAGTCATACAAAAAGTCGGGGATCTTAATCTCTCTGTATGTTCATTTTTTTACGAATCTAGTGGGCTATTCAGGCAAAAATCCCGTACTAAGCGCTTGTTCCTGTGTAAATGGGCATATTTCAGGGAAAACACTAATTTCTAAGCCAGTTTCTGCGGCAGCAAGTTGGCGAGCATTTTTATAACAATCTTCAAAAACCTCCTGATAATATCGCTTGAGGCTAGGGCTACGGCGAAAAGCTCTTTCTATCCTTTGACGATGTTCGACGAGCGTATAACGCCAGCTATTTGAGCGGCGTTCCTTTTGGTAGGCGTACTTCAACAAGTGCATCAAAATAATTGCCAAATTGCTTTCTAGAGCATCTCTTTGACTGCCACTCATGTCATCCAGTTCTTCCAAAAGATTGGGAATATCCACATCGGAAAATTTGCCTTCGCGCAAAAGCTGAA
This sequence comes from Tumidithrix helvetica PCC 7403, assembly GCF_965232925.1. Classification (NCBI taxonomy): domain Bacteria; kingdom Bacillati; phylum Cyanobacteriota; class Cyanophyceae; order Pseudanabaenales; family Pseudanabaenaceae; genus Tumidithrix; species Tumidithrix helvetica. The sequence continues at coordinate 147,178 of NZ_CBDDRA010000003.1, forward strand.
TCGTGCGCTCAACCCATAGACAATAGTCGAGATCGTAGAGCGTTGTAGGAATATTGAGTTCAGTAGGAGTAGTAACCATAAATTTTGCAATGGAGATTTAGCGAAACCTATAGGGGAAATTCCCCTGCGATGATTGCTAGTAAATCATTTTTTCTTTTTGCCTTTTCCCTTTTTAGATTTCTCTTCTGATTCGCGTTCTGGGGTGCTATCGAGTTTCCCTTCGATCAGAGCATTGAACCCATACACTTCGCGACTACCGACTAAGGCTACTAAGGTGACTTCGCGATCGTCACCAGGTTCAAAGCGCACCGCAGTTCCTGCAGGAATATCCAGCCGCATGCCGCGTGCTTGCGATCGCTCAAATGCCAAAGCTGCATTCACTTCAAAGAAATGATAATGAGAACCAACTTGAATGGGGCGATCGCCTGTATTTGCCACCTTTAAGCTCACCGTAGGGCGATCGGCATTCAGTTCGATTTCTCCCTCTTGGATAAACATTTCACCCGGAATCATAGTTTTTTACCTTTTTGGATTTCTATCTGTTATTTCAATTAGGCTTTTAAAATCTGCTCGGCAGTCAGTTGTAGCTCTGGGAAGGTACTTGACGCGATCGCATCATTCCCTCTAAACATCGAACGTTGATATTCACCCTTGTCATCTAATACATACACGAATATGGTCGGAAGCTTTGGTTTACCAAGATATTCTCTGCCTCCTAAGGCTAAGTAATCGACAATCCAATATTCATGAATGCCCATGCGCTGATATTCATCTAACTTGTCAATGTAGTCATCATCCCAATTGGTTGAAACGACTTCTACGGCTAACTGAATTGGCGATCGCAACGCCGCATAATCCGAACGATTGGCTCGCCAGTCATCGCGATCGATCGCGATGACATCAGGTATTCTTCCCTGTTCAATCCCATCATGACTTAAGGTTCTGATTGGAATTGCTCGTTTTACCACATACTTTAGACCCGTTCTTTTTACTTCATCATAGAAATATCGATCTAGCAATTCTGCAATATCATCATGATTTCTTGTTGCAGGCATCTCAACTAGTTCTCCATTCACCAACTCATAACGTCCTTGCTCTGGACAAACTTCAAGAAACTGCTCGAAAGTTAATTTGGGCTTTACAGTTGCAATCATAGCGAACCTCCATCTAAGGAATTCAATCTACTGAATTGGGTTATGTACCGTTACGAGTTTTGTGCCATCGGGAAAAGTAGCTTCCACCTGTACCTCATGGATCATTTCGGGAATTCCTTCCATCACATCCTCTCGTTTGAGCAGCGTTGCACCATAGGACATTAACTCTGCCACCGTGCGGCCTTCTCTCGCGCCTTCTAAAATTTCTGCGGTGATCAAAGCGATCGCTTCGGGATAATTTAGCTTTAACCCCTTGGCTTTGCGCCGTTCCGCTAACAGCGCCGCTGTAAAAATCAGTAATTTATCTTTTTCTTGGGGAGTTAGTTGCATGGATGATTCCTATTTCGATTTCTTAACATTAAAAGCCTTGGGATTTGACCTCTCTCCAACCCCAATTACCGCTCCCTAGCCCTCCCCTTGTAAAAGGGAGGGAACTAGATTTCCGATCTTCCCCCTTTACAAGGGGGAATTAAAGGGGGTAAGTCCGACTTGTGTACATGGTCTTTCACATCTGCCAAACTCTGGGTAAGCACGCCGATCGCTGCATATAGGATAAACGCAAAAGTTGCCACACATCTCTAAACCAGCTTCGCACTTCTGAGTTTGAGTTACCTCGATAGCGACAAAGCAAACCAGAGATGAGGCGGCTCACGCCTGCCTCTCCATTATATTTTCCTGCGGATTGCCCCTCTGTCCACAATCTACGGATTTTTTCAACAATCTCAGGCGTGGCAGGTTGACCGACCAGCGCAAAACTACCAACAACGGCGCAGCCATTTAAACCGTGGGGGCTATCGAGAATGGTGCGATCTCCTTCCAGCCATTGCCGATCGATCCAAAGGGGTTTTCCCTGTTGCCAAACCTCTGTATGCGATCGCCAAGTCCCTTCTGTAAACCTTTCCCCGCTGGCACTGCGTCCAAACCTTGTAACCTCCCAACCCAGCCAAGTCGCACCAGGGGCTAATTCAATTTTCAAATTTTGCCGATAAATCGCTGACGCAAAGGCGATCGCTTCTTGGGGCAGCCACTCTAGGCAAGCCCCTTCACCGACAGAAATTTGGATGGTTTGTTCTGCTTCTTGACCGTTGGAGCGATAGATCTTGCTGGCTGCTGCCGTCGTAATCAATGCATGGGCTGAGGGCGCAACTTGAAGATCGATCCGCAGGCGATCGCCGCCAACAATGCCCCCTGCGGTATGCAAAATCACCCCATGACAGACTTCTGCACCTTCGGGATAAAAGGGACGTTGAATCTTGAGTGGGGCAGTTCCTTGGCTGTGAGTCATGAGGGTTGCGCCATCCTGCAATGCGAACGCTAGTTCTAATTTGCCATGCCAACCAGAAACACTCATAGGGCAGTATCGATCTTCATACAGCTAAGAATTTCTGAATCACATCGTTACTGAGTTCGCTGGTCGCCCCAGAGGCAACAATGCCCCCCTTTTGCATGGCGTAGTACCAATCAGCTTGACGGACAAAATGTAGATGCTGCTCGACCAGAAGCACACCCACACCTGTCGTTTGTACGATCCGACGCACCGCCGCTTCAATTTCTAGAATGATCGAAGGCTGAATCCCTTCTGTGGGTTCGTCTAGAACGAGTAATTTGGGTTTGCCCATCAAAGCCCGCGCAATCGCGAGTTGTTGCTGCTGACCGCCGCTGAGATCGCCGCCCAAACGCCAGAGCATCGACTTGAGCACGGGAAATAGCTCGTAGACTTCCTCCAGATCGTCTTGCAGCGAAGCAACTGTCGGCTTCTGGGATTTATCTCTGGCTTCTAAGCCTAGGATTAGGTTCTCTTTCACCGTGAGGCGGGGAATTACTTCGCGTCCTTGGGGCACATAGCCAATTCCCATCCTAGCGCGGCGATCGGGGGACAGACCCGTAACATTCACCCCTGTAAATTTAACCTTGCCTTTGCGGGGTTTGAGTAGCCCCATAATTGTTTTGAGCATTGTGGTTTTGCCCACACCATTTCGACCAATCAAGCACACCATCTTACCCGCTGCTACACCCATATCGACGCTACGAAGAATGTGACTTTCTCCATAGTAAACATCGAGATCGGTAATCTCTAGTAACGGTTGTGCGCTGGTCAGATCCTGAGCGATCGCATCTTCCATTTGATTCATCTTGGTTTGATGTTAAGGGTTGAATAGGCTTGAGGATTTTGGGGCGGGGAGAATTAATTATGCTGCCTCATGGACTTCTTCTTGCTGTTGACCTAGATAGACCTCAATCACGCGAGGATCGTTCTGGACTTCTTCAATTGTGCCTTCGTACAAAACACTGCCCTCGTGCAGCACCGTCACTTTACGCGAGATTTGCCGCACAAATTCCATGTCATGCTCGATCACGATAATCGAATGTTCTTGGGCTAGAGAAATCAGTAGCTCTCCTGTCTGTTCCGTTTCTTCGTCAGTTAGACCTGCAACGGGTTCATCTACCAGCAATAGATCGGGGGCTTGCGCCACGAGCATACCAATTTCTAGCCACTGCTTTTCACCATGCGAGAGGAGTCCCGCTTGAATGTCTGGCTTTGCTACCAAGCCGATAGTTTCCAGCAAACCTGAGACCGTGCGCCGCTCCGTCACCGACGACCGACCGAGCAGGGTTGAAAAAACACCCTTATTGCGATTACAGGCAAGTTCTAGGTTTTCCCTTGGGGTGAGATTGAGATAGACTCTGGGAGTTTGGAACTTACGCCCCACGCCAAACCGTGCGATCTGATGTTCTGACATCGATCGCAGATTTCTCCCTTTAAATCTCACCTGTCCAATCGTTGGCTTGACCTTCCCTGTGATGACATCTAAAAAGGTCGTTTTCCCTGCGCCATTCGGACCAATAATTACCCGTAACTCGCCTTCATCCATACTGAAATTGAGATTGTTGAGTGCTTTAAACCCGTCAAAACTAACGGTTAAATCCTCAATCTCCAAGATTCTTGCGTTCATACTGTACCTCTGGATCTTCTTCAAGACTAGGATAGGGAACTACTTTGCGACCAAAGAATAGGGTTTTAACGATCTGTACGCCTTGCGTGCGCGCCCAACCGACCAAGCCATCGGGAAGCACCATAACCACAAGCAGAAACATCGCACCCTGAAAGAATAGCCATATTTCTGAAAACTGTTCGCTCAAGATGCTCTTGGCAAAGTTGACTAGAACTGCGCCAAGAATTGCCCCCGACAAACTCGCCCGACCGCCCACTGCCACCCAAATCACCATCTCAATCGAAAAGGCAATATTCATGGAGTTATTGGGCGAAATAATGCCTGTTTGCGGTGTATAGAGCGCACCTCCAATCCCCGCTAGGGCAGCGGAAATCGCAAACACCAAAACCTTAAACCCTGTCGGATCGTAGCCCGTGAACCGCACGCGCGGTTCGTCATCTCGAATCGCAATTAGTAAGCGTCCAAACTTTCCACTCGTCAACCAACGACAGAGTGCGTAGGCTAAAGCCAGAAATACGATCGTGAGGATATAAAAAACCCGTCTCGTTTCTGGGGCATTTACGGTCGCACCAAAAATTGTCTGGAAATCGGTTAATCCATTTGTACCATTGATGAGCTTTTGTTGTCCGTTAAAGATGTTGTAAAAGATAATCGTGGTCGCCTGGGTCAAAATCGAAAAATAGACACCGCGAATGCGATTGCGAAACACCAAAAAGCCAAACAGGGCTCCCACGATCGCGGGAATTAGAATAATCGCAAGAATCGTAAATGGGAAAGAATTAAAGGGTTGCCAAATCCAAGGGAGTTCGGTAACGCCATAAAGGGGCATAAAAGAGGGAAGTTTTGAGGTGGCGTCGGGAGGAATTTGCAATTTTAAGTACATGGCAAAGGCATAGCCACCCAATCCAAAAAATACACCATGCCCCAAACTGAGCATACCTGTATAGCCCCAGATTAAATCGATGCCGAGTGCCACGATCGCTAGAGCCAAAAAGCGCCCCAGTAGCTCGACGCGAAATCCCTGCCCGATCGCAACCAATAGGAGGGGGACAACAAAGATCAGCAATAGCGCAATTCCAATTACGATGGCTGCCTCAATCAGAAGCGATCGCTTAATCTGTCCCTGTTTTTTCTGCACTTCAATTGCTGTCATTTCATTTATTCAGTTATCAGTTTTTGAGAAGCTGTTAGCAGTTCAAACATGTAGTGATTTACTAAGCATCAACCGTGCGTCCCTTTTGGGGAAACAGACCCGCAGGACGGAATTGCAAGAAAGCCACAATCAGGGCAAATAACATCACCCGTGCCATGCTGGTTGAAGAAAAGAAAGTGAAGAAATCAGCAAGGGGCTTGATCGGAGCGACCAACGCCACTAACGTGCCCGAACCCACCAGATAGTTGGTTGTGCCCAGAACTAGCGCCGCCACAATGGCACCGATTAGTTTGCCAACACCACCAACGACAACCACCATAAAGGTATCGACAATATAGTTTTGTCCTGTATTGGAACTGACCGAACCTAAGAAACTGACGGCACACCCTGCAATTCCTGCCAGCCCTGAGCCGAGCGCAAACGTGAGCGAATCAACGGTCTGGGTGGGAATCCCCAAACAGGAACTCATGCTGCGGTTTTGGGTCACGGCCCGAATGCGCAAACCCCAAGGCGATCGCTGCAAAAACAGATAAATGCCAATCACACAGGCGATCGTCAGCACGATGATAAACACGCGTGTATAAGGCAGTTGAATATTGCCAATCGGTAAGCCACCGCGCAACCATTTCGGTGCAGTCACATCCACACCCTGCGCGCCAAACCAAGGTTTTGTCGCAGTGAGTTTGTAGGTTTGAGCTAAAAATGCGCCAACGCTAAAGGAGATTGCGGCAGATAGGGGTAATAAGGCCGCGATCGCCCAGTTCCGTATAACCTGCCAATTTGTGCGTTTTTGTAAAACCCACATACTCCCAAAAAACAGACCACAAAATATAAGGATGCCTGCAAGAAACACCCAGTTCACACTACGGACAAACTGTTGCAAGATTAGGCTCACACCCCAAGTTGCTAATAGCGTTTCTAAAGGTCGTCCATAGAGAAAGCGAATGACCCCGCGCTCCAACAGAAAACCCACAAAAGCAGTGACAAGGAATGCCGCAATCAAAGCCGCAAAAACATAAAAATCCTGCCAAGGATCTCCCAAAAGCTTAAATCCATTTTGGACAAGATAGGTGGTGTATGCACCTAGCATCATCAACTCGCCATGCGCCATGTTGATCACGCCCATCAAGCCAAATACAATTGCCAGCCCTAAAGCTGCTAGTAATAAAACGGAGCCAGTACTGACTCCGTTAAATACGCCATCCAGTAATCTCAGCAATACGTCGAGCATTTACCTTTACTGATTAGTTATAGTCATCAAAAATTCTTGTAGGGGCAGCGCCCCTGTGCCTGCCCGTGAAATCTAGGGCAACCACGGGGGGATTGCCCCTACATGTTGATTTGCTTCTACTTAGGCTTTTTTGTACTTACCGCCCTTAGCCTTATCAGACCAGTCACAGGCATAGCCCTTGGTATCAGCAACAAACTGGTTCCATGGCACTGGTACAACGGCTTCCTTGGTTTCAAACACAATCTTAAACAGACCATCATCCGCAACTTCACCAATTCGGACGAACTTGGTGAGGTGATGGTTGGAATTGAGCGTGTACTTACCACCAGGAGCATCAAAGGTCTGTCCGTAGGCAGCAGCGCGAACTGCTTCAATATCAGTGCTCTTCGCTTTTTCTACAGCTTGCTTCCACAGATAAACCATGACATAGGCGCATTCCATGGGGTCATTAACCACACGATCCGCACCAAACTTAGCCTTAAATGCTTCCACAAATTTCTTGCTAGCAGGGGAATCAACGGTTTGGAAATAGTTCCAAGCGGCATAGTGCCCCTTAAGGAACTCTTTACCGATCGCTTTGATTTCTTCTTCCGCAATACTGACTGACATCGAAGGATATTTGTCAGGAGTCAAGCCTGCACCTTGCAATTGCTTAAAGAAAGCCACGTTGGTGTCGCCGTTCATGGTGTTGTAAATTACGCCACCATTGGGAAGAGCTTGCTTGATCTTGGTGATGATCGGGGTAACTTCCGTGCTACCAAGAGGAAGATAATCTTCGCCCACAACCTTACCACCAGAAGCTTCTAGTTGAGCCTTGATAATGGTATTGGCTGTACGAGGGAACACATAGTCAGAGCCAACGAGGAAAAATTCTTTTCCTTTATTTTTTAACAGCCATTCTACGGAAGGCTCGATTTGTTGGTTAGGAGCAGCACCCGTATAGAAGACGTTCAGAGAACATTCTTGTCCTTCATACTGAACGGGATACCAGAGTTGGTGCTTTTTGCCTTCAAACACAGGCAGTACTGCTTTACGACTGGCGGAAGTCCAGCAACCGAATACCGTGACGACCTTATCTTGATCGATCAACTTGGTCGCTTTTTCAGCAAAGGTGGGCCAATCAGAAGCACCATCTTCTTGAACTGCAACGATTTGCTTACCTAAAACACCACCTGCTTTGTTGATTTCTTCGATCGCTAGATTTTCAGCATCTACGACACTCTTTTCACTGATTGCCATCGTGCCGCTAAGGGAGTGTAAAATCCCCACTTTGATCGAGCCACCAGAAGGCGCAGTAGTTGCCGCAGCCGTAGTTGGTGCTGTAGTTGCTGGAGCAGAAGTTGCGGAGGCTGTAGGAGTAGGGGTCGAAGGCGCACAAGCCTTGATCAGCATACTGCTACCCATTGCTGCCGATCCGTACAGCAGGAATTTGCGACGATTAAATTTACTGTTCATTAAAGGTTAGCGCCTCCATAAGACTGATTGAGAATATAGGTTCTGAGCATAGATTTAAAATGCCAAAAAGAACGAATTCTCGTGCGATCGCTTTGCATGACGTATCATCACTCCTCACGAGAAAAACACTGACTTAACTTTGACTTAACATAGCTAAATCCACACTAATCCTGATATAGGCTTACTTGGTCAGTGGTATCACAGGATACAATCCTTTGTAAAAGCGCCTTAATAAGGGTGAGTTATTACTGGAACTATGGGTACAATTTACAAATTTGCTGAGTTCATCACATATTGCGGCTAATAAACTGGGTGACCTCAGGCAAACCAACCTGTGTTTTTAGGTTTGTGAAAATAAAAGGTTTTTCACCACGCATCTTTTTCGTATCCCTTTCCATTACTCCCAAATCAGCACCGACATAGGGAGCCAGATCGATTTTATTAATCACCAACAGATCGGATTTTGTAATTCCAGGTCCACCCTTGCGCGGAATCTTATCCCCTGCGGCAACATCAATCACATAGATCGTCAAGTCCACAAGTTCGGGGCTAAAGGTAGAGGCAAGGTTATCCCCTCCACTTTCCACAAACACCAGATCGAGATCTTGCCAACGATGCTCTAGTTGGTCGATCGCTGCTAAATTCATCGAAGCGTCTTCCCTGATTGCCGTATGCGGACAGCCACCCGTCTCAACTCCGACAATGCGATCGCGCTCTAGTGCCTGACTGCGCACCAAAAATTGAGCGTCTTCTTGGGTATAAATATCGTTGGTAACTACAGCAAGATTGAAATGTTGCCGCATGGTTTTACAAAGGGCGTCAACGAGGGCGGTTTTTCCCGAACCCACAGGACCTGCAATGCCGACACGAAAAGCAGACATAGACGTTATTAGGTTGTTGTAGAGTTTTATGCTGTAAGTCTAGCAATGAGTCAGTTCGCAAGATCGAGTCAGCGATCGTTAAAAGTAAGGTTCGCTTTTTTTAGGGTGAATGGCGATCGGATTTTGCTACCTAGAAGGGGATGCACGAACAGCGATCGGCTTAGTACTTGGCAAACACGCGACTAGGAACTTGCGACGCAAGATTAGGATTAGAGTTTGTAGCATTGGGACTGGCTGCGGTTGGGTTTAGATTGCTACGAACAGGCGATCGCATCAAAGCCTCTGTATTAAAGCGATAGCCAACATTCCGTACCGTTTGAATTAGATTGGGTTGCTGCGGATCGAGTTCAATCTTTTTGCGAAGAGACAAAATATGCGTATCCACCGTACGAGGATTATTAATTTCATCAGGCCAAGCTCTCTGTAAAAGTTCAGCCCGACTAATCGCCGCACCTTCGGCTTGTGCCAATACATACAGCAAACTAAATTCCTGCGGCGTTAAGTCAATCGCTATCCCCTTGAGCCTTACCTGTCGCTGCACGAGGTCAATTTTAAGATTGCCATAGTCCAAATAAGCTGGAGGTGCCACCTGTCGAATTCGCCGAGTTAGGGCTTCTACTCTCGCCAAAAACTCTTGAATCCCAAAGGGTTTAGCCAAATAGTCGTCGGCTCCCGCTTTTAGACCAATCACTACGTCCGTTTCAGCAGGACGGGATGAAATCATAAAAATAAGTGCTTTTTTTTGTTTGAACATCCAACGACAAAGTTCGATACCATCCCCATCGGGCAAATCTGAGCTTAAGACGATCAAGCTGGGCTGTTGCTTTTGAAATACTAGTTTTGCTTGTGGTAAACCCGCAGTTTGAATTACAGAGTAGCCCACTTGTTGCAAATGCCAACCTAAAAGTGAAGCAAGATTGGGATTACCCTCGACAATTTGAATACTAATCGGGATCAAAATACACGCTCCTGCCAAGTTTGAGGTTTAGCTCAAATTTATAGTTAAGTTAAATCAGTAGATTGCTAAGGCTCAGATGTGAGTAATGAGCGAATAGCCAAACTAAAAACTATGACTAGGTTTTAGTGGTTTGCCATACTTCCAAGCCCTTGTGAGGTTAATTTTTTTCTTAGAGTTTTTTGCTCTCGATCGGATTGCAAATCAACTAACTTATTAAAGAGAAGTTCGTAAACATAATTCAGCATGATAGCTTAGCCCAAATCGGATTTTTGTAGCTGTCACTACCCAAGTCATTGCTACTATTCACGGGTAATCATCTAATAATTAATCCTTGCAATGAATAACACTTTTACAAAAAAGTCTGCACGCTAGGCGAAACACAAATTTCTATCCGTCACAATTTCAATTAAATTTGATATAGCACCTGTTGGTTGCGGTTCCGCTCAACATACGTGTACTCAGTGGAGCCACAGCGCAAATCATTGAATCTCAAATCATTTAATTAGTGAACTATCGTAATCCTGCCCCCACCGTAGATATCATCATTGCTATGGTCGATCGCCCCTACATACCCATTGTACTGATCGAACGGCGAAATCCCCCGCACGGATGGGCAATTCCAGGTGGATTTGTTGACTATGGCGAGAGTCTAGAAACTGCCGCAAAGCGCGAAGCCAAGGAAGAAACTGGGCTTGAGATTGCGTTAATCAGTCAATTTCATTTTTATTCTGACCCCAACCGCGATCGCCGTCAACATACGATTAGTGCGGTGTTTCTAGCAGAGGCAAAAGGCGAACCCAAAGCCGATGATGATGCCAAAAATCTAGGCTTATTTCATGCGTGGGAAATGCCAACTCCCCTATGCTTTGACCACGAGCAAATTTTACGAGACTATTGGCGCTATCGGCTTTATGGTATCCGCCCAAGTTTGAGCTAGTGTTCTATCAAGAATTTTTGAAGGTTTTCACCCTTCAAAAAACACACCCAAAAAACTTTATAGATTCCTTATACCCTCAACTAATCGTGGACTACTAGGATAATTCTTCAGCATGATAAAAGGGCAGAAAAATTGTGAGAATTTCGCCATCATAAGAGGCACTGGTGGGATGAAGCTTCACGGTTAATTTTCCGCCCAGAGCCTGCAAAATTGTCTTCGTAATCGGTAGGCTTAAGCTCAAGGTTCCCGTTTCAGGCTGTAGCATCAGCCATTGCCCAACCGCTTTGAGTAGCGGCGAAAGTAACGGCGAAAGTAATGGTGAATTTTGCCGAACCGACTTGCGATTCTCAGCATGTTCGGGTAACGATAAAAACTGAAACTTTAAGTGTTCGCCCGCTACGGTCACATACATTTGAATCTGACTACCAGGCGGAAAACTCCGAATTAAGCGATCGACCAAACCGTTGAGTACCTGCTGTAGTAGTTTCGCGTTACTCAAAATCGCAGGAATATAAGTCGGTAAATTGGCTTCGAACTTAACTTGTCTGCGACTTGCTTGCTCTTGCCAACGTGAGATCTGAGTTTCTAACAATTCCTGAATAAAAGTTGCTTCTAAAGGAATTGGGTAAGCAGCTAACTCAGCCGCTTCAAAAATTAGATTGAACCGTTCTATTTGCTCCGTACATTCAGCATTGATCTGCTCTAACCGCCGCTTAATATCAGCCGTAGCATCTTTACGCCGCATTAAAGAACGAACCAGAGTGCGAATCGTGGTTAGGGGCGTTCGCACCTCGTGGGTAATTGCCTTAATGATGTCAACTTCTTGAATTTCAGGAATCGGTAGTTCTTGGTTGACCGATTGTGCCAGTAGCAAAGCCCCAAATCTCGACATTACCTGATACGGAGGCAGTTTAGGTGGAAACTGCTTGAGTTGAGATTCTAATAGGGCAAGTTGATCGGAATGGGTGATGCGTTGTCTGAGCACAGCGATCGCTTGATGAATCGGTTGAGGATGCATAGAGATCAAACAGCTTTGACTGCGATCGGATGCCAAAGCAATCACACTCAGGGTTTCAGTCAGCAAAAGACATAACCACTCAGTCTTAAGCGGATCGTCTTTAGAAAGCTTGATAATTTGGGTATGGGCGATCGGCAATGTGCCAGCATGCAATAACGAAGAATCACTGGTCGTGAATACCCAAGTGTGTAAGTCTTCTGATTGCCGATCTAGTAATACATAGGGACTATGGGTAAATAGCAAACCTTTAAGCGGCTCTCTAGAGGAGAACTGCCAGATAACTGCTACAAATCGATACCAAAACTCTCTAGCACTGGTTTGGTGGAGCTCTTCAACAAACTCACTATCAAGCAGCACTTCATAAATTGTTGCTGACAATTGTGCTACCCCAAACTCGGCTTACCGACTTTTCATGTTTTTCGTACCTAATAATACTCCCAACCAACCCCAAGATTATCAAAATCAGGAGACCGAAAAAGCTAAAGAAGCCCCCCTATAACTGACCCATAAATCTGGGAGAGTTATAGAGGGGCTTAATGAAAATCAAATGCCTGTTTTATCGACCTTCACTTAAGGCAGTATCAACACGATCGAGCTCAACTAAGACGCGATCGCGTACTTTTTGGGGCACAGATCGTCGGCTAGTACCGTTGTAATAAGTGGCAACCGCATTGAGCGCAGTCCTCAGTGTTGTGAACGAATAAAGGCTATTTTTCTCGGCATCGGCACGATAGCGAGAAGAATAAGCGTTGATCTTATAGTGAGCCTCAGTCTGGATCTTATCTTTGTCTTGAGCATCGGGTGGCAAAGTCACAGCATTGCGTAGGCTAGCCACGAGCAACTTGGAGTCTTCAACATAATTGCCAGTCATCCCAGCATTGACGCGTTCTATGAGTTCGCGGTTTGTGATGTCAACTTTTTTGGTAAACAAACCTGCCGCGATCGCGTCTTGTGTATTGCCATATCCAATCAGACTAGTCACTAACACAAGGGTCACCATCAGTAAGCACTGTAGTGATTTCGAAACTAGCTGAGTATATTTCTCTTTCATGAATCAATTTTGTTATCTGTCTTTAAAGACAATTTTATGGCTTTTGGGACAATCCCCTTTCTATCTTCAGAAAGGTAAGCGGGATCAAAATGTTACGATCCCCTGACATTTTTGATCCCGCATCGATCCCCATAGATTTTTAGATGAAACCTCGATCAAAACTGGGTTTCGACTAAGTATTTATGCTTGTTTGCATACTCGGTGAGCCGCGATAAGCCTCAAAATAAGCTGCGCAAAAGTTGACCAGCGAAGCATTGTTTGGCAACAATAAGAATTGTGGACTTAAAAAACGCCTTGAACCAATATTGATCCCAAAACACATTCAAGCTATGAGTCGTTGTGTTGCAGAGCTTCTCTGCATGGGGATCTAGAGTAATAACCGGAGGTAAAACTTACATGGCAAAAGAGCGTCCCCCTTTAGAAGAAATGACCTTGCGACAGTTACGCAAGGTGGCTGCCGAGTTTGAAATTTCTCGCTATAGCCGTATGCGGAAATCTCAACTACTTTCTGCTATTCAAGTTGCAATGATGGCAGCAAATGTTGTCCCAAATAGATTAAACAGTAACTCGGAGATCAAAGAAATCGTGGAAGCAACAAAATTTGATTTAGGAAGCGAAGAACCAACCTCGGCAGCTCTATCTGCGGTCGATGAACCCCTAGGCGATCTCCCACAAGGCTATGGTGAGAGTCGCATTGTGATCATGCCTCGCGACCCTCAGTGGGGATATGTTTATTGGGACATCCCTAACTCAGCCAAAGAAAATCTCAGACATCAAGGCGGTCAACAGCTCGCCCTGCGTTTATACGATGTCACCGACATTGACATCAATACCCAAGCGCCCAACAACGTCCAAGAATATCACTGTGACGAACTGGCAAGAGAATGGTATTTGCCTATCCCCATTAGCGATCGCGACTATGTCGTTGAGATCGGATACCGTTGTGCCGATGGTCGTTGGCTAACCCTTGCGCGTTCGGCAAACGTTCATATTCCCCCGACCTATCCTTCCGACTGGGTAGAAGATCATTTTATTACCGTACCTTGGGAAAAGAACCTCAACGGTCAAACCCTGTTTACCCTTGTACCTCCTAGTCGCAAAAAGGTCGAAGTCACACAAAGCCCAAGTGTTGGCGATGCCCTCTACGACGAAATCTTTAACATGGCTCGCAGCGTTGAAGCCCAGCGAGTTGCAGGTTCTTTATATGGCTCCATGCAAATGTCTGGTGCTGGTATCGAATCTCTCAGCTCCCATGTCTTCCCATCTGGGGCAGGCTTGTTGGCAGCAGGTGCGCTCAGTGCTTCAGGCATTAACTATTCAGGTATCGGGATGTCAGGCGCTGGCTTGTTCTCTGGCTCCATATCCTCTCGTCCCCGTCAGTTCTGGCTTGTTGCTGATGCTGAGCTGATCGTCTATGGCGCAACTGAGCCTGATGCGAATGTTACGATCGGCGGTCGTCCAATTAAACTCAGCCCCGATGGTACTTTCCGCCACCACATGTCCTTCCAAGATGGCATTGTTGACTATCCGATCTTTGCAGTAGCTGCCGATGGCGAGCAAAATCGTTCGATTCACCTCAAGTTTGAGCGCCAAACTCTAGAGCGTCGGACAAATACCAAAGAAGAAGCAATTCCTGAATGGATTAGCTAGACCTCTGTTTTGACAATAGGTTTACTCCACCTCTAGTTTCTAAGATTTCTATGGGTGGAGTTTTTTATTGGCAATAAATTTGCCTCCTCAAAAAAAACTTTGAAAATTCCTTAAATTGCACTTGATGAAGTTCATTTGTAAGTGCTATATTCATAAAGCGCAAAAAACGCCGGGATAGCTCAGTTGGTAGAGCAGTGGACTGAAAATCCACGTGTCACGAGTTCAAGTCTCGTTCCTGGCATATTTTTAAAATTAATAGACAAACAGTTGTGAATCCAACAACTATCTATCTTGCATTTTTTAGGTGGGACCTTTGATGCCCCCAAATTCCTGTCCGTATTACTACTATATTTGCCCCCTTTCCCTGCATGGGAGATTACAACGCGGATACTTGCTCCAATTGCATCAAGGGTTGCCAATTGCAAATATCATCTAAGAGGGCAAGATAACCGTTTGTATTTGGGTGCAAACCGTCCTGGCAGATGCGATCGCTCATCCAAGCTTGCCCCCTCTCTTGCCATAGATCGAAGATATCTAAGTAGGGAATATTCCTGACTTGGCAAGCTGATTTAGTCGCTTCTTTATAGCGAAACTGATCGTCATGATTGAAGTGCAAACAGTCCAAAAAAGGCATTTTCGATTCATCGACGGGAACCATGCCTACAAAGATCGTAGGACAGAGATTCTGCGCTTTGTCAAGCAAGTTGACCATTTCTAAAGAAAAGCGTTCGTAATCCGTCATCGTTCTACTTTCGCGATTGCCAACTCTTGCAGAATCATTCACGCCAACGGACAAAATCATCAAATCGGGAATCCTATTTCGGAGTTCGCCCCGCAGTAAAAATTCTTGCTCTAAGCGTTGATTGACCTGAGCAACCGTATCGCCCCTTACTCCTAAGTTATAGAGGACATGACCTGCTTCTATACCCATCCATTGCCGCCGCAGTTGTTCCACCCAACCTCCATGAACGGGATCGCCATAGCCATAGATTAAACTATCGCCAAAGGCAGTAACCCTTAGAGGTTGATGGGAGCGAGAAGAGATGGTGGGAGCTTTCAGAAGGTTTAAAGTCATCAGAAAATGCACTTAGCAAAAATGTAGGAGTCAAAACTTCATAAAACTACATTTAGATTAGCGCAATTAAGCGTTATTACTTAATATTTCTTGAGCTATATTTTTTGTTTTAGCGATCGCTAGGATTACATTCATAATCAAAATGAGGCAATTAAATTACAGGCGCTTTAGGATGAGTAGTGTAATGTCATCAAACACTTTTTGTAAGCCTATATGCTGTCGAACATCATCGATGATTGCCCACTTGATTTCACGGGCAGATTTTTCCCAATTTTTGCTAACCTGACTGCACAACCGTTCAACGCCATACTGCTTTTTGTCCATGTCGATCGCCTCAGGAATGCCATCGGTATAGAGGACAACACCATCACCAGGTTGTACCTCCGTAATCGCTAGATTGATAAATTGGTCGATATCATCATCCAGCCCTATCGGAAATCCAAGATCGATGGTATCTACACGTTCGACAACGCCATTTTTACGAACCACCAGCATTTCTTCATGTTGACCGCTGATACTAACTTTGCCATCGATGTAGTTGAGAATCAACAGAGATAAGTTTTTGTTGCAGTCCATTCGCTGTACATTCTTGTAAATGGCGCGGTTCAACGTTGACAAAAAACGAACTGGATCTTCTTCTCGCACTTCTTTAAGCGTCCGCACTGCCGTTTGTGCCATCAGCATCAGCAAACCGCTTTCGAGCCCGTGCCCTGTGACATCGCCAATACTGATCGTCACCACACCATCGGTATTGAGGACATCGTAATAGTCACCTCCGATCTCATCTGCAGGTTCCATATAGCCAGCAATGTCCAGCCCCTCGATCGCTAATTCTTCAGGCTTTGGTAAAATCATCTGCTGAATCTGGCGGGCAATATTGAGTTCCGCACCCATGCGCAGGTTTTCAGTTTTTAATTGTTCGTTCATGGCAGCGATCGCCTCTGCCTGCTTTTGTTCGGTAATATCAAACATTGCCCCATCAAGGTACAGTGGCTTTCCATTCGCGGCAAAGATGCCTTTACCCAGCTCCTGTACCCATCGCGCAGATCCATTTTGGTGCAAAATACGGTATTCCACTTGGTAAGGCTGTTGTTTCGCCAGAGCTTCGCGTATCGTTTGCGTTAACATTTCGCGATCGTCGGGATCAATGATGCTCTCAAGAGTTCGAACTCTGTTTTCGATAAAATCTTCAGCAGGATAGCCAGCAATATCTAGAATGGAATTACTCATAAAATCGACGAGCCAAACAGCATCCATTTTACAGCGATAAATTGCCCCAGGAATATTTGAAATCAGACTGCGCAGGCGTTCTTCATTGTGGCGCAGGGCTTCTTCTGCTTGCTTGCGATCGGTGATATCCCGAATGATATTGAGAACTTCATTGTCACCAGTGATCACGATCCGAACTTCTTCATGTTGAATTTGACCATTGATGTCAATCTGTTGTTCGTAAATTTGCATTTCGCCCATCTGGAGCGCCTTGCGAATATGGTGCATCCGTAGATCGGCAATATCGCGTTGGAGGATGTCATAGATACTGACATCCCCCGCTGAGGAGAGTTCGGGATTCAATACAGAAAGGCGATCGCTACTAACAATTCCCAAATAGGTGCCATCTCCCTTCATCCGAATCAACAGGTCGGGCATGGCAGACATCAGTGCTTTACTCGTGGCTTCGCTTTGGCGCAAAGTATCTTGAAGCCTCTGCCGTTCGCGATCGCCGAGATACAAAGCCATAGCCAAAAGCGTAATTAAACCAGCTATAGCCCCTAGCAACCATAGAGTCAAACTACTCACAATAAACTCCTACATACGCTAGCGAACAAGCCATTTAGTCAGTATACAATTAGCTGCGATCGCACAAATCTAAAAACAATGATGATCGAATGGCTGAAATTTCACGTACCTGAATCTTTGCGAGAAGCCTTTATTCGCAAGGATGATGAGGTATGGACGCAGGAAATGCAAAAATTTTCGGGCTTTTTAGGGAAAGAAGTCTGGATCGATCCGATTACCTCCGATGTCGTCTTGGTGATTCGATGGGCAAGCCGCCAAGCTTGGGAAGCAGTTCCCAAAGCCAAGGTAGATTACCTAGAAAAACAAATGGGCGAACTCACGATGCCTTTACTTGAAAGCCAGCAGTACCAAGTACGGAAGTTCTTCCATTAAATTAGGCTGCCTGCATCATCCCATGCACGGCAAGCCAGATGCAGACAGGTTCGGCGCTCGTGTACGCAACGCGATGTTTTTGATGGGCAGGGATCAGGATATGGTCGCCTACTCGCAACTGTTGTCGCGAACCATCCATATAGGCAATTTCGGCTTCACCTTGAAGCAAGATCGCCCATTCATCTGTATCTTGGTCGTACCATTGTCCCTCGGGTGTAATTTGCCCCCTGGAAATAATCCGCTCGATCAGGATGCCATCACCTGATGCTAGTGGCTCAAACAGCTCTGATGGAATCGGTACTTGGGGAAGGTTAAAGATATTAGCCATAGTGACATTATGCATTGTTATTGACAACCCAGATTGTTAGCTATATATTATTTGCATGGAAGATTTGCTTGCACTAGCTACAAAACAGCCTACTTGGTTACTTGATGAATTTGCAGAAGTCGTTAATTCGTTTCTGCCCAGATTCTTGCCAGTAGAAAGAGGCTCGAATAAGATTAAGGAGGAAATTACACCTCGACTGCTCAGACACTACACGACCCAGAGTATGCTCGACGAACCATTCAAAGATGGCAAGTTTGCGGTCTATACCTATCGCCATTTACTACAATTTCTGGTCGTGCGTCGCCTGTTAGCTGAGGGTTTTAGTGCTTCTGCAATCGGTCAAATTGCGATCGCAAAAACAAATGACGAACTAGAAGGAATTCTAGCAGGAGGGGTTCAATTAAATGTTACACCTGCCAATCCTGCGATCGCTTTTCTAGAAAGTATTCATCGTAAATCTTCAGCAAAAGTGGCTGACAAGACTTCGTTAAGTTATGCGAACGCTCAGCCTTCTCGCTCAAATCGTTCTGAATGGACTCGGCTAGAAATCCAGCAGGGATTAGAGATACATATCCGATCTGATTTTCACAGTCCTCAGAGTACGAGCGAACAACAAAGCCTCTTGCAACGAATAGAACGTGAGTTTACAGATTTTATTGAAAGCCAAAGGAAAGGAAAACCATGAATGTACCCAGTATCCAGTTTGTCCCTCTGCGCGAGGTTGTTTGTACCGATGCATCCATCACGCTCGATCTGCTGATCAAAATTGTGCCTCCTGCAATTCAGATCGAAAAGAACAGACCACAGCTTAATATCAGTCTGGTTGTGGATCGCTCTGGCTCCATGCACGGACAAAAGATTGAATTTGCCAAGAAGGCAGCTTGTTTTGCGGTGGAGCAGCTTACACCCAGCGATCGCGTTAGCATAGTGATTTACGACGACAAGATCGAAGCGATCGTACCTAGTACCCTAGCAACCGATAAATCGGAGATGGTTAGGAATATCCAACGCATTCAATCTGGTGGAAGTACGGCATTGCATGAAGGATGGAGACAGGGTGGCATTCAAGTCAGCCAGCATTTAAATCCTACCCACCTAAACCGCGTGATTTTACTATCTGACGGTCAGGCAAATCTGGGAGAAACCAATCCCGATGTGATTGCCACAGATACGCACAAGTTATCAAAACTAGGTGTCAGTACCACAACCATGGGGATTGGAGATGATTACAACGAAGACTTGATGGAGGCGATGGCAAAAAGTGGCAATGGCAATTATTACTTCATCGAGTTTGCCGAACAATTACCCAATATTTTCCAAACTGAACTGCAAGGACTGATGGCAACCATTGGCAGCAAAGTCAGTTTGACCTTAGTACCAAAAAATGGGGTCGAAGTTCTTGATGTGTTTAACGATTTCGATCGGAACTCCACGGGCTCGTATCAATTACCGAATCTGATTTTTGGTAATCCCATCATGGTAGCTTTACGGTTAAAGGTTCCTGAGGTGTCAACGAATACGCAATTGTGCGAATTCACCCTGAGATGGAACAGCCCAGAGTTAGCTCAAAGGCAAAAACTCGAGACGACTTTGCAACTGAGCGCAGTCAAAAAATCGCAATTGGATGATTTCCCATTTAATAAAGAGGTACAGAGAGAAGTCGCCAAACTCATGGCAGCTAGAGCAAAGGATGAAGTGGTTAGAAACATCGATCGCGGAGATATTGCAGCGGCAAAACAAGTGATCGACAAGACGATCGGTGAATGCGCTGCCTATGAATTTGGCGGTATGGAGGCGGAAATGAAAGCGCTTAAAGAACTTGAGTCCGACCTAGATGACAATACGATTTTGAGAGCGCGAAAAAGAGCAAAATTTCAAGGTCATACCACCCGAAATAGTCAGAATTTCTGAGATATCGCATACCATTTTCTAAAAAGCATTACCTAATCTCAGTTCGGGATAAGAAAATCTACAACCCTTTATCTAAGGCTATTGAAATGGCTATCACTTTTTGACATTGTCGATCGCACAGAAGGTAGAGGGTTTTGTTGAAGATTGGCGCGACGGCGATTGGACTGACTGAGAACTAGTCGTTTGAGCATTTTTTTCGCAATCAGAAGATAAACGCACAAGCAATCTTGAATCGGCAGAAATCGCGATCGCAAACGCTGCTTGGTCTGGAGTTAAGCCATTCAGGGCTTTGATGTCGGCAAAATCTCCTTTGCTTCTGGGATATGCCAAATATTGCACCACTTGATTGCGCTTGACAAAAACCAAGAGGCTAATATCCTCCCTCTCAAAAATTCGACTGCTTTCGGCGGCTTTCCATGGAAAACCCAAGGATTTTTGGATTTCATCAACAGATGTATAGGGCGGAAAGATATAAACCTTGTCCCAATCAAAAGCCGTCAGCGATCGCAACTTAAGGCTAGTCCCAGACAGCTTACTTTGCTTGCTAATTTCAGCCCTAAGGATATCTTGTAAGCTTGCTCTACTTGGATTTAACTGGATGCCACGATAATCGCTAGGATAGTTTACAGGAGCCTCTTGACAGCCTGTTAAAACAGCCAAAACCCCTAAAATCGCGATCGACATTGTCTGTTTGAGTTTCATTTTCCTAAGTTTCCCGATCGCTTAGCTACATAGTTGGCTCGACCAATCTTGATGACCTCGCTCTGGTTGACACTTTGTCTGTGTGCCAACCCAAATAATTCGCCACAACTGATTTTTCTGTTTGACCAGTTCGATACGATAGCGCAGTCCAGACACAGAGTCATCTCCCCCACCTGTGCGAGTAAGTAGGGCGATCGCGCGATCGAAACCTAGGAATCTAATCTGGAGCGATTCTTCACTTCTAGCCCCTTCTCCAGCCTCAGCACTACCAAAAGCTCCCATAACCAACACACCTGGCTTTTCTCCAATGATTACTTCGATTTGACTGAGATCTTTAGGTCTAAAGTTTTCTCGGTCTTCGATATCAGCCTGAGCGATCGGAGTGGGAGTCGAGAATGTAGACCATTGAGATGGATTTGCAAACGCTCGGTCAAACCCAGAAACGATAGATGTCAGCCCCACCAAACAGGCGATCGCAAAGTTCCTGCGCCAAGATCCATAGCATGCAAAACCATGAAGTGAAGTCTCTGTCTTTTTGGGGTTTTGGTTAGAGAAAGGAAAAAAAGCCTTCAGATGTGCCATATCTAGTAGCGAAATCATAACTAGGTTAGTTTCTTCGACGAACTGGTTGACAACAGAATGACAGAAGATGTTCCAGTAGAATCGTTTGTGATTTGTGTGACTTAGGGAATGGGTAGAGTCACAGTAAAGGTTGTGCCCTGCCCCACAACGCTCTCAACCTCAATTTGACCTCCATGGGCATCGACAAATTGCTTAACAATGACTAATCCTATCCCTGTCCCTTTGATATCTCCAACATTCGCCGCTCTTTGAAACATTTGAAACATTTTAGATAAATACTCTAGTGGAATCCCAATTCCCAGATCTTTTACTTGCAGGCTGAGTTGACGATCCTGTCGATCCAGTGTCAAGCCGATCGCACCACCCTGGGGAGAATATTTGACGGCATTGGACAAAAGATTAACTAAGATATGTCTGAGCAGTTTAGGATCGAATTTTATCAAGGGATTTGCCAAATTATTCGCCAATTCAATACTTATATGCGGTGGAGAAATGAGTTTCACTTCTTCAATCAGCTCTTCACAAAAGCTCACAATATCTAAGTTAACTGGTTGACATTGAATGTCACTATAGTTGTTTTGACTAAAAACGATTAACTCATCCAGCAAAATGGTCATGTTTTGAATTGCCGCTTGAATTCGCAAAAAGCACTTAGCCTTTCTTGCTTCTGATATCTGCTGATAATGAAACTTCAAAATATCAGAGGATAATTGAACTGCTGCTAATTGAGCGCGCAACTCATGCGCCACAGTTCCTGTATATAGGGTATGCAGGTCAAGTAGTCCTTGAGCTTGTTGCTGCAAAGCCACATCGAGGATGCGTTTTTCGGCACAATGACGAGAAAGTGCCATCTTGAGGGTAGCATTGATGTCATTCGCTTTAATTGGCTTCAGAATATATCCATAGGGCTCTGTGGAGGCAGTTCGCTTTAAGGTGGCATCATCCCCAAATGCAGTTAAATAAACTACTGGAATTTGAAAGCGCGATTGAATTTCTTTAGCTGCCTCAACACCATCTACGCTTCCTTTGAGGTTAATGTCCATTAAGATCAGATCTGGGCGGGTTGCCTCTGCCTGCACGATCGCTTCTGTACCTGATTCGACAGTACCTAAAACGAGATAACCTAGCGATGACAAGATATCCTCAATGTCTAACGCGATAATACTTTCATCTTCGACAATTAATACTTTAGTCGCTGACATCGATATTTACCTATATTCCTTGCAGGTTTCAACCTCGCTAGAGTCGAGCACGGTAGTCAAGTCCTTTAAACACAATCTGAAACTTAGTGCCAGTAGAATAGTCCCACGTTGTTACTCCTTCCAACTGTCTAGCCAGTTTTCTAATCAGCATTAGCCCTAATGACTGGGTTGTGAGGGTATCCAAATCGCCGGGTAGTCCCACACCATTATCGCTTACAGATAAAATTAGGCGTTCTGGATCTAATTGAGCTAACTCAACGCGAATTTTTCCCGATCTTTGGTTTGGGAAAGCATGTTTAAACGAATTTGAAATGAGTTCATTTACGATCAAACCACAGGGCATTGCCGTCTCAATATTAACAGTTATGGGAGCAAGCTTTAAGCGCAGCTTAACTTTTTCAGCATGGTTGGAGTAAGTAACAGCAAGTCGGTTTGATAAATTCTGAATATATTCGTGTAAGCCAATCCGAGATAAGTCTTTAGCCTGATAAAGTTGCTCGTGAATCAAGGCAATCGAAAGGATGCGTTCTTGGCAATCTGTCAAAGCATCAAGACTCTGACGATCGGATAAACGACGGGATTGAATGGACAGCAAACTAGAAATTACCTGCAAGTTATTCTTGACCCGATGGTGAATTTCTTTAAGTAAAACTTCTTTTTCTTGAAGCGATCGCTGAATTTGTTTTTCAACCTTCTTGCGATCGGTAATATCTCGAATTGCGGCAATATAGGCGGGTGAACCATCCCACTCTATTTGCACCATCTGCATTTCGCCGATTCCCAATTTTTGGTTAGCGCGCACAATTTCCACCTCTGTGGGCTGACTAAATTGCTCTGGCATCTCTAGGTAAGAATCAATTAGACCTTGGGACTGAATGCCAAAAAGCTTTTCCGCTGATGGGTTAGCAAAAATAATATGTCCATTTTCTTCTACGATAATAATACCGTCAGAAATATTACTCACAATGGTTTGCAATCGGTTTTCGCTAACACGCATTGCGGCTTCAGATTTTTTGCGATCGCTAATGTCGGTAGAAATTCCGCATACTGCATACGGAATACCGCGATCGTCCATGAGTGGGAACTTCACCGTAAAATGGGTGCGAAGCCCATCTGTATGAGGAATAATTTCTTCAACTTCGCTAGGCTGTCTTGATTTAATAATGCCAATGTAACTGTCGATAAAAGCAGCGGCAATTTCGGGCTGCCAGACATCTGTGACATTTTTACCCATCAGTTCGCGATCGGTTCTTGCTACCAAGCGCTCGTAGCTGCGATTGACCAGCATATATTTGCCTTGCCAATCTACGACAAAGATCGAAGAAGGCGAGTTATCTAAAATTGCTTGTAAGAGTTGTTGGGCTTTACGTAATTCAAATTCAGCCTGCTTGCGTTTGGTAATATCGTGAGAAATACAGACACTGCCACCATCGGCCAATAGGGTGAGAGATAGTTCGTGGGGAAATCCCGAACCATCTTTGCAAGTTCCTGTCAGTTCGCCATTCCAATAGCCGATCTCAAGGGCTGAAGGCAGCACCTGAGATTCAATGAAATGTACGATTGCGGAACTATAGAGGTTTAGCCAATTTTTACCAATTAATTCCTCGGCACTGTCATATCCAAAAATATGGGCATGAGCTTGGTTTAAGTAGGTGTATTCCCCCTGTGCGTTCATGATCGCAATGCCATCTGCCGAAGTCTCCATTGCCGCCAACTGTTTTTTGAGCGTTAATTCGGTGGTTTTTCGTGTAATAGCCACAGAGGCATAGGTGGTGATAGTTTTTGCGAGTTGAATTTCCTCCTCAGCAAATTGGTGGGGTGTATCGTAATAGACAGAAATCCTACCTAGTTTTTTGCTCTGATATCGCATTGGAAAGGAAGCGATCGCTTTAATTCCTTCCTTTTCTCTAATCGCATCCAAAAATTCAACGCCCTCTTGATTTTCAAGGTCAGGAATAATCAATGTTCCTGTTTCCTGTCTTTCATTGATAGCCGTAAAGTAATCTTCAACAGCCTGGGTATAGACTTTACTCAAACCTAAAGAAGCCTGATAGCGACCAATGCCATCGCTGTCGGGGATCAGTAAAGCAACTCGTTCTATTTTCAGCGTGTCACGAATCCCTTCCAATACAACTTTATAGATATCCTGTAATGTCTCGGTTTGATTGAGGGCAGAGACCAGGCGATAGAGTCCATTTAGCCTTTCTAATTGCAAATTGAGGGCAGCTTCAGTTTGTTGCCTTTCGGTAATTTCTACCAGCAATCGCTGATTTAGCTGGGTTAATTCCTGCGTGCGCAGCTCGACGCGTTCCTCTAACTCAACATTCAGTTGCTGTAAATCAGACAATTTGACTTCAGGCACTGTTGTTGTAAAGGGTAAGAGACAGTGGGCAAAAAAATCGGCACCCCTTTCGACCGCAGCAAAGATTGCTTCGCGATCTAAGAGATTTTGGCAGCAACGACGCAGCGATCGCTTGTGTAAGCGATTGAGTTCGGTGATATCTAGTCCTGCTTCGATCGCCAGACAACCGATCTGATAGGCTCTCTCTAAATACAAGAATGCCTCATCACCCGAAATATAGCTTGCGATTGCGACATTGTACTGTTCGCAAATCTCTTCAAAAGTTGCCTGTCTAAGCATCATACTTTTTGACTAGTGAAGCTGCTTTCGATCGTTCTCTATTAACTATTTATAATTACTTTAGCTGAAATTACTGAAAATCCAGAGAAATTTTAGCTAAAGTACCTCATTTGCCCATTGACGATTACTTTGCCAGCAGGTTACAAACGCGATATGAACTGAAAGCTCGTTTGCCTGCACTACAATGAAGTACAACTCATTGAGGATCGCCATGTACTCAGTTTTTACTCAGAAAACTGTATTTCTAATCGTTTTTCTTGGTAAAAATCGAAATCTGGTTCTCAAAACACTTTGTCATAAGAAAATACTGGCATTAATATTCTGAAGAGCCTAATTCTAATTGGTTTTAGGCTCTTTTTCTCTCCTCAAGATGAATCATTCAGGTTAGACAATACGAACACTAATTGCGGGAAAAATGACAAACTATGATCGATGCCGAACCTCTTCCTATGCTTGCGATCGCTCCAGCTCAACTACTGCGCGGGCAGGGCATTTTGTCTCAGTTAGCCGAGCATCTCCTCGCTTTAGGGGGACAAGGCGGAAAAAAAGCGTTGGTTGTTTCTGGTGCCACGGCAAGATCCAAGTTTGAAGCCAAGCTCGAACCATTTAGCTTAGAAGCAGCAGAAATTCAACCGATCTTTGCCCCAAGCATTAAAGGTTGCACCGAAGCAAGTTTGGCATCCCTACACCAAGAGATCGCCACGCATCAGCCTGATGTGATTTTGGGCGTAGGGGGTGGCAAAGTGTTGGATACGGCGAAGTTAATTGCCTATCAATCCAAATTACCCATTGTTACGATTCCGACAACGGCCGCTACCTGTGCGGCATGGACGGCTTTAAGCAATGTTTACACCCCAGCAGGTGCGTTTGATTACGATGTCTCCCTGCCAAAATGCCCCAACATGATGCTGGTAGATTACGACCTAATCGCCACAGCGCCACAGCGCACTCTGGTGGCTGGCATTGGAGATGCGATCGCCAAGTGGTACGAGGCATCGGTCAGTAGTGGGCATAGCGATCGCACCTTGGTAATTGCGGCGGTGCAAGAAGCAAGAATTTTACGGGATATTTTGCTACAAAAATCTGTAGAAGCAATACAAAATCCCCAGAGTGCTGTTTGGCAAGAGGTTGTCGATGCTACGGTTTGTCTGGCAGGTGCGATCGGTGGGTTGGGGGGTGCTAATTGCCGAACGGTGGCGGCTCACGCCATCCATAATGGGCTGACGCATTTGCCCCAAGCCTATGGTACGCTCCATGGCGAAAAGGTTGCCTATGGCATTTTGGTACAGTTACGACTGGAAGAATTTCAAGGAAATGCACTTGCAGCAACGTCAAGACAGCAATTACTCAAGTTTTACGATCGGATTGGTTTGCCTAAAACCTTGTCTGACTTGGGTTTAAAAGACGTGACCTTGGCAGAATTGGAAACCGTTGCAGCGATTACCTGTCAACCCAACTCTGATATTCATCGGATGCCTTTTGAGGTTGTTCCCGATCGGGTTTTAGCTGCAATGGTGTCTACAACTAGTCCAGTTGGAGTCAAAGTCTAAAGAGGATTAGGCAGGGGGCTTTCCAAAGCGCTTATATAGCGCTACTGTCCAGACCACGATCGCGATCAGATAAGCGCCCAAACCGACAAGAAACCAAACAGAAGGGAAAGATTTCGCAGGATCGAGGTTTGCCAAAAAAGTAAGCTGAAAGGCAAAGATGACCAGCAATAGGGTAATCACGCCAAACCATGCAAAGCTCTGCTTGAGATAGGCGATCGAACTATGGCGATTATCGTCAGAGAGCCAATATTCTTTATTGGGTAGATTGATGATAGAAATCGGAAAGAGATTGAGTAGATTTGGAAGACCAAGGCTAATTCCGATCGCGATCGCTACGACCAGAAAATAGAGCCCAAAATAGGCAGCTTTAGATGACGCCCCATTTGCTTGACCAGCAGCGTTGAAGTGCGATGCCACCGTGTCGGGAAGCAAGGGGAAATAATAGACAACCTGCGCGATCGCCAAACCCAGCAAAACCAGAATTCCATAAAAAGGAAACTTCATTGAGTACCTCTATAAATATCAATTTTAATGGAGGAAATAAAAAAGGAGGAAATAAAAAAAGACTGAGTTGGTAGTCCAAATCTATTCAATCATTGAACAGCCTACTAACCCTAACGATCAGCTTAAAAGAATTGTTATGTTCTGTCGATGACTTTTAGCAAAAGTTTGAAAAGGATATTTCCGCCAGCAATTCCTATAAGGTGCAACAGTTCGAGCCTGCTGGGAAATCGACTCTCGCCCTCCCCAAACGACTGACACGGACGAATAGAGGCAATTTCAGAAGCTCCATGCCACTAAAAAGGAACCTGCAATATAAGCAAAGGCTTCTACTAAACCCGCACCGAGATTGGGAACTTCTTGCCGCACAATTTCATCGGAGATTTTTACCCCAGGAACGAGGATGAGGTCAGCCAACCAACGAATCCCTACGAGCAGAGTTAACCCAAAAGGTAGTGCTAAGGCGTAGATTGTCAGACTAACCGTCCAATTTTCAAACTCTGGCAAGAAAGCGACGCGAATCACATTGCCTACGGCAATCAACAGCCCCGCAAACGCAACACCCGCCGCAGGGTTATTCCGCTTTTGAATCTCCCCAAATACATCGTAAGCCGCAATCCTTGGGTAGGCTAGACTCGCCAAAATCAGAGTTGCCAAGCCCAAGAGCCAACAGACTAAGCTTACCCATACCGTGCCAGTGTTTCCAGCGATCGCACTACTCAAAATCAAACCAGTGGCGACATGGCATCCTGCTTCTAAAGAAGCCGCGCCCAGATTATGCTCCTCTTCAATTTCTCTAGCACAATCACAACGACACAAGATCGCGCGATCGCATATCCACGCACTGAATAACATCAGCAAAATCGTCATAATGCCGTAGCTAGCTAAGTTCATCAGTATTTCAAGCCAACTACCCGTATCTTTTCTCAATACGCCGCCAAGGGCGACAATGATACCTAGGTAATAGCCCACCAAAGCGATCGCCACCGCCACATTGTCGCGCACAAATAGCTGTAGATTTAACTCCATGCGCCGAAATAGTTTCTGGTAAGCGAACTGCCCCACCCAAAACAGCGCAAAGCCAAGGAGGATCTCGGTTAGTACGAGAGGGACACGACTAAGTTCTTGCCAGACTCTTTCCATGGGGGCTACTCCAGCGTTTCTAATTTGTTGAATAATTCTATGATTGTATCGGCTAGGCGATCGTAGAAAAAATAATCCTGCGCCCCAATTGTGTTTGC
The DNA here is from genome assembly GCF_965232925.1 of Tumidithrix helvetica PCC 7403. Classification (NCBI taxonomy): domain Bacteria; kingdom Bacillati; phylum Cyanobacteriota; class Cyanophyceae; order Pseudanabaenales; family Pseudanabaenaceae; genus Tumidithrix; species Tumidithrix helvetica. The sequence continues at coordinate 175,522 of NZ_CBDDRA010000003.1, forward strand.
AACTGTGCCACCAAATTGCCGCTTAAATTGAGAAAACTTGGCGTAATTATGATTTGGGTCAGAACTATAGCCATAAAAGTCATAAACCTTGCAGCCCCTCAGTTTCGCTCTCTGCATGGCGTCCCAATGTAAGGCATAACTCGACATCACCTGCGGATTCTTGTCCGTGCGTCCACCATAGAGATAGGTGCAGCGATCGCCCCAATAAACGACCAGAATCGCTGTCAGCAATTCCCCTTGCCACCACGCCAAACCAATTTCTGCCATATTCTCGCGAAACAAAGTCTGACAAAGATTGATAAAAAAGCCAAAGGGTTCGCCAAAAAACTCCTGTCGCTGCACGGTTTCCCAAAACAAATCGTAAAACAACGCAATCGCTTGTTCGTCCGTAGTGAATTCCGTCTTAACCCCATATCGTTGACTCAGACGCAGGTTATAGCGCCCTTTGGGTTTCATGGCTGCTAGCATTTGGTCAGAAGTTGGTTGCAGATCGATTAAGAGCGTTTCTTTGGGCATCAGATCCGCAGGCGATCGCACAAAATCTTTTGGCAACCACACAGGCTTCTCTTGCCACAACGGCTCTATACGCAAGGCAATCGCACCATAGGACTCAGATATCTTTGCGGCAAGTTCTAGAAACAACACCATCCCCAAAGCAGCGAACTCTGGCAAAAACAATGGTCCCCCTGTAGCAATTAACAAACTAGACTGAGATCTCTGAGCGTAGAGATGCAGAATACAACCACCCACTAGATTTTTAACTTCCAAATGGGATAACGAAGCTGGTAACTGATAACTTTCTGCTCCCGACACCTGACCACCGACAACTGATAACTGACGACTAAAAAGCCCATATCGAAACGTCTTATAGCCTTCTAATTCTCGAAAGTTTGCCCATGTCCAAGATTGCATAAAGCAACTATTTGGATGGGATTTGACAAAGTCATCCCACAAATGGCGATCGCTTTCGATTAAAGGCTCAAAATACAACAAATTCTTTTCTTATGAATTTTCATCACCAACAAGACAAATGAGCCAAATTACACCCCCCATGGTTAAAAACAGACCCAGTAGACCAGGGCTCAAATCATCGCCATTACTGGATCCGCCAGACCCACCATAATAAGTTCCTTTAGCAAACACAGAGTCAGGTGCGATTACGTTGGCTACCAATAAGGTCACACTAAGGGCAGCGATCAACTTAGCGATTGTGGTCGGAACAGTGGAAAATTCTTGGTCGGTTGTTTGAGGCTCCCAACGTTGGAATTCTTGCATATCCCGCTTGAATTCCGTCGAGGTTCCCGAATCTGATGCTTTCAACTTGGTGAGAAGTTGGTTTAAGTCATTGCGAATATGGTTGGGCAAGGCTTTCCCGCGTTCCAAAATTGTCTGGAGTAAGCGAGGCAAATCGATTTGCGCGATGAACTGTTGGGTTGACTGTAGCCAAGATGCAGTCATCTTAGGCGTGTGATAAGGATGCTGAACTGGCAAAAGAGAAGGCAAAAAAGAACGCATCTGAGGGTGAGAGGATTGTATTTGGATGAGCCAATGCCTCGCCAAAGATTCCAGCTTAAGCGGATCGGCATTTAGCTCTTTCCTTTCGGATTCATCCTGCCAAATCAAGCTCCGTGTCACACTCATTAGCTCGTCGAGTTCTGAAATCTCTAAGAAGTTACATGTTCCATCTGGTAGTGTTTTTTCGGTCAGATCGAGGCTGGGATCTAGAATCAAAGGATTGAGCAAATAGTAAAGGATCTGAGGATTTGCAAGGCTATGAATGGGAACTTGCGTGCGTTGGTCAGCGATCGCCCGCTCAAAAATAAAGGTTGAAAGAAAATTCTCTAGGCTAAAGGTTTTTAAATTATTTGGGAATTCTGCGTTCAAGATTTCCGATTTAGCGATCGGCTGACCAGAGCTAGCCAGAAAAAAGCCCCATTTCCCATAGTCATGACGATGAAATGAAGGAATGGAAATCACCATTGGTTTAGGCTGTAGACCTGCACTCCACATAGTTTGATAGATGCACCAAAATCCTAATGTCTCTTTTTCGGGAGAAACAGCATTCTCGGCTACAATACCCTGCGGATAAAGAACTTGGTAGAGAAGTTCATACCATTCTTGACTTTTGACTCTTGTCTCAGCATCGGAACTAGGGTAGGTAAAGTCACAGATCGCCACATGGTAGAAATCGTGGGATGGAGCATTTGTAACGATATTCTCTAAAAACTCAAAGGCATCCTGCGAGTGAGTAGTCACTTTGTGATTTGTTAAACTATTTTGATTAAAAGCCGAGAATACCGTCCTGCCCAATTCCAAAACATCGGGGTTGTAGTCCACCAAGTCAATGTGGCTCACTTCTGGAAATCTCAGCACATCTCTCGCCGCTAAGCCATCGCCCCCACCACAAATCAAGACACGTAAAGGCACTTGAGGAAATCGTTTGACTGCCAAAGAGATCGCAGGAATCACCAAATATTCATGATAAATCTGCTCGTCTTCGGTATGAAACTGCAATTCCCCATTGATATAAAAGGCAAGTCCATTCGGGCAATGTTCGATAAATAACGAAGCTGGCATGCCTTACCAACCTCCAAATAACATGAGACAAATGCCCAAGATCGTCAAAGACCAAGCGGCAACCCACTGCCATGTCTTTTTGGGTTTGCTCCGTTTTGGCGCCGAAGCCATGGCATAACGCATAGAAGTCATAGACTTTTCCGAGTTTTCAATCTCTGAAAAATCACTCGGATCGACCTTTTTGGTGGAGTAAACATATAAACCGCCATCTTCCCAAGCTTCGATCGCAAGATTCCAGAGGCGATCGCTGTCCCAATAGTCCCAAGTCGTGCGAGAGGTTGCACCTTTCTCCCCCCCAACGTAAGTCCCTGTGGTCTTAGACTCAAAAAAGTAGTCTCGCCCCAAAGCCCTTAGTCTTTCATGGGGGTGCTCGCCCTCGCGCATCGATCGCCACAAACTAAATTTCAGATTGTCCCCAGGATGCTCGCTCGCGACCTGCTCGATTTTAATTTCTTGGGAAAAGTACCAATTTACAGAGGTCTCAGGATTGGCGGGATCGACTTCGCGCAGTAGGTAATAGCAGGTATTACCACCAGAGTTGAGTTCCCATTCCTCAGTCTCGTAGCCCTGCGGATCTGTATAGGTACTGTAATCGAGGACATCCCACTGGACACCCCCCCCATAGGTGACGCGATCGCCTGGTCGCAGCCGACGCAGTTGTGCTTGAGTAAAAAGGCTAGGCATAAAAATCTTGCCCTACTGAATTTCTAAATCTAGATAACTAAGAATATCTCGAAGATCTGTACATAATCGGGTCAATTCATAAATCGATCCGACAATTCTAGATAAAGCACAAATCTCATGTACTGTGTGGGATTGCGATCGCAACATTCAATCAACAAGAGCTTAAAAAACTATCTCTAGCATTACAAAAATATTCTATTGTAAAATATAAAGTATCCCTTCGGCATCAGCAACATCCATGCCCTTGTAACGTCGGTTTAGGTATGCTGATTTGCGCCTGAGTCTTTCAACTACAGTAGCCATTTCGGGGATAGCTGGGCTACACGGGGGGGAATAGGATAGCCCTACAAATTAATTTAGCGGAATCAAAGAAAATCTGCAAGAGAAATATGGAGAAAACTTGGATTTATTACATAACTTTACAATCAATTGTTGCGGTCCTGAAACTTTCAGCAATGTTTTCCATCTATAATTCTTGCGAATTGTAACGAGTTTTGCTCAAAATATTTTGCCAATTGAATTCCAAGGAAATCGTCATTCAATTCCTCTAGGTAAAACCGTTGAAATTCATACACTGCTGAAAATTGCTGCACTATCAAAATTTCACGAGGAAACATCACCATCTAAACAAAACTAGGAATCCTTTTGCGTATATGCTCCTTGCCGTTAAGTACTTTGCCTGTAAGACGGATAAACCCTAGATACTCTCACGCAAATCCCTGAAATGTCATATCAAGAGGTGATGACATTTGGTACTAAGTATGCTCCAAAGTGGAGAATCTCCTAATTAAACCGCTATCATGAATGCTTGTCAGCTTTTAACTTGATTATGACCGCCCCAATAAGTATTTTAATGTGTTCCCCCGATCACTACGACGTCGATTACGTGATCAATCCTTGGATGGAAGGGAACGTACATCGTTCTAGTCGCGATCGCGCTGCCTCTCAATGGGAAGGACTCTACCGCATCCTCAAAGATTTAGCCGTAGTGGACCTAGTAAAGCCTCAAAAAGGCTGGCCCGACATGGTTTTTACTGCAAATGCAGGGTTGGTTTTAGGAGATAAAGTCGTCCTCAGTCGTTTTTTTCATAAAGAGCGGCAGGGTGAAGAGCCCTACTTTAAGGAATGGTTTGAGTCTAAAGGATATGAAGTCTTTGAATTACCCAAGGATCTGCCTTTTGAGGGCGCAGGCGACGCTCTCCTCGATCGCGAGGGGCGCTGGTTGTGGGCAGGCTATGGATTTCGCTCTGAGCTTGATTCTCATCCTTACTTAGCAAAATGGCTAGATATCGAAGTGTTATCCCTACGTTTGATGGACAATCGCTTTTATCACCTAGATACTTGCTTTTGCCCCTTACTAGATGGATATCTACTCTATTACCCACCAGCCTTTGACTCTTATTCCAATCGTTTGATTGAGATGCGCGTGCCCGAACACAAACGCATTGCGATCGAAGAAGCCGATGCCATTACCTTTTCCTGTAACGCCGTGAATGTCGATCGCACGGTCGTCATGAATAAAGCCAGCGATCCGCTCAAAAAGAGATTGGAAGCCTGTGGATTTACGGTAGTCGAAACCCCGCTCACAGAGTTTCTGAAAGCGGGTGGTGCTGCGAAATGCCTGACCTTACGAGTGACGGAACCGCTTGCACCTTTGCACACCGAGCATATCGGCGTAGAGTCGCGCACCATTGAACTGAACGGACATTTGCTGGATTCGGGCATTGTCAATCGCGCTTTAGATCTTGTCAACGAAGGTGGCGGCAGTTTCCAAGTTTTAGAATTCAATCTCGGTACGCAAAAGCAAAGTACTTCACAGGCAAAAATTCGGGTTTCTGCACCTTCTCATGACGTGATGTCATCGATCATGAGTCAGTTGATCGACATGGGAGCCGTATTACCTGAAGTAGAAGTCTGCGATGCGCTTTTAGAGCCTGTTATCCAAGCAGGTGTTGCTCCTGACGACTTCTATGTTTCCACAATTTATCCCACAGAAGTTCGGGTGGGTTGCGAATGGATTCGATGCCAACAGCAGCGCATGGATGGCGCGATCGCGGTAACCACTAAAGATGGTAAACCGACAGCAACCTGCAAGCTTCTACGCGATCTAGAAGTTGGTGAAAGTGTCGTTGTTGGCGTTGACGGTATTCGTACTGCTCATAAAAAGGAAACTCGCGATAATTTGCAAAAAGAGTTCTCATTTATGGGTGCAGGGGTCTCTAGTGAGAGACGCGTCGAATTGATAGTCGAACAGATTGCTTGGGAATTGCGCCAGATTCGCGATCGCGGCGGTAAGGTAGTCGTCTCTGGTGGGCCAGTAATCGTTCACACGGGTGCATCTCCGCATCTTGCCTATTTGATCCGTGAGGGCTATGTGCAATCTCTTTTGGGTGGCAATGCGATCGCGGTTCATGACATCGAGCAATCTACATTAGGAACTTCATTGGGTGTAGACCTGCAACGTGGTATTAGCGTGCGTGGTGGTCATCGCCATCATCTGAAGGTGATTAATATGGTACGTCGCTACGGCAGCATTCAAAAAACCGTTGAAGCAGGTGTCATCAAGTCTGGTGTCATGTATGAATGCGTCACCCATAATATTCCCTTTGTATTAGCAGGCTCCATTCGCGATGATGGACCTTTGCCAGACACAGAGATGGATTTGATTAAAGCCCAGCAAAAGTATGCTGAGCAGATTCGTGAAGCCGATATGATTTTGATGCTCTCATCGATGCTACATTCGATTGGAGTCGGTAATATGACTCCAGCGGGCGTCAAGATGGTGTGTGTGGACATTAATCCTGCGGTCGTAACGAAGCTCAGCGATCGCGGCTCCGTAGAATCCGTCGGTGTTGTCACAGATGTGGGATTATTCTTGAGCTTGTTGGTTCAACAGTTAAAGAAACTTGTGAGCCCAATTACGCAAGTAAGTGCTTAGAGGAAAACATTTAATCAGACAGTTTCCAACCTAATAAAGCAGGGGGAATTCCATCTGGATTGCGGGCATGCTTTCGCTTCCAAGAAAAAGAATTTCCCCTGTTTTTTGTGCTCATACTTCACCCCTTTTGAAGCATATCTTTTGTAATGCATCTTCAATGTCCAGAATATTCCCTGAAACTAAATCTCTGGCTAAATTTAGAGATTTTGAAATTCAACCAAAAGCATAAACGAAGCTTAACCCAAACTTAAATTATGGAAGCTGGTGCAAAAGTATGATGACTGAAAGTGTGAGGAAATGTCATGGTATTTTATCAAGGAAAGTTCTCTATACAACCGTTTGTGGTTGCCTCGGTTCTATTAGCTCCAGCATTCAATATTGGTAGCGCAAGTGCGAATGAAGTTTTCACAAACGCTGCTTCTCAGAATGTCGCGAATGTAACCAGTACTGTTGAAAAAATTGATGCTGACAAATTAGCTCAGCCTTTAACTGTCGAAGACTTCAAGACCTCCCAGAACGTTACCTCTGTTTCTCAACTCTCTGATGTGAGACCGACGGATTGGGCATTTACAGCATTGCAGTCTTTAGTGGAAAGATATGGATGTATTGCAGGCTACCCCGATCGCACCTATCGCGGACAGAGAGCCCTATCTCGTTACGAATTTGCCGCTGGTCTCAATGCTTGCTTAGACAAGATTAACGAAATTATTTCGGCTGGTTTAGCAGATAAGGTCAGCAAAGAAGACCTCGCCGCACTCCAAAAATTACAAGAAGAATTTGCTGCTGAACTTGCCACCCTCAGAGGTCGTGTAGATGCATTAGAAGCAAAAACAACTAAGTTGGAAGCTCAACAGTTCTCCACAACCACCAAACTATATGCAACCGTAATTTTTGCTCTTGCTGATACATGGGGTGGCACTGGATCCACATCCGTACCTGCTGCAAATAGAGTCGTGGATAACACCAACTTTACCTTTTCTTACCGCGCTCGTTTAAACTTCGACACCAGTTTCACTGGCAAAGATCTGCTTCGCACCCGTTTGCAAGCAGGGAATAATCCTAACTTGGGCGCTGGTGGGGCAACAAACACAAACATGGCTCGTCTGGCATTTGCCCAAGATACTGGCGGTGGCTTTGAACTCGATAAGTTGTACTACAGATTTCCAATTGGCGAGAACTTGGTGGGATATTTAGGAGCGAATGCTCTCGATCCCGATGATATCGCCGATACGCTTAACCCATATTTTGAAGGCAGCGACAGAGGTGCTTTATCAAGATTTGGTCGTTTCGATCCGTTGCTTTTCCGCGCTCCGTCGGGTGCTGGAGCTGGTCTGGTTTTCAAGCCCAGTTCTCAATTTACAATTGTTGCAAGTTACCTAGCCAAGACAAATAATGGGAGTACGACTTTCACCGCTGGTTCTGCTACTGGTCAAGGCGGTTTAACCAATGGTGGTTATTCTGCAAACATCCAACTAGTTTTTGCTCCTGCAAAAGAGATTAAAATTGGCTTAGCTTATGTACGAGCCTTTGAACCAGGTGGGATCGTGAACGTGAGCGGCAGCACTGGCAGTTCTTTTGGTGGCGCACCTTTTGGTGCTGTAGACACTTCAACAGATCGCTATGGTGCTCAATTTAACTGGCAGGTATCTAAAGCCTTTAACTTTGGCGGTTGGATCGGTTTTGCGAACGCGCGGCAAGAGTCAGGGGGCTCCAACAATGCAAGTTTGTTCAACTGGGCTATCAATTTTGCCTTCCCAGACTTGTTTGCTGAGGGTAACCGAGGCGGCATCCTATTTGGTCAGCCGCCAAAGGTAACTTCCAACTCTTTTGCAGGAAGAACCGATGTTGACACCTCTTACCTCTTGGAACTTCAGTATGGTTTCAGGGTCAGCAAAAACATCACGATTACCCCAGCTATCTTTGCTGTGTTCAACCCCAACCATAATAATGGGAACCCCACAACTTGGGTAGGAACGATCAGAACGCTATTTACTTTCTAAGTGGAGATAACAGAGATTGTCCTAGATTGCAGGAATTGAGATAGCAAATCAAGAGAGTAGTCTTTGCTGCTCTCTTTGGCATTTTAGAGAAATGAGCGTGAATCCTAACAAATTAAGAAATCCATATACAGGTATTTCATTATGCTTATCTATAAAAAGTGGGTGCGTTTTGCCTTAAGAGCTTTATCTGTGTTTCTGTTAACCGTATTTGTAACTGCTTGCGTTCAGACACAAACCCCAGAAAATAAGCCACAATCCAGTACATCTGCAAAACCTGCCTCCACAGAAGTTGCTAAAGCGCCTTCAGGTGGAATTACCGTTTACACGGCTCTCGAAGACGATCAGTTGGCAGAGTATTTACCTTTGTTTGAGAAACAATATCCAGATATCAAGATTAACAAAGTTCGCGATTCTACGGGTGTAGTGACTGCGAAGCTACTGGCAGAAAAAGATAACCCTACCGCTGATGTGGTTTGGGGACTTGCAGTCTCTAGTTTACTTGTTGCAGACAAGCAAGGACTACTAGAGCCCTATGCACCCAAAGGCATTGAAGCCGTTCAACCCCAATTTAAAGACAGTCAAAACCCACCACATTGGGTTGGGATCGATGCTTGGGAATCTGCTTTTTGCGTCAATACCGTGGAATCTGGGAAAAAGAATTTACCGATCCCTCAATCTTGGGCAGATCTGATCAAGCCTGAGTATAAGGGACAGATCGTCATGTCCAATCCCGCTTCCTCTGGAACTGGTTTTCTTTCTGTTTCTGCTATCCTACAAATGATGGGCGATACCGAAGGCTGGAAGTATCTAGATGCTTTACACCAAAACATTGCCCAGTACGTGCATTCTGGGTCTAAGCCTTGTAAACTCGCTGGTTCGGGTGAATATGCGATCGGGATTTCCTTTGGCTATCGCGCGGTCAAACAGAAAAAAGCTGGAGAACCCATTCTACCCGTTTTTCCTAAGGAAGGTTCGGGATGGGATATTGAAGCCAACGCACTGGTTAAGAAAGCCAATATTAATCCTGCGGCGAAAACCTTCTTAGATTGGGCGATTTCTTCTGAAATCTCTAAGAAATATGCCAAGAACTTTCCTTTGACTGCGGTTAAAACGGATGTTCCCATTCCTGAGGGGTTTCCAGAGGATCCGATCAAGCAGCTATATCCTAAAAATGATTTCAAATGGGCTGCTGCCAATCGCGATGCGATCCTGACAGAATGGACGAAGCGATACGATTCCAAATCTGAGCCTAAAAAGAAGTAAAGCAAATATCTTGAATAGAATCGATCTGTAGGGATAGTGTCCCTGTGCCTATCCCATAAGTACTTGTGGAACCACAGGGGACTATCTCTCATCGTTTTATCCCATTTTATTAGCTCCCACAAAAAGTTATGGCAAATTCTCCAGAACGGATAGATGCGATCGCGCAATCAAAGGAATCCCTCAAAAAACAAGAACGTACAGCTTCTTTGGGGGATTCAACCCATCAACAAGACCTCGGACAACCCTATCTCCAAGTTCAGAACATTCGCAAATCATTTGGGCAATTTGTCGCCCTCCACGATATCAGTCTTAATGTTTATGCTGGAGAGTTTGTCTGCCTGTTGGGCCCCAGTGGTTGTGGCAAAACCACCCTACTGCGAATTATCGCGGGATTGGAACAACAAACTAGCGGGCGGGTAATTCAAGGGGGTAAAAATGTTTCCCATTTACCTCCATCTAGGCGCGATTTTGGCATTGTGTTTCAATCCTATGCCCTATTCCCCAATCTGACTGCGGCACAGAATATCGCCTATGGGTTGCAAAACACGCCCATGCCTAAGCCTCAAATTGACCAGCGCGTCAAAGAATTATTGGAAACTGTCGGTTTAGAAGGATTTGGGCAAAAATATCCCGCCCAGATGTCTGGAGGTCAACAACAGCGGATTGCTTTAGCCAGAGCTTTAGCCCTATCGCCCAGCTTGCTGCTTTTAGACGAACCGCTCTCGGCATTGGATGCCAAGGTCAGAAATCGTTTGCGCGTCGAAATTACCCAGTTACAAAAGCGTTTGGGTGTGACAACGGTAATGGTAACCCACGATCAAGAGGAAGCCTTGACGATGGCCGATCGCGTTGTGGTGATGGACAGAGGTTCGATCGCTCAAGTGGGAACACCGCGTGTCGTGTACCAAAATCCCAGCAATCCTTTTGTGGCAAACTTCATTGGTTCCACCAATCTTTTGACGGGCGAAGTTGTTTCCGAGACCCAAGTGCGATGTGGGAATATCTTGCTCGATGCAAACATTGGAGAGTTTTCTGTAAATAGCCCGATCGCGATCGCCATTCGTCCCGAAGCAATTCAGCTATGCGATCGTAGTGAAGAGGATGAGGCTGCATCGAATGTTTTATCCGCTGAGATCGAAGGCATAGAATTTCTCGGCTCGGTGTATCACCTCACCCTGCGCCCAGATGGGAATTCTAAATCCGTCGTGACCATTGAGGTCTCGATTCATCAAGCCCAACAAATTGATTTGAATTTAGGCACGTCCTTAAGAATTCAACTTCCTGCCCAGCATATTCAAATCTTTCCCAATCGCGTCTAAATGACACCTTGAATTGGCAATCCTATGACATTAGCACCATCCAAGAAATCTATCTTCCCATTTCCAGCTCAAGCGGAAGTTCGCCAAATTCCTACCAAGGAAGACTGGATTTTGAGAATCGCGATCGTTGTCAGTACGCTATGGCTTTTGGTTGGCGTGTTGCTGCCGCTTTATCCCATGTTGATTCGCAGTTTTCAGGATATGGATGGGCAGTGGATCGGACTCGACAATTACCTTCGCTATTTTCAAACACCTTCGCTTTCTGTTTCTCTTTTTAACACGTTTTATATCGCGATCGCCAGCGCCGCTATCTCCGTAGTTTTGGGATTTATTTATGCCTATGCCCTCACCCGCACCGCCATGTTTGGCAAGCCATTTTTTCGCATTCTTGGTTTGCTACCCCTCTTCATCCCTCCCCTAGCGCATAGTATTGGGTTAGTTTACCTATTTGGGAACAAGGGTTTGATCACCACGGGGTTCTTTTCTCTGTTGCCGGGGTGGGACATTAATTTATACGGCTCGAATGGCATCATTATTGGCGAAGTTTTGTATTGTTTTCCCCAAGCTGTGATTCTTTTGATTACGGCATTAAACATTACCGATGCCAGACTTTATGAAGCAGCGGCAGCCCTACGTACCCCCGCCCATCGCGTATTTTTGACCGTGACTTTACCGAGCGTAAAATACGGACTCATGAGTGCGATTTTTGTTTGCTTTACCCTAGCCTTCACTGATTTTGGCGTGCCCAAAGTTGTAGGCGGCGGTTTTAACGTCCTCGCCACGGATATCTACAAGCAGGTGATCGGACAGCAAAACTTCTCGATGGGAGCGACGATTGGCGTATTTTTATTACTTCCAACAGCGATCGCCTACGTTCTAGACCGCGTTTTTCAAAGACGCCAAACTGCTTTGGTCAGCAGCAGATCGGTTCCATTTCAACCGAGTCCGAATCCAAAGCTAGATTGGCTGATGTTTGTCATTTGCAGCGCGATCGTCGCTTTTATTCTGCTCGTGTTTGGCACGATCGTTTTGGCATCTCTCGTCAAGGTTTGGCCTTACAATTTCGCCCTCACAACAAAACACTACGATTTTAATGCTGTGGGAGGCGGAGGGCTTGCTGCCTATTGGAATAGCATCCAAGTTTCTCTCTATACGGCAGTTTTTGGCACGATCGCTGTTTTTCTGGGTGCTTATCTGGTCGAGAAAGGTAAAGGATTGACAATACTGAGATCGTTCAATTATTTCTTGTCCACGATTCCCTTAGCCCTCCCTGGTTTGGTCTTGGGACTCTCCTACGTGTTTTTCTTTAACAAGCCCTTATGGAATATTCCCTATACAAATCTGGCTTTAGTGAATCCTTTCCACGGACTTTACGGCACGATCGCTTTGCTGGTGATTTGTAACATCATTCACTTTTATACGGTCGGTTTTCTCACGGCAAGTACGGCTTTAAAGCAAATTGACCCAGAGTTTGAATCTGTTTCTGCTTCTATGAGGGTGCCATTTTACAAAACTTTTTGGCGAGTCACAATTCCTTTAACAATTCCTGCGATTCTGGAATTAGGTAGTTACTTTTTTGTGAACTCAATGGTAACAATCTCGGCAATCATCTTTTTGTATCCACCCAATGCTCCTTTAGCTGCGGTAGCGATCGTAAATATGGATGATGCGGGGGATGTGGCTCCTGCCGCTGCGATGTCTACGGCGCTCGTACTGACAAGCATTGGCGTAAGGATTCTCTACTGGCTTCTAACTCAAGGTTTAGCCAAACGCACTCAAACCTGGTTAAAACGTTGAAACATTCAATTTTAACAGAAGGATACCTACGATGGCTTGTCGATTTCACATCAGGAAAACCCCATGACTGCAATTAAATTAGTCGCTTTGGATATGGCTGGCACGACCGTCAAGGACGATCGCGAGGTAGAAACCTGTTTCATGCGTGCTGCTGAAAAAACAGGACTGAAAGCCTTGCCCGAACGAGTAATCGCCATGATGGGACTCTCAAAACGACTCGTTTTCCAAACCCTCTGGGCAGAGCAAATTGGCACAAACGATCCGAACTATCTTGCAAATGTGGAAACATCCTTTTCAGCTTTCAAACATATTTTAGAAAATCACTATCTCACCCAACCCGTAGAACCGACCATCGGATGCCTAGAACTATTTGACTGGTTGCGATCGCGACGAATTCAAATTGCTTTGACTACAGGGTTTTATCGCGAGGTTACGGATATTATTCTCAAGCGTTTGGGGTGGGATCGGGGATTGAACCCTCACTATATCGGCTCCGAATCATCAATAATTCAAGCTTCGATTACGCCCTCAGAAATATACGATCTAGAAGGTCGTCCCGCGCCATATATGATTCAAAAGGCAATGTATCAGCTAGGAATTATCGATCCCAAACAAGTGGTCTGCATCGGCGATACGCCTTCCGATCTCTTAGCAGGACGCAATGCTGGTTGCCTCTATACCTATGGTGTTACCAACGGAACCCATACAAGAGAACAATTAGCGATCTTTCCCCACGATGGTCTTTTTGCATCCTTGACTGAATTCCAAAAGACCTTAGCGAGTTTATATAGCGCTCCTGAATGATATAAGAGATTCTTTGTCCTGTATAGAATCGTAGGGGCAATTCATGAATTGCCCCTACACACAAATCAAATTAGGATTGCTATAGACTTTCAAATCACAAAGAATTGACGATAATGAGCCGAACATGAGTCAAACAAATCATACAGAAATTGCGATCGTGGGTGCCGGGATTGTCGGTCTCGCCCATGCACTCGCGGCTGCCAAAAAAGGGTTCAAAGTAACTGTATTCGAGCGAAATCTCGCTGCTGTAGGAGCTTCCATTCGCAACTTTGGCATGGTGTGGCCGATCGGTCAACCTGCTGGGAAATTGCGCGATCGCGCCCTCAGGTCTAGAGAGATCTGGTTAGAAGTTGCTGAAAAAGCTGGACTTTACTGCGATCGCTGCGGTTCTTTACTGCTTGCCTACCGCCAAGACGAACTCGACGTGCTCGAAGAATTTATCGCCACCAACGAACCCAACGATTCCATTGCTTTGTTGATTGCCGATAAAGTAGCAGGAAAAAGCAATGCAGTTAATTCAGATGGTCTGCTCGGCGCACTCTGGAGCGATACGGAAATGACGGTCGATCCGAGAGAAGCAATTCAAAAGCTCCCAGCGTTTTTAGCGCATCACTATCCGATTGAGTTCCAGTTTGGCAAAACCGTAACGGCTATTTCCCATCCCAATTTCCAAGTAGGAAGCGAACTATGGACTGCCGATCGCATTTTTGTCTGTAGCGGCGCAGATATGGAGACGCTGTATCCCCAGATATATGCGGAAACAGGGATTACAAAAGTCAGGCTACAGATGATGCGAACTGTACCTCAACCAGAAAGTTGGAGATTGGGTCCTTCGCTCTGTGCGGGATTGACCCTAACGCACTACGCATCGTTCGGTCACTGTAGTACGTTGGATGCCTTAAGAAAAAGGATAGAGCTTGAAACACCAGATTTTCCAAAGTGGGGAATTCACGTCATGGCTTCTCAAAATGGATTGGGAGAAGTAATCCTTGGAGACTCCCATGAATACGGATTGAATCCCGATCCCTTCGATCGCAGCGAAATCAACGACCTCGTTCTCGATTATTTACAGAAATTCGCTAAGTTCCCATCGTTAGCGATCGCGGAAACTTGGCATGGGGTTTATGCAAAACTTCCTGGTAAAACCGAATTTATCGCTCAGCCAGAACCCAATGTCGTTCTGGTGAATGCCCTTAGCGGTGCGGGTATGACCCTATCCTTTGGCTTAGCTGAGGAGAATATAGCAACTTATTTGTAGCTTCTATGACCGTAGATTATCTCAACCCCAACCTACCCTCTGGACTCAAGCGGATTGTGATGCCAGCGATCGAGGCAACCGATGCCACGTTAGCTGGATATGGATATTTAGTGAACGATCCTGCTATCGCTCAAATAGAAATTGTGCAATGGCCTGCCCAAGGATGGCGATCGGTCGATCTGGGTAGCGGCGATGGCGCAGGTACTACTGAAGGAATTTTTTGGAGTGAATGGCAAGGAGAAATTTTATTTGGGCATAATGAAGCCGTTGATGGCAACTATATTCTAGCCTATGCCACAGAGCCATGCCTTGCCGTTCTTGAAAGCGATCGCGTACCAGAGCAAATCCTCCTTTGGCATGCAAACTATCACCCTGATGGCGGACAGCTATTCTTTCCTCTCGATCGCAAACCTTTCTTCGTTCCTCTCGCATTACCGGGCGATGATGTGAAGCCTGAAGATTTCATCTGTTTTCGATTTGATGGAAATTGTGGACTTTATATCCATCCAAATGTTTGGCATGAAGGTGTATTTCCCCTCTCTGGGAAGCAACGTTTTTTTGATAAACAGGGAGCAGTCCACGCTCGTGTTTCCATCGATTTTGCGAGGGAATTTGGTTGTTTGCTCGCAGCGAAGTGCAGGTTTTAATTGGCAATTGGTAATTTGGAGCGATCGCATGAAATTTAGCCTCGATGAAATTCTCGATATTTTTGCCACGAGAGGGCACGCTCAATATGGTGGAGAACCTGTGAGCCAGTTAGAACATGGATTGCAATGCGCCACACTGGCGAGAGAACGGGGTGCAAGTTCAGAACTGATTACCGCTTGTCTCCTGCACGATCTGGGACATTTGTTGCATGATTTAGGTGAGAACTGTGCAGAGAAAGCGATCGACAGTCGCCATGAATATGAGGGTGTAAAACCACTGGAACTGCTTTTCCCACCAACGGTCACAGAGCCAATTCGGCTACATGTGGAGGCTAAACGCTATCTCTGTGCTGCCGATCCTACTTACCTTGCAGGTTTATCTCTCGCATCTCAAAGCAGCCTGATTCTGCAAGGCGGGATTTTCTCTAAAGAGGAAGCATTCGTGTTTATGGGAAAGCCCTATGCTAAAGATGCTGTAAGCCTCAGAGCATGGGACGATCTCGCGAAGGTAGAAGGATTAAAAACACCAGATTTAAACGATTTCGTAACCATTGTGGCAAGTTGTCTACGGTAAAACAGAAAAGCATGCAAATGACAGAACAGACGAGATTGAGAGTTACGGTCAATGGCTTCTTTGTGGATGCCGATGAGGTGTTATTAATCCACCAAATGACTTTACCCGAAATAGACTGTTGGGATCTGCCCGGCGGTGGGTTGGAGCCCAATGAGACCGTTCTTGAGGGGCTGCATCGCGAAATCCAAGAAGAGACAGGAATCGCAGTCTTTGATGTGCTGCAGTTATTAGCGGTCACAGATAGCTTTTTTCCCGATCCGCTGATTTCGGGGGGGGTACTCCATAATGTCAATATTATTTACCAATGCTCCGTAGACCGCCAGTCTTGCGTTCTGAGCAGCTCCGACCCAGAGATAGGCTCAAAAGGAATTCAGTGGCTCCCTATTCGTACAATTACTTCTGATATTTGTTCTGTGCGCTGTTGGCAAGCTCTAACAGCATTCAGAAGAACCAATACTCTTGAGTAATCCCATTTTCAAAAAACTGCATGTAGCACGGAACTCATACCAATTTAAAGACCAAGGGTAACAGATCTAGCATGTGGTTAAGAATTACAGTGTCTTGCATTTCCTATCTGTTGCTTTCACCAATTAAATTGGTATGATACCAATTTCTCTTAAAATTGCGACAGATCGGGTTTTGTGTTCCGCGCTCCGCGCGGTCTTTTCAAAAAGATGCGTTGCATCACTTTTTGAAAATGGTATCAAATTCAGAGCTGTGGCAAATTTATCGGAAATCTTGTGAAAAAATCACCCTCAACGAAGTCTTCGCTGAGGGTGAAATGATTCAAGGAGCTAAGTAAACAGAACCTGTTTAT
Source organism: Tumidithrix helvetica PCC 7403 (assembly GCF_965232925.1). Taxonomy (NCBI): domain Bacteria; kingdom Bacillati; phylum Cyanobacteriota; class Cyanophyceae; order Pseudanabaenales; family Pseudanabaenaceae; genus Tumidithrix; species Tumidithrix helvetica. The sequence continues at coordinate 192,200 of NZ_CBDDRA010000003.1, forward strand.
GCAAACTGAAATTTTATAGAAAAGCGATTTAACTTTGTCCTAATTCTGTATGGGGCAACTATCTGGTCTACCCGTAAGTTCGTTTGTCAGGTTTCGGCATTCTGTACTGATAACACCGACCAAAGGTGGAGGTAACTGTTTAGCTTTGCTCAATGCTTTAACGTAATTTTGTTTGGCATCTCCCAGGCTACTGCCTCCCTTGAGCCAAAGAATTTGTCCCTTGAGGTAATACAGCTCTGGATTGTTTGGTGCTGCAATGAGAGCCTTATTCACTGCTTCTAACGCAAGGTCGGTTTTTCTAGCATCGCGGTAGGCTAAAGCAACTCCACGCCATTTGACATAATCAGGAGAAGCATATTGTTTTAAACTGGTAAGCGCATTCTCTAGATCGGAAAGCGGCAAAACGGAAGCAATCAGCATATCCATATAACCTTTGACCACATTTAGCTCTGGGTCTTGAGGGTCAATGTCTTGGGCATTCTTAACTTCGTCAAGAGCTTGTTGAACTAGCGGTAATGCTTTAGGTGCACTCGTGAGCCCTTCTGTCTTTACGACATAGCCTGCTTCAATGAGATTGCTAGCAGCGAGGTAAATATGACCCCGTAATTTGTCAGTACTCAGCAATCTCCGAGCCTGGGCCCGAGTTTTGTCACCATAGACCTTCATATCGAGATAATCTTCACGAATAAAGGCAACAGAAGCTCTTAGGGCTTGAATCAACGGCTCATCGTATTCAGTTTTGAGCGCGATGTCAATTTGTTTGACAGCATCAGAAAAGTTCCCTTCCCTAAATAGCAGTTCAAAAGCTTTTTGCGTATCTGCACCAATCGGACGCGGATTTGATGTGCGAAAGGGATCGCCCGCCCAGCTCGGCAGTACGATCACTGTTGCCAAAACGCTGGCAATCAGGGAAGCTGAAACAAAGTTAACAGGTCGCATCATATATTGAGTTCCTTGCTTATCTCAAACGAGAGATGTTTTTGGTAAAGACAGATTTTGAGGAGATGAGCTTCTTAGATCGTAAGTCACAATCTTCAAGACGCTACGATCGATCGTAAGGTTTCCACCTGATTAAATTCTACGCTTTAGAACATTGGGAGCAGCGATAGTTGCCGAAAATTCAGCCAAATCTTGTATTTGAGATAGGTCATAAACTCCAGCCCAAGCTGCCAATAAGCGATCGCCCATTAGCCTGCCAGTTTCTAAGATTTCCAAACCTATATCATCCTTGTATTCTGCTGGCACTTGTCCTTGGTAAGCCCCTGCGATCGCACCGATACTCGCCCCAATAATCGGATTCATTAGCTGGGTGCGCTTTGTGGCAAGTCCCCAATGACGGGGGGTGCTAAGAAAGCAATAGAGTCCATAGGCGATCGGTTGATGTAGGGTATGACGAGCAATTACCCCACTTTGTCCGCGATCGACCAAATCTTGTGCCAACCGCAACTGCTGAATTAAAGTTTTCAAACCCTCCGCATTAAGTTCCTCCTCTAGTTCCTTGGGTAAATACGCACAAATATGACCGATCAGATTTCTTGGATAGAGTGCATCTCGACAGCAGAGCGCGATCGCATAGGCCAAAATCAAATGCTCTGGAGTCGCCACATAGCTAGATAGCACCTTGGATAAAGTATGTACGTCTTGATGCCAAAACAAACCTAGGGCGATCGCTTGGCAAACCTTTGTCCAGACATCCAGTTCTTGATTGGCTATGGGTTCAATCGGGAACTTTGTCTGAGATGCGATCGCGATTTCAACCGCACCAGATATTTTCTCGCGCTGATGGGATGGCAAAACAAGCAATGCACCTGTTAAGGCCGCCCGAAACCGACTTTTGAGTGAATGATGATTTACCAAAATGCCCTTAAAGTTTTGAGCGAAGTTTTGAGCCTTGAAGTATTTTCGCAAAAATAAAAACAAACAAATTTTGCCAGAAAAACCTAAGTCTGAATCATTAAATTCAAAGAAACCAAATGAGATAGATTGCGATCGCAACCAAAGCGAGCATCATCAGGGTGTAAACAATAACACGCAACCATACACCTAGAAATAAAGTTAACAGCCCAAAAAAATCTGGCACCCTGCTGTAATTCCACACAGGTTTATAGTACTTGATTTCAGCCTTTTCGTAGGTAGCGATCTGGGATGCAGGCATGGTCTTATAGTGAAGCCGACCAAAGGGGGCAAGCAGTTTGAATTGGTTATACCTCTGATGGTTTTTACGCCAGCGATTCCGTAGATTTTTTGCCTGCCCCACATAAAACACTAGCCAAAAAGCCGTGACGTAATAAACTCCAGCTTCAGTGGGTAATTCGTGGAGCTTATGAATAGATTTGCTAGGCAGCAGAAAGATTTTCATCCCTCGGCTAGTTGTGATAGAGGTTAAATAAATGCAAAGGATATTGCCTCAGTATTTGCAGGTAGTATATAAGTAAGTCAGCCTTAAGTAATTGAAATAAGTAGGTTAGGTTTTACTTATATGTCAGACTTTAATCGTGGCATTATGAAGTTTGATGGTGCTGATAGCCCCGTGGCGATCGCACTTTCAGCAGTTGTAGTTTTAAGCGCGATCGGCGTTTTGTTATGGTGGGGTTTCCAATCTGCTTATATGTAAATATAAGTGATTTTGGTGGGTGCAGAATCTGCTCGCCAGTCTCTGCAAGGGTTTGGCTGAGCAGGCACTAAAAAACTTTATTACTATTCAACTTTGCTTAAAAAAGTGCTTGACTTGGTGATACAAGTTTGTCATTATAGTTAAGCACTTTTTGAGTGACGTGCGGGTGTGGCTCAGTGGTAGAGCATCTCCTTGCCAAGGAGAATGTCGAGAGTTCGAATCTCTTCACCCGCTTAACTTCTAGGAAACTATCTTAATTGTCTACCCAGTTTCTGGGCGCTGGTTCCATCTGACAGGATTATTAGGCTAAAGTCCTTGTCAAGTAAGGGGTTTAGTCATTTTAAGACCAAATCATCGAAATCCAGAGACCAAAAGGATTTTAGAGCTTTTTCCCATAGTGCGGAACCAGTGCCCAGGATTCATATAGTCATCATGTGGTGTAGCTACCACCAATGGTATTTAAACAGCTCGACCAGTAGATAGAGTAAAGGGGAAAGCGTAACAGTTAGGAGGCTCGAAAATTGGCTCTGAGCAATCTAAAACTCAAAAATGAGTATCGTAGTGACAACTGCGATCTTATCCAAGATTTCTATATTCCCTGTCTAGAGAATTCCTTTCTCTACTGTCGGGCAGTGGGATTTTTTTCTAGTACCTCCATGGCAACAGTGGCAAAAGGTTTGACAGCATTGCTTCACTCTGGGGGCAAAATGCGCTTAGTGTCATCTCCCTGTTTATCTCAAGAAGATGCGGCAGCGATCGCTCAAGGACTAAGTCAGCGAGAAGAGATCGTTACCCAGAGTCTGTTAAGAGAATTAGAACAGGAGTTTGAAGAAGTTGTTAAAGATCGCCTCGCTTGCCTTGCTTGGTTATTGAGCAAAGGTTTGCTAGAAATCAAGCTTGCCATCTGTAGGGACATCCGCAGTCATAGGGGCATTTATCATGAGAAGCTAGGACTTTTCTCCGATCGTGAGGGAAATCTTGTGGCATTTACTGGATCGGCGAATGAAAGTTCGAGTGCTTTAATGGATAACTTTGAGTGTATTGATGTATTCTGCTCGTGGGAGAAGGGCGTCAGGGAACGCGCACTGAGCAAGCAAGAGAACTTTCTACGGTTATGGGAAAATCGCACACCTTCCTTAGACATTCTTGACTTTCCCGAAGCAGCAAAGCGATCGCTTCTGCGTTTGCGTCCTAACAATCCACCGATTGAGTCAATTCCGAGGAAAAATTCCGTTGTGGGAGAAGCAGAACAATGCTACATCCCCATCGTCAGCAATCCCGAACGAGGGATACCAATATTACCAAATACCTTAAGTTTGCGGGATTATCAGAAACAAGCGATCGCAAACTGGTTTGAGAATCATGGGCGCGGCACGCTCAAGATGGCAACGGGTAGCGGAAAGACCATTACGGCATTGGCGATCGCGACTGAGCTACATCAAAAAATTGGTTTACAGGTTCTATTGATCGTCTGTCCTTACAGGCATTTAGTGATCCAATGGGAAAGAGAATGTCAAAAATTTGGGCTAGAGCCAATCCTTGCATTTGAAAAAGTGCATAACTGGCAAGCCCGATTGTCCACGCAACTTTACAACGTGCGATCGGGGCATCAGAAATTCCTGACAATTATCGCGACAAATACCACGTTAATTGGTCAGGGATTGCAGTCGCAGCTTCGCTACTTACCCGATAAAACCTTAATTGTGGGAGATGAAGCGCATAACTTAGGCTCAAAAAGGCTAGCAGAAAGTTTGCCGCGCAATGTGGGCTTGAGATTAGCGCTATCTGCTACACCAGAGCGTTATTTTGACGAGTTAGGAACAGAAGCTCTGTTTGATTATTTTGGTGCAGTGATTCAACCCGAGTTTACCCTTGCGGACGCAATTAGAGCAGGGGCATTGGTACATTACCTTTACTATCCGATCTTGGTAGAACTAACGGAATCTGAGACTGAGAAATATGCTGAGTTGACGAAGAAAATCGGCAAGGCGATCGCATTGGAGGGTGACAGCGAAATCATCGCGGCTTTACTGATGCAACGGGCAAGGTTATTAGGGTCTGCTGCTAATAAGTTGACCGCATTAAGGGAACTGATGCAACAACGCCTTGAGACAACACATACGCTGATCTATTGTGGTGATGGCTCAGTTGAGGATGAGGTTGCAGAGACCAGTACCAGCCAATTAAATGCGGTGGCGCAATTATTAGGCTCAGACTTGGGGTATCGAGTCAATACTTATACAGCAGAGACATCTTTAGAAGAGCGGGAGAATTTAAGGCTTTTGTTTGAAACTGGAGATTTACAGGGACTTGTAGCGATTCGTTGTTTAGATGAGGGTGTGGATATTCCCGCGATTCAAACTGCAATTATGTTGGCAAGTAGTACGAATCCTCGCCAATTTATTCAGCGACGCGGACGAATTTTGCGCGCACATCCCAATAAAACCCGTGCGACTTTATTTGACACGATCGTTTTACCACCCGATCTAGGTAGGGACAGTATAGATGTCGAACGTAATTTACTGAGAAAAGAGTTACAGCGCTTTGTGGAGTTTGCTAATTTAGCAGACAACTGCGGAGAGGCTAGACTAAAGCTAGTAGACTTGCAAAAACGCTATGGGTTGCTAGATTTGTAAGCATAGCGATCGCAGTCGCTAGTGTAAACGAGTATATAAAGTAGAATCGATGACCAAAGTTCCCAACCTGAGCAATATACATGAGCCGATTGATCGGGCTTCACCCGCAGTTCAACAAATTATTCGCAACGTCTTGACGATCGAGAAAGATCGTCTCGACAAAAACGAGCTAGGTCGGATCAATGAAGATATTCTCAAAATTGTCAAGGAAGCTGTGCAATGAAGCTGATCTCCATCAAGCTGTTTAACTTTCGCTGTTTTTATCAACAAACGCCTGAGATTGTGTTGGCAAGATCTGACGATCGCAACATCACAGTCATGCACGGCAACAATGGCACAGGCAAAACTTCGCTGTTGAATGGCTTTACATGGGTGCTATACGAAAAATTTACAGCGGCTTTTGGTGACCCAGAGCAGTTAGTCAATCGTCAAGCGATCGCCGAATCCCAACCGAATCAAGCTGTTGAATGTTGGGCGGAAGTCTTATTTGAGCATGATAGCAAGCGCTATAGAGTCAAGCGACAGTGCCGCGCCTATAAACGCAACATTAGCGAAGAGAGAATTATTGACTACAGCAAAAGTGAATTACTGCTATTGGTTTCAGGGGATGACGGACGCTGGACTCCCCACAAGCAAATGCCTGAGGCAGTAATTAATGGCATCTTGCCCAAGAGCTTGCATCAATACTTTTTCTTTGATGGAGAGCGCATCGAACAAATTGTGAGATCGGATAATCGCAATGAGATTGCGGAAGCGACAAAAAAGCTTTTGGGCGTGCAGGTTTTAGACAATGCGATCAAGCATCTTAAAGAAGCCAAAAAATCCCTAGAAGAAGAACTCAAAAGTGTGGGTGATGCTCAAACCAAGACCTTAATTTCTCAAAAGCAGCAAATAGATCGAGACATCACCGCACTAGAGGCGCGACTGGAGGAAATCGATCGCGAAGTCGAGTGCCAAGCTCAGCTAAGGCGAGACTGTAGCCAACGCTTGGCAGAGTTGGGCGGCGTAGAAGAAATCCAAAAGCGGCGAGAAGCGCTCGAAGCGCAAGAACGCGACAATCGGGATAATCTCCGTCGGGTAAAAAACGAACTGAAGCAGGCGATTTCCACTCAAGGCTATAGTGTGTTTCTGCCGAATGCGATCGCTGATTTTCGAGAACTGGTGGGTGGGTTACACGAACGTGGCGAACTTCCTGCGGATATTAAGCAAACCTTTGTACTCGACCTGCTAGAACGTCAACGCTGTATTTGTGGTGCAGAACTCCATGAAGGCTCACCCAATTACGAACAGGTAAAAACCTGGTTAGACAAGGCTGGCCTGGCAGATGTGGAAACTGCCACTTTAAAGCTTGAGGGCTTTGTCGATGAAGTTGAAAAGCAAGCAACAGATTTTTGGCAAGGCATTGATACCAAGCAAGCAAATATCAATCATCTCAAAAGCAATATTTCTCGCCTTGAGTTAGAGTTGGAAGCTATTCGCGATCAGTTACGCCATAGCCCGATTGAGGATATTCGCCAGATGCAAACGCGCATCGATCAGGTCGATCGCAAGGTTGAAGACTTAAATCTAGAAAAAGGCGCAAAGCAGCAAAAAATTACTGACTATCGGTTGCAAATCGAAAATTTGAGCAAGCAAATTAAAAACAGCAAACAAAATGAAGGCAAGCAAAAGCTAGCTCAAAAACGCATTAATGCTGCCCAAGAGGCTATAGATTTACTGATTGATTTAAAAGCAAATCGTAACGAACTCTTTCGCAAACAATTGGAAGCTCGCATCGCTCAAATCTTTAGCCAGATCTCTTTCAAGGCACTAACGCCAAGGTTGAGCGAAAAGTATGAATTGAGTCTAGTTGAAACTGTTGCTGGTCAAGAAGTTCAGTCGGGTGCTTCCACAGGTGAAAATCAAATCCTTAGTTTGTCTTTTATTGGTAGCATTATTGATTGTGTGAGGGAATGGAGCAAGACAGGGTTGGTGATGGGGCCAGATAGCAGTACGTTCCCAATTGTCATGGACTCGCCATTTGGTAGCCTAGACGAAATCTATCGCAGGCAAGTGGCACGATTAATTCCTAGATTGGCAAATCAGCTTGTGGTGATGGTGACAAAAACCCAGTGGCGCGTAGAAGTTGCAGAGGAAATGACTGCGCGGATTGGGAAAGAGTATGTATTTGTATTCAACTCTAATAAACCCGATCCTCAAACAGATGAAATCGTTTTGTATGGTACGAGCTATCCGTTAGTGCGAGAGAGTGCCTATGAATACGAATATACCGAAGTTTTGGAGGTCAGTCATGGTTAACACACTTGCTCTAATTCTAAAAACTTTTAATGGATAGAGAGATGACAGGCGATCGCGTAAATTTGTCTGAGACCTATACAGAGTTGTTGGTTGCAGTAAAGCAACGGATTCGGGCTGCTCAATATGAGGCTTTGAGGTCAGTCAATCGGGAACTAGCTATGCTCTATTGGGATATTGGCAAGATGATTGTGACTCGCCAGCAAGGAGAAACTTGGGGCAAGTCCGTTGTAGAACAACTAGCCAAAGACTTACAAGCGGAGTTTCAAGGGGTAAGCGGTTTTTCTGCTCGTAATATCTGGAATATGCGTAGTTTTTATTTGAGCTACAGTCAAAATGAAAAACTGCAACCAATGGTTGCAGAAATTGGTTGGTCGCATAATTTGGCGATTATGGAGAGATGCAAAGACGATTTAGAGCGTGAGTTTTACCTTTGGATGACTCGCAAATTTGGCTGGACAAAAAATGTGTTGATTCACCAAATCGAGAACCAAACTTACGAAAAGACGTTGCTGAATCAGACAAATTTTGATGCAACGCTATCTGAAGAGAGTCGCGATCGCGCTAAGCTAGCGATTAAAGATGAATATACGTTCGATTTTCTAGAGTTGGGAGATGAGCATAGCGAGCGTCAGCTTGAGACAGCTATTTTGGCACAGGTTGAGCCATTTTTGCGAGAGATGGGTGGGATGTTTGCGTTTGTGGGCAGTCAATATCGGTTAGAGGTGGGGGAGGATGAATATTTTATCGATTTGCTGCTGTATCATCGGCACTTGCGATGTTTGGTGGCAGTTGAGTTAAAGGTAGGTAAGTTTAAGCCTGAGTATGTGGGGAAAATGCAGTTCTATTTAGCCGTGCTAGATGATAAGGTGCGGATGATAGATGAGGGGCAATCGATTGGAATAATTCTCTGCAAGTCAAAGGATAAGACAACGGTGGAATATGCTTTGAAGGATGCGAATAAACCAATTGGGGTAGCAACCTATCGGATGGTGTCAACGCTGCCACAGGAGTTAAAGGATCAGTTGCCTGCTCCCGAACAGGTGGCGATGTTGTTAAGTGGGATTGAGGAGTAGATCACGATGGCTGATGCAAGGGTTAAAATCGCGAAGGATAAGGCTGATTTGGTTAAGTCTTTAAAGGCTGATGGGGTGGATGATACGACGAAGCCGTTTCAGACTTATGCTGAGGTGTTGGTGTTTGCCGCATCGTTAGGAGCAAAGCGCGATCGCAGGGAGCCTTTTAGTGAATTCTCAAAAAAAGACCCAGATCCGATTTCGCAAGAAATTTTTAGAAAATATTGCAAAGTAATGGCTTGGTCTTGGTAAATGAGTATTCGTAGAGTTTATATTGCCGAAGATAAAGCAGAATTAGTTCGCTCCTTAAGAGCTGCGGAAAATCCTACTGCGCCCTTCCAAACTTATGCTGATGTCATGACGTTTGCCGCAGTCCTTGGGCTAAAGCGTGGCAAAAAGACACCTCTTGGTAAAACATCAAGAAAGGAGCCCGATCCAATTCCACAAGATCAGTTTTTAGCGAGAGGCTATGAACCTGCGATCAATTTAATTGCGATCGCAGATACAAAAGATCCGAAAAGTCTTGCTCTTGACGAAGAATCTAGCAACATTCGCGTTCAAATCTTTGAGGAGTATGCCAATGGAGGACTTGAAGCTTTGCAAAGCGAATTGCAAGGAAGTGTTGACTATACCGATACAATTCTGCTGATGTTGCTAGCTGAAAAGAATAGAGAATCTCTAGAAGATTTTGATTTGAGTAGATTTTTATGAACAAAGATCTACTTTTCTATTCCAAAAAATTTGCCAAGCTGCGAGTAGACCGTGTGCGTGGAATTGCCCCTCATAAGCCCATACTCATCCTATCTGCGATCGCTCTAATCCAACAGGAAGTAATCACTCAAAATCGCATATTTTTATCGCCAGAATTAATCGCCACATTTCTCAAGTATTGGAGTCACTTGGGTTCAGAATCTCATCGTTCAGATATTGCCCAGCCATTCTTTCATCTTCAGGGTGATGGATTTTGGCATCTAAAAGCAAAAGTAGGATTTGAACCCGTAATCAACTCAAAAGTCAAAATCAAAACCCTCAGTGGATTGAGAGATGCTGTACAGTATGCCTACTTCGATGATGAGCTTTTTGAACTAATCCAAGATCCATCCTCAAGAAGTGGCTTGATTGATGTGCTCGTAAACACTTGGTTCTCCGATAAAACATCACAAATCGCACAACTTTTTCAAATCAATTCCTTTCAGGAGTTTCAAGATCGCTTAAGAGAACAGGGTGGCATTGTCTATTCTGCTGATGAAATAGAAGACGAATCTAGATTGATTGTTCGAGATGCGGCATTTCGTAAAATAGTAGTTTCTGCTTATGAATTTCGATGCGCGTTTTGTGAGTTACAGATTCTCAATTCTCTAAATCAACACATCGTTGACGGAGCGCATATCAAACCATTCTCTCAATTTCGCGACGATCGCTTTGATAATGGTCTTTCTCTTTGCAAAAATCATCACTGGGCTTTTGACCGTGGCTGGTTTACCGTTGATGATGACTACAGGATTATTGTCTCTGAGGATTTAAGAGAAGCGTCACCTCATGCAAGGACTATGAGAGATTTTCATGGTCAGTACATTGCATTACCAGCACAACAGAGCTACTTTCCTAGAATTGACGCTTTGCGTTGGCATCGAGAAAATGTTTTTAATCATGGCGAGCAACTTTTTCTAACTTACTGATTGCCCATATACAGACTTTTGAATTCTTTTGCAGCATTGGGATTAATTTTCTCTAATGCTTCAACAATACGCAGGACTGTCTCAGAGTTAGGATCTCTAACTTCATTAGTCCAACGATAAATATTTGAACGACCAACTCCTAGAGCATTAGCCAGATTTGTTTGACTAATGCTATATCTTTCCAGAACTAGCCCAAGTGCTTTACCTGCTTTACCCATGCCTTTGATCGTGTCAGAGGATGTTTAGCATGTAAAGAAATGTGACCATATGGACTACACGACGTATAATTCTGTAGTCCATTTAGTTTCGTTTTACCTGTTTGTAGGCTATTTAGTCTACAAAGTTACTGTTCGCGTCAGCAAATTTTGAACATACTCCCGATATTTGCTTACTTTCTCCATTTCACAATATTTACAGGATTATGGATAACTAGCAAAATCTGAGATCGCTGTATAGCTTCTGCATTAACGATCAGTGGCGAATTTGCTTTGTGTGGACAAATGAAAACAATGCGGATCGAGTTGAAATTGTAGACTACCACTGAGGAAAATTGCTATGGACAACAACCTTCTTCCAAACATTCACCCTGGCGAAATTCTGCGGTTAGAATTTCTGGAGCCACTAGATATAACTCCCTATCGGTTAAGCAAAGATATAGGTGTAGCTCAAACGCGAATTAGCGAAATTTTAGCTGAAAAGCGTAGCATTACAGCCGACACGGCTCTACGTCTATCTCGCTATTTTGGTAATAGTGCTCAGTTCTGGCTAAATTTACAGACACAGTACGATTTACGTCAAGCTCAGGAAGAAAACAGAGAAATTTATAGTCGCATTCCTATAGCTCAGCTTACTCATTTAACCTAGCTGAAACATGGCAAATACAACTATGAGACCTAACACAAGACTCGACAGCGATCAAAAATTACACAAAGAATCCTCTAGCCCCCTGCAACTCCTCCAACAAGCAGGGCTGATTGGTTGCATTGAAGCAGAACCAGATTTGTCAGTTCAGTATAAGAAATACCTCAGCGAGAGCCTAAGTGACAAATATAGTCATCCTTGACACAAGGCTTCGCTTTATACCTAATCACTGGAAAATCGACACCCTTTCGATAACTTGATGCAAATCAACTAGTGAATGTAGCAAAATCTTTACCCCATGGTTTATCGTAGACTATTTGTAGTCCATATGGACTACAGCAGTAATAGGGATATCCCGAAAACAAGGCAAGTTGATAACCATGACCGATCCCCAACGCACTACACCCCAGTTAATCGAAGACATTCAGGCGCTGATAACTGAGATCCAGCAGTTGTACTGTCATGACGAAATTCCTTGGATTATTGGCTATTCGGGCGGCAAAGACTCCACCACCACCCTACAACTCGTTTGGCAAGCCCTCCAGCAATTACCCACCGAACGACGCACTAAACAGGTCTACGTCATCACCACCGATACCCGCGTCGAAAACCCGATCGTTGCCACATGGGTAAAGCGATCGATCGCGAATATGCAAACCGCTGCGATCGAGCAAGGGTTGCCCATCGAGTCCCACTTACTCTTTCCTGATGTCAAAGACACCTTCTGGGTCAACCTCATTGGTAAAGGCTACCCCGCACCCCGTAACGGCTTTCGCTGGTGTACCGAACGCCTCAAAATCAAGCCATCTAACCAATTTGTGCAAAACATCGTTCGTGCCAAAGGTGAAGTGATCATCGTACTAGGCACGCGCAAAGCTGAAAGTACTCGCCGATCTAGGTCAATGAGCGACCATGAAATCGGTAGCATCGGCGATCGCATTGGTGACAGCACGCTAACCTCTTGGCTTTACCACGGCAGCCTACCCAACTCCTTGATCTATAGCCCCATTGCTGATTGGCGCAACGACGAGGTTTGGCTCTATTTGCATCAGTATCCCAATCCTTGGGGCAACAGTAATAAAGATCTTTTCACCATGTATCGCGGCGCAACCGCCGATAACGAATGTCCCCTTGTTCTTGACAGCAGCACCCCTAGCTGTGGTGACTCACGTTTTGGTTGCTGGGTCTGCACCTTAGTCAACAAAGACAAATCCATGGAGGCAATGATTCAAAACGATGACGAAAAAGAATGGATGCAGCCCCTGCTTGAACTACGCAACGCCCTAGACAATCCCGATGATTGGGATAAACGCGATTTTCGCCGTATGAGCGGCAACGTGCAGTTATTCACCCACAACAACGACGGCAAGCAAGAAGTGAAGCCAATTCCGGGGCCTTATACAAAAAAATGGCGCGAACATTGGCTCCGAGAGTTGCTCAAAGCTCAAACCCTTGCTCGCAAAAATGCACCACCCGAAATGCAAGCGATCGAACTGATCACCCAAGCCGAACTCAGCGAAATTCGACGAATTTGGCGCGAAGACAAACATGAATTTGACGACGCACTTCCGCGTATTTATCTCAAAGAAACAGGCGAAAAATTTCAAGACATCAATTCCAATGATAGCCAGAGTCTGCTCGGAGCTGATGAATGGGAAATCCTTGCGAACCTCTGCGGTGAAAATGCCATGCATCTAGAACTGACTACCAAACTCCTAAGTGTAGAAAGACAGCATTACGGCAAAATGCGGCGGGTTGGCATTTATGAAGCCCTAGAAAAATGTTTCGAGACCAGTTCGCGTTCTCAAGAAGAGGCACTTGAAAATGCGCATCGTTTCAAAGATCTTAAAGATGCTGCCCAAGAAGGAGATGTTGACAAAGTGCGTCAACTAGCTCTAGGGGAAGTACAGAAGAGTGCTGAACCTGAGACCTCACCTAAAGCGAGTAATTGGGCATCCATGAAATTTGGCGCACCCGTAGCACCATCAGAGGTAAAGTCTTGATTTTTCGAGAATTAATTCTGCAAAACTTTGGTGCATATCAAGGGCGACACATCATTGACCTCACCGTCTCAGTCAATCAGGAACATCCCCCTATCATTCTATTAGGAGGATTGAATGGAGGTGGGAAAACTACCTTTATTGATGCATTACGCCTCGTACTATATGGTGCAAAAGCCCAATGCTCCACGAGAGGGAACCTAAGCTATGGCGAATTTTTGTCTCAAAGCGTGAATCGTGATGCCAAAATGGGTGAAGAGGCGACGATTGAACTAGTTTTTGAGCAAGCCAGTTTCAATAAATCCGAACTTCGCCAAGTCCCGATCTCTGTCTCCCGTCGCTGGACGCAGCAACCCAAAAACGGTCGCGATATTTTAGAAGTTCGTGTCGATGGCTGGAATAACGAAGTCCTGACGAACACTTGGGATGAATTTATCGAAGAGATCATGCCCATTGGTATTTCAGGCTTATTTCTGTTTGATGGTGAGCAAGTTCGAGAACTTGCCTTACAAGACACGCCGACCCAAGGAATAGTCGATGCCATTCGTACCATTCTAGGACTAGAACTAGTCGATCGCTTAGAAATCGATTTAGAAGTATTAGCCAGCAAAAAACGTCGTGAATCCGTTGATACAGAAGCCTTTAGTAAACTTGCAGAAATTGAGACATTAATTACACAACAATCCGCAGAGATTGAATTAGAAGAAGAACACAAGACCCAACTGGAAGCCGATCTAGAAACGGCTAAAGTATCTTTAGGAGAAGTCGAACGCGAATTTATGCGTAAGGGTGGAAAAGCTGCGGGAGACAAACAAGAACTAGAGCAAAGCTATCAGCACCTGAGAGCAGAAGCCGATCGGCAGAGAAAGGAATTACTAAGTGTGGCAGAAACCTGTTTACCACTGATGCTGATTAAATCTCCTCTTTTAGAGCAAGCAATCGAACAAAGTAAAAAAGAGCTACATCTTCAAAAAGCCAAAGCTGCCCTAGATCTGATTAAAGAACGCGATCGCAAATTATCTGAATTCATTCAAAAGCAAAACTTCCCTAAAAAATATATCCGCTTAGTTCAGGAGTTTCTAGAGGCAGATCTTGCCCAACTGGAAGATGAATCTCAGCACGGTGAAGCATTGCTAGGCGTTGATTCCGACCTACTGCATGCACTCTCAACGCTCTTGGAATATGATTTACCTCAAACTGCTGCCTTAGCAAATTCTATAGTGCAAAAGCTAGAATCCTGCGATCGCGAAAGTATGCAAATACAAAATGTTATTGCCTCTGCTGCAAGCCCAGAAATCTATCAACAGCTCTTACAGAAGAAAGAAGAAGCTGAATCAATTTGTGAATCCTTAGAAAATGAGCTAGACGATACTAAGCGGAACTTAGCACTTCTCGAACGTAAGTTAGCCTCAAGCAAAAGAGAACTAGAAAACTATGGAACAACCATTGTCGCAAGAGGCAATCTAGAATTTTTCTTCCAATCCGTAGGCAAAGTACAAACAACGCTAGATTTATTTAGGAAAGAACTCACAGCTCACAAAATTGCTCAACTGGAAAATAGTGTCACAGAATGCTTTCTACATCTTTTGCACAAATCTCGACTCGTTCATCGCATTACGATCGCACCTGATACATTTCGGCTAGAACTTTATAATGCAGAAGGTAAGCCTGTCCCCAAACATCGCCTCTCAGCAGGTGAAAAACAAATGCTAGCGATCGCTTTCCTATGGGGATTAGCCCGTGTTTCAGGCTGTCAATTACCAATTGTGATTGATACACCCCTCGGTCGGCTGGACTCATCCCATCGCCTTAATCTTTTAGACCGCTACTTCCCAAATGCCAGCCAACAAGTAATTTTACTCTCTACCGACACAGAAATTGGCAAAGAAGAAGTAACTCGTCTCCGCCAAAACAACCTTATTGCCCACGAATACCTCTTAGATTATGACGAATCTACAAACCGAACCTTCGTGCGATCGGGATACTTCTGGTAATTGACAACTGACAACCGATAACCAATCACTAACCTATGGAACCACCTGTTGACCGCATTCGTCTCTCCCAAACTGCCAGAGAGCAACTACTCAAACTCAAACGTACTACTCATATCGAACATTGGAATGTCCTCTGTCGTTGGGCATTATGCAAATCTTTAGCCGAGCCTACTCCCCCTTCCATCATTAACATTCCCGCAGACAGTAATGTGGAGATGACTTGGCAAGTTTTTGCAGGCAACCTGTCAGATATTCTTGCGATCGCTCTCAAACAACGCTGCCACAATGATGGACTAGGAACAAATAAAGAAACCCTTGCTACTCAGTTTCGCCTCCACCTCCATCGAGGGATTGGATATTTAGCAGGCGATCCAAGCATTAAGAAACTAGAAAACTTGATTGAAGTTTTAGGAATCACAGAAGATAAATAGCTAAATGTTTTAGATGGCTAAAGGGAATCAAGTTCATTCTAAACATTGAAAATCCGATCGGGTGTTAGCTGTAACTCGGTAAATAGTAAAGATTTAATATTTTCTTCTTCTCGATAAACTATCTCTTCATAAAGTCCATCTTCGAGTAGTAAAACAGTAACCTTGCGATCGCTAAAATCAATAATCCAATATTCAGGAATCTCGATCGCATTATATTCTGCTCGTTTCTTTCGGTAATCAATATTGCGAGTACTATCGCTCACAATTTCTACAACCAGTAAAGGAATAGAATCTATTAACACGGCTTCGCGGAACTTGATTTCATTCCATTGCTCAGAGGTAACCACCATAACATCAGGTATCCGACAAGTGATTTTGCCACCTATAAGCCCTGTTTGAACAGCAATTAATTCTTGTTTTGAGATCAGAGGCAATTGCCGACGTTGAATCTCTGAGCGAAAAGCATCATTAACAAATTCGCTCATGCCTCCATGAATTCCTGTAGGCTGAGCCATCGCGACTAACTCCCCATTTACCAGTTCATAACGTGCATCTGTTCCGTCATTGTATTCAAGATATTCTGAAAGCGTCAGTAAAGGACTTACAACAATCATTTTAATTCTCCTGATAGTTTCAGAGTCTTTTCAGGCTCTAAGACTCAAAATAATCTTCTAAAGCATAAATTCAACTTAGTTTCGCTAATATTGATATTTTAGCAACTTACGTAAGGATTAGCTTGTTTTATCTCCGCTCGTTTATTGTTAAAACATAGTGCGTCAAGAATACAACAAGCTGGTCAGGAGCGATCGCTCCTGTGATGTTCGTATTATCTTGGAATACTCATCCACTTTTACACTAATATGAGTTGGCGAACTTGATGAACTGCCTCAGCCAAGATATTTGCAGCGCGATCGCACTCTTCATCTGTGGTGAATTTACCGATGCTAATACGCAAGGCTCCTTCAATGAGATTTTCAGGTAAGGCGATCGCCTGCAAAACATGAGAAGGGGCTTCTACGCCTGAGGAGCAAGCCGAACCTGTAGAGATGGCAAGGCGATCGCGGATTCTGGCGATAATTGCTTTATTGGGGATGCTAGGGATCGAAATATGAAGATTGCCTGCGAGTCGGTTTGTGCGATCGCCATTGATTACAAGATCGGGAATGCTTTCTTGTAGGAGAGTTTGTAGGCGATCGCGCTTGGTGGCAATTACTTTTTCATCTTCTGCCATTTCTAACTGACGTAGGCGGCAGGCTTCGCCTAATCCAGCTATACCCGGCACGTTGAGCGTTCCCGATCGCATTCCTTTCTGATGACCACCGCCGTGAATTATGGGTTCGAGATAATGCCCCTTTTTAACAATTAATGCGCCTATGCCTTTAGGGGCATAGAGTTTATGTCCTGAAATTGCTAGGTAAGTAATTCCACATTCAGTAAAATCAATGGGGATTTTGCCGACTGCTTGGGAACCGTCGCAGAGAAAAGGAATGTTATATTTTTGGGCGATCGCGCCGACTGCTTGAATGGGGTAAATCGTGCCGATTTCGTTGTTGGCTGCCATGACGCAGAGCAAGGATAGTCCCTCGGCGCAGACTTGTTCGAGATGCTTGAGGTTTAGTTTGCCTTGGCGATCGACGTGCAGGAATACAATCTCAGCTAGCCCTTTCTTCGATAGTACTTCGCAGGTATCGAGAACGGCTTTATGCTCAACAGGTAAAACGGCGATGCGCTTTTTCCCAGAACTGGGAAGTCCTTGTAGGACGAGATTGATGCTTTCTGTTGCTCCAGATGTGAAGATGACTTCTCTGGGCAAAGCTCCCACCAAATCTGCAATTTGTTTTGATGCTTGCTTGACGGCGATATCGGCTTTATCGCCGTAGATGTGATCGATGCTGCTAGCGTTGCCAAAGGTATTGGTCATGTAGTGAAGTACGATCTCTGCTACACGTTGATCGCATGGAGTAGTTGCATGATAGTCAAGGTAGATAGGTTTATGACTCATCTTTTTTCAACCTGTAGAAGACTTCTGAGTGATTGGGTACAGATAAGGCATAGCGATCGCTTAAAAAATATCTTAACCAGCGCATAAGAGTTTGCCAAGATCGATCAGCATCAAAATCTTCAGCCTGGTTGCATGGGAGAGATTCCCTTCGGGATGCGTACCGCCGCATAAATTCAGTTACTGCTCCAAATCTCTGTGGATATTCAAGAAATGAATCTATTTGCCGTATAAGAGGCTTCTGTAGTAAAAGGGTTCCTACGCATACTTCAAAGACCTGTTTTTGCAATCCTTTAGGAATTAGAAGCGATCGCAAGTCAATTAAAGCAGCTTCACGAGATACTGTACTGAGCTTAGTCCCGTTTCCACAATAGGCAATATATAAATCCTCTGGATTACGAAGTCTAGGTAGCCAAGTAGAATCTTGAGTATTCAAAAGTTCTATAGTCGTAGGAACTTCAGGACAATCATCTCTAAGCAGTTCAATAGTCTTGAATGTTTGCTCATATAGGTCTCGATCGACCAAAACACATTCAGAAAATAGGTCTTGCTCAAAGGATGGAATCGCAGGAGATGAAATTAACAGTTCAAGATTTGGATGGGTTGACCACCCTAAAGCAGCATTCGTTAGGTTTGCTGAACCAACCAAGCAGCGATCGTCAGTTCGATAATACTTAGCATGGAGGTTAGAACGTAACCAAAGAGACGACCCTTGTCTTTCTCTAAATAGCGACCATATTTCAATATCCGAAACTCCAGCTAAAATATCCTCTAGATGCCAGCGTGTGACGCATTTAACTGAGATATTTGACGACAAATGTCCAAATAGTCGCGTTAAAGCCGAGACTTTGATAAAGGGTGCTACCAGTAAAATCTCATTCTTAGAATCTCTACAAAGGTCTTCTAGCTGTTTACCAACTTCACTCATCTTGCTCTAAGAATTGTCGAGCAATACGTCCCCAATCTACACGAGCATCTTGGGCTGCTTGCCGTCTTTTACCATCAGGTTGCTCATCTTCATAACGTGCCCATGCCATGAGCAAAAGCTTTAAACCGTCAAGTGAGTTAGTTAGTCGCGATCGCAAAGTTTCTGCATCAACGCCTTCAACTTCTTCTTCTAAGACTTCGACTAAATTTTTATAGGCGGGATGGCTTGTATTTAAGGTGACGATGATAGCTCCACCTCTAGGCTTGACCGAGAAGAATGCAGCAGTCTCTAAGTCTGCTTCAACAAAGGTGTACTTTAGCCCGTCATCGACAGTGGATGCAGCTAGTTCTTTTGCTTTAATTTCAGCGATTCCCTCATCTTTGAGCGTCAACTCTATAGCTTCTTGCCTTACTGCCTTTGGTAAAGTCTCATCTAAATCGCTCTGTCCCGGATGTCCTTCTTCTTTACGCTTTTCCGTTACTGTAGTGGCTACTTTCTCAGCTAAATGTACATCGTGGCGCTGACTAGATGGACGAGTTCCCTTAGTCTGTGCTGTTAACCATCGGCGAATAATTCTAATCTGATTATCAATTTTTTGAATTATATCGAACAATGGAATTCTCGGATCGTTGTTATCTCTAAGTTCTTCCTTTAGCTGAGCCATGGTAAGACCATCTTCCAATAGAGATTCTGGATCGATTTTGACTAATTCTGCAAAATTACGGGCTGATTGTTTGTTATTTGTAACTCCAAATAGGTCGTCAAGGGAGGGTGGAAAATCAATCTCAACTCCCCACCATCGTTCAGTAGGATCGTACTTAATTACCAAAGACTGATCGAGTTCAAGTTCTCTCCCAGCGCGAACAATGGAAATCCCTACATTTTTCTCGGCGTGCTTGCCATGCGGAAGACTCCCAGGATTAACTCCCGGTTTAGGAGGTGTTCTCGCCTCTTCTTTTGCATAGGAGAAGCGGACTTTAACCTCATGTTCTTTGTCTCGAAAGTCAATCTTAAAAGTTGCTTCATAGGCAGAGTCACTTTCCCAAACCTGAAACATCGGGGTATTAGCAAAAGGCTCAGGACAGGATGTTTTAGCCATGAGATAGGATGGATCGTTAGGCGATGCTATTTTTTCAGATA
Organism: Tumidithrix helvetica PCC 7403; assembly: GCF_965232925.1. Lineage (NCBI taxonomy): Bacteria > Bacillati > Cyanobacteriota > Cyanophyceae > Pseudanabaenales > Pseudanabaenaceae > Tumidithrix > Tumidithrix helvetica. The sequence goes on from NZ_CBDDRA010000003.1 coordinate 211,853, forward strand.
TTTTGTTACCGTGATTGTCTATATCAAAAGCCAGCATCCGAATAGAAGCTTGCCCATTTTCTAGAAACTTGCGGTACATTCTGCCAATCAGAAACTCTGAGTTGTCAATGATTGTCTTCCCAGTTTTCCAAATACATCGATCAATTTCTGACCAAACAACAAGAGTGCCACTTTTCTCAAAACCTTTGCTAACTTGCTTCCAAAAATCTGGAATTCTTTTATCGTTTTTAGGCTCTGGGACTTCTGTTAATTTCTTCTGCCTAATTTCATTGAGGTCAAGATAGCTATGCAAAGCATTTTCACTACCATTCTGCCATGACCAAACATCAACACGCTGACATTGAGATATAGAGGAGGAGGGTAAACCCATACCAAATCTGCCAATTCCTGTGTGTTTTTCTTCATCCAAATAGGTGCCATTTCCAAACTGAAGAGCCAAACGCAAGACATTTGCATCCATGCCCGTGCCATTGTCTAGAACAGCTATTTGAAAAATGCGAGAACTTGCTCTTTTAGCAACCATTTCTTTTTTCTCGGCACAGAGTAGCTCAACTTTGGTTGCACTCGCTTGAATGGCATTATCCATCAATTCTGCAATCGCATAGGCAGCATTCTTATAGCCATTGTCACGCATCGCCTGAACAGCTAAGTGAGCGGGTACTATGTCATGTGGGTTATTTGCCATTAGTCTTTTCTCCAAACATCTTCCCAATTTGTAAAAGCTTCTGATATTGACCCAAACCCCGGTAGTCCACTGTCAACAACAGTAACAATTTCTGCGGTTGCATTACCACCTGCTTTTACTCCACGAATCACCCGCCCGACCATCTGGCTGTAAAGCACAAGAGAGCTTGTAGGACGAGCAATCACAGCAGCACTTGTTTGTGGAGCATCAAAACCAGTAGTTAATACCCCATAATTGCATAATATTTGTGGCTCTGGACTGTTGGTCTTAAATTCTGTGATTAAGCGATCGCGCTCTGAAGATGGTGTACTGCCAGTGATTACATTTGCTTTTAGTCCTCTTACCTTCAACACCGTAGCTAAAAGCTTGGCATGGTTAACCGAAATGGCAAATACTAAAATACGGCGATGTCTGTAAGTTAAATTTTCTGCTTCAAGTAAAATCCGTAAATTGCGCTGTTCATCATCAGCTAAACGATTTAAAATATGTTGCGGTAGTTCTAATTCTTCTTGGATAAGGAGGCGATCGCGTTCTGTTAGCTCTAATCCACTTTGATATAGAAGGGACTTAAATATGGGTTTGGCTAAGTATTGCTCGGCAATTAAATATTCGACTGGGCTACTGTAACCTTCAATTTCAAGGGTGACTTTATTCTGTCCAAAAAATTTAGCAAGCTTTGCATCAGCATTAATATCTGACCAAGTACGTCCGGGGGTTGCAGTTAATCCTAATAATGCTGTCCTCTCGTAGGGGATAACTAGGCTATCAAGAACAAGGCTGTAGGTTTCAGCGATCGCCTGATGTGCCTCATCAATTACGACCAAACTACTCCGACTTCCCAATTGATTAATAAATTGAATACTCCGTTTAGCCCGACTGTATAGTTTTGAGAGTCCAGCAACCACTATGCCATCTCGCACATCAGCTAAATCGAGTTCGTGATTACCCCAGAAGCGATAGAGATTAATTGGGCGATCGCCTAGAAACTTCCATGCCTTAAAAAATTCTACTGCCGCTTGCTCACAAAGCTCTTCACTATATGCCAGCCAAACTATTAAGGTTGGTTCTTGGGAACGTAAGCGATCGCAAATTACATTCATTGCTGTCCGAGTTTTGCCCGATCCCGTAGGCATATGAAGCAACACTCTTTTAGGCTCCTGCAATAGATACTGCTTTACCTTGTGAATGGCATGACGCTGATGAGCGAAAAGAGCATACTGTGGTTGGGCAATCTCCGTTGATGGATTTTCGTCTATAATTTCAGGCTTTGGCAGAGATAACTCAAAAAAGTTAAATAATGCCCGTTCTCGCTCAGAATTCTTACGAATTTTTACTTCTCTCAATGCTTTGAATACATCACCATTGGTAGGAGCATCATACAAAATCGAAGCTAAAATCTCTGCCTGTTCTGGACGTAGTAACTCAAGTAGTTGTCTACGACTTGTTTCATTTAGAAGTAAACTTTCAGGGCTGTGAAATTCTAGTAGGACTTCTCTCAATTGGCTTGGAGATGTCAGACTAGAGTCAAGTAACCTAAGCGATCGCAATACTGCACTACCAAGCAAATTCTGTAGTACCTCATCATCAACTCTTGATAGAAGGTCATCAAATTTCATCTGAATCAAATAATCTAAAAACACCTGTCATCTTTAATCAAGAAGCAGAATAGTTAGCTTGGAAGTTTTTGACAATTTCCATGGCATACTTCCTAATAAAAGGGGAAGAAGTTCTATCGCTACATCTAATGTTGGAAATTACTTGAAATTTTGGTTCTACATCGCCACGGATATCTCGAAGTCCAATCTGAACAAGATATTCAATAGCCTCACGATATGATGTCTCTATTCCAAAATATTCTGGTTCTTGTGGAAGTGGATAAGATACTAGAATCAAATCATCTGCCTCCTCAAGTTTTACACCGACCTCTTCTTCAAATCTCTGACGAAGTGTTCCTTTATTTTGAATATGACTGAAGGCTCTACCAATTGAGCCTCGTTTATCATTTGTTTGTCCAACATAGATGATTTGCCACTTCTTCGATATCCACACGTAAATGTATGCTTTACGGTATCCATCAAAGCATGACGAGATAATACTCCAAACTGGTGTCTTTGCTTTAACCATAACTTATGACTGACCCAGTGGAGGTAATTTACCATCTAACTGTCTACACATTGCAGCTAAATACTCTGAAATAATTCGTCTATACTCCGAGATTATTTGCTGAACGTCTTTTCGATCAAGAGATGTAATGGTTTTCTGTGCATATACTTCAGCATCAGACATTTGAAGTAATAATAGCTGGATCATTACTTGAAGATCCTTATTTTCACTATTTTCTTCAAAAACCAGACGTGCAAATCTATGAAACTTATTTATCCTGACACACCCTCCATGGTCGGTGTCATAATAAGGCTCCCAAAGAGCATTGTCCTCGACATTAGAAACCTTATATATTTTGTTACCTGCTGGATTAGTATCCTCTCTTAAAGCCTTCGCTAAATCATCCTCATCTAGCTCACTATCATCAACCTCTCTACCTTCTGTGTCGCTTTTCAATTGAACTGCAGTTTGACGTAGTTTAGTTTGCATCTCTTCTTCAACTTCTTTTCCTCTCTTAGCTTTTTCTCGCTCAATAGCAGGAGTTGCAATCGGCTCACCAGGGAGACTATCTAAGGGCTCAAACTCTGCAGCAATTTCATTCGCAGTTAAATTTGGATCTTGCCCTTCAAACTCTTTCTTCAAAAAGTTTCCTCGTAACCAAGCTCTTTTACTTTTTCTCTTGTACTCATCTGAACGATCACTAATTTCCCGATAAGCTTCATCGGAGAGAGTTAATGTAGACTTCTTTACATCAATATTGAAACTATCATCAGCACTTTCATCAATTAAAATTCTGCCTCTAAAGGCATAAAAATCTTGATCTTGAGGGATAATTCCGTCAAAAGATTCTGCCCATGATATGAGCCGCTTGTTGCGGTATACATAATAGCCATAATTGCCTGCTCCTATTTTATATTTACTAGCAACCTGGCTACGTTTTCCTCGTTCTTCTAAATCAAATATTGGAGGATAAGGAAGCTGAGTTACTTCAATCTTAGCTTTAACAGCTTCTCTCAAATCAAGAGTGATTTCTTTCGGCTTCTCAATCCATTTTACAGTCTTCCCGTCCCAAGAATTCTCGTCCAAGTTACCATTTGAGTCAGCTTCGTCAATAAAAAGGACATCAAAGGGTTCAATACTCTTATCATTGATTGAGATTTTTATGTCGTCTTCTCTCATAAAGTAGTAATAAATAACTCCTACTTTAGTTGTCAATTCTTCTGTGGTTTTCTTGACGCTTGGATGATTGACCATTCTAACTTTTCCAATCCTCACAATAGTTCCCTTCCCAGAAGGTAGATATTGATCAATTAAACATTGGTCATCTTCCGTCAGTTCAAGTGACTTAGCAAAATACCTACCCTCTTGTTGAATCTCAGGTAAAGATACAATATATTTTTTGAATGGATGAGTATCGCCTGGTGATGATATGAGGTGTAATTCTTCTCCCTGCGAAAATACTGCCGATTTTAACCCAAGTCCAAATTTAGAAAGCGAGTTTGCTTCATAAGCCTGATCAGAAGACCCTAGTTTCAGAGCTTCTATCATCTCAGTCTCATTCATTCCCTTACCATCATCAATGACAAGATACTCTTTAATATTGTTTTTTTTATTATCGTTTAAATCTTCCCGTTCCTTAAGAATTTGGATATAAATATTTTGGGCTTTTGCGCGAACAGAATTATCCAGAATGTCACATATTGCAGTTGCAGGAATATAACCAATTCGGCTTAATCCAAAAACTATTCTGCCTGGATCAATTTCTAGGCTTACTTCAGTAACTTTTTGCTCAGGCATTTTATTTTCTCTTTTGTACTAACTTAGTATAAAAATAATTCATTGTTACAAGTGACAAGCCATACATGGCAACTCAAAATCCTGATCGTCAAGAACAGTTTCTAATACTTCTGCCAGCGATCGCTTAATCGATAAATTTTGCTCTCTTAGCAGCGATTTCTCATGATCGGCAATAATTTGATCCTTACGCTCAATAAGTTCTAACAAAGTTTCACCCTGAACCCATGTATAGGGATAACCCCGATCTTCCGTAGTTTTTCTTTCATACTCTACAGCTTGGGCAAAATATTCAGGATGCTCTTCTGAGAGTCTGACCCATTCATATTTACGTTGGAAAAAGCAAAAGAAACAACCTGACCGAGTACGCCAACGGTAGTAATCTGGCAGCCCAATACCACTCTCATCCAGAATCTGTAAAATATCAGTTTTAACTAACCCATCCTCTTTGAAGGGGAAAACGGGCTTAATATTTGGCTTAGTAGAGATATAACCATCCCGCTTTTCGTCTGCTCGAATGCCGATGTAGCTAACAGCTTCATCTGTCCCGATAAACTTCTCTAAAGGTTTGATCTTCATCATGTCAGTACACCAGCGCATCTTTGGAGAGGGCAAGACCCCACCATAAACATCTAGCCAGTGGTCAAAGCCTCTCTCAGGGCTAAGATAGGAAATCTTTATGCCTAAACGAGCCTCAATGCGATTAAGGTAATCATAGGTTTCAGGTAATTCTTTGTGGGTATCGCAGAAAAAGTATTCCATTGGCAATTCTGGATATTTTTGCTTCATCCAAATCGCCAAAGCTGTACTATCTTTGCCACCTGATAACCCAAGAATATGTCTAACAGGTTTACTTGTCATAGATTATATTTGCCTTTAGCAGTATCATACACATATAGCATGTGTATTACCAGCCATGAATCAACGAATTAATATCACATTACCTACCGAAACTTTAGAACTAATAGATCGCAATGTCCAAAAAGGCGATCGCAGTCATTTTATTGACCAAGCAGTTCAACACTATATTAATGTTACTGCAAAGGAAAATCTAAGACAAAAGCTTAAACAAGGGGCAGTGCGGTGGGCAGAAAGAGACTTAGGCATTACCCAAGATTGGTTTAATGTTGACGAGGAATCATGGCAAAACAGCAGGTAACATTTCCTAAAAGAGGTGAAATTTACCTAGTAAACTTTGACCCAACTGTTGGCTCAGAGATTCAAAAGACTCGACCAGCACTTATTCTCCAGAATGATATTTCCAATCAGCATAGCCCGATAACTATTGTTGCTGCTCTCACATCACAATTTGATGCCGAACTATTCCCCACTGAAGTTTTAATCAATCCGCCTGAAGGCGGACTAACCCACCCGTCAGTTGTTCTACTCAATCAAATCCGCTCGATTGATAGAAAACGCTTAGTAAAAAAGTTAGGGATTATCTCTGAAGGACTAATAGAGAAAGTAAATAATGCAATTCAAATTAGCTTAGGCTTAATTGATCTTTGAACTTCTCTGAGAATGCTTTTGACTTGTTGTTTTTGCTGAAATTGGAATAATATCTTCAGAAGCTTGAATGTCCAAGGCGGTCTCAGCAAATATAGCAACCAAGCCTTCTTGTAGTCTTTTATTATTCTGGTACATTGGCTTTTTGAGAATTTCAGCAACATCTAGTGCAATTTGCTCCTTATCTTCAGGAGAAATCCAAAGTAAACGGTGAACTTCATAACCATCAGGACGAGCGATAGTAATCCTTCGGGCATCAAAGCCTTTATTCTTCGATGCTGCCATCCCTTTTTGCAATGCTTCAAGGTTAATAAATCGCCGAGCTAAATCACCGAGCTTAGATTCAAAGGCAACGACATCATTATCTGACCAAGACTCAGCAGGCTTATCAGAGACAATCATCAGCAATGACTCTAGCCATGTTTTATCTTCACTATTTTTTTCCGCAGCAGCTAAAGTAAATCGCCTCAAAGTACGCTCTAGACAGGCATCGGTCAAATAACTCGCTCTAACTCGTAAGTCTTCTCTCAATACTTCTTTACTACTTGTCACGCCAAAAGCAGCATACAAAAGATCGTAGCAGTAGGCAAGAAGTGAATCGTAAGCAGTTTGAATTTCATGTAATACCTTTACTAACTTACTCTTGAACTCTTTTGCAATTACTGCTCCATCCTCACTTTCCCCACTAATAATTGGCTCCATCCCACAGGCGACAGGAAGAGAGTTGAAAATCAATTCATCGGGTTCTTGCGCATTCCCCAGAGCTTTTACAACCTCCTGTGCTTCTGAAGTAATGCGCTTAGTTTTGGCAGTATAGGCAGGCAGGTTCTTAGCAAATTGGAATAAAGGTTTAACCACAGATAGCATCGTCACATTACGAATTTTGGTATTTACCTTCTTAGGATTTGGTGATGTTAAGATTGCCTCTAACTCTCGGAATACCTGCGATCGTACACCGATAATTTCAAAATATCTCACAGCAAACCTCTGGGGATGCTTGACCAATAGTTCAAAATGTTCAGAACCCAGTACAGGAATAAACACCCCATCTTTATAGATACTGACATCATCATTGTGATAGAGCAGTACCGATGCTAATAAAATAGGAATTAAGCCCCGTTTTACCCCGTAAGGAGGAGCCTCTAGTTGCTGATACAGATTATTCAGGGTCAGGGATTTCTGAACTGCTGATAGGCAAAAGCTCTCGATTGCCAGCCAAAATAATTTAATACTTTGCTCTTTTGGAGGATAAAAGCCTAAAACCTCATTCTCTTGACGGTGGATACCTGTTTGGTTGAGAACGGATTCATAAATACTGGTTTCTGGCCCATAACCTGCTAGTCCCAACCGTTCTTGTTCAGGATGATTGAGCATAGCCTCAATTAGAGTTCGCATGGCTTTAACAGCCTGCCCAGTGAGTTCTCGCCTATTTATCAGCTCATTCTTTAGGACTGGACTCTTCTTATAAACTAAATCACAAGCCTTAGAAAGTTGTGCATTAAAGTCTTGATTACGGGCGATCTCTACTTTTTCCCCTAACACCCAGCATTCACATTGTAAGAGGTTAAAGGTTTCTCTAAAAGTGCTACCTAGCCGTAATTCGGCTTGATGAAAGCGAAAGTTCACTTCTCCTCTAGCCACCCTATCATGCAGAAGTTCAGAACGAGATTGTAATTTTTGTAATGCCTTATACTCAACCGCTACAGCTTTAAGAACCCCTAGATTAGTCGTAGTAATTAATACTAAAGGCTTTCCCTCAATAGTTAATTTAGGATAGTTGGTTGGGGCTACCGAATCAAGCCAATAGGCAATCATGCCATCGTAACTGGGATTAGAACATTGAAGTTTGTCCCAGTTGGTGCAACTATCTAAATATTTGAACTCAAAGTAACGAACTGTCCCCGTTTGATAGCTATGTCTTTGAGCGATCGCAGGTTTTAGAGAAAAAGAACTACTTAGGATTTCCGCAAGAGAATCTCTTTCGGACGCGATCGCGCTGATTAATTCGGCTTCAATATTAAAGTCCGTTCCTTCCCATAGTCTTAATTCATCTTTGCGGTGATTGATAAATCCTTTGTATGGAAAATCGTTAAGCAGGAGCTTGATTTCAGCTTCACCATCCCTAGAAACATCAATGGTCGTATCAATTAGAGCTAGTCTGACTAACTGTGGAGTAGCCTTGAACTCACCGACAGAATCTACTAAGTTCAAGATGCCAATCGTTTTCAGCAAATTTAATTCCGAGGTCGAAATTTTCTGCTCCATGCTGCTAATTAAAGTATGGATTTCTACCCATTTATTCAGTTGAGGACGAGAACCAAAACCCGTCCCAATCGCTTCCACAAAGTAATCATAAATGCGGTCTAACTTCAGAAGGGGGAAATCTTTATTAAACTCAGTTTCCTGTAAATAATTTTGGAAAGAGTAAGCTTCAGGACTTGCTAAAAAGGTAAACAAAGAGCGATCGTTTTGGGCATAACTATTACAGAGAATCGGTAATACCAAGGCAGCGATTGGATGTAAAGGATAGGTAGATGCCAATAAGTCAGTTGAAATATCTTTGACTCCATACCGAGTCAATTGTTTACACCAGTTTTTCGCCCAAGTGTTTATCTTTTTGGAATCGTTTGTTGGAAGTGAAGATACGATCGCTTGCCCCATCAATTTAGTCATTTGCCTCGGCAAATCGCTAAAAGCGAAGTCTTTGAAGCGCCCCTGAATTTTTGACCATTCATTGCGTTGCACTGTAGCAAGGCTATGTCCATAATCCGCAAAAGATTGGTGCAGCATTCCTACAAAATAGAAAGCCTGAGATTTATTGAGCTTTAACTCAGCAATCTGTTGAAGCAGATACAGATCGTCATTTCTGTGCCGAAGCACAGCAAATTCTAAACTTTTTCCTAGTTCGTCAATAATCAGAATCACAGGTTTTTTAGCAGTCTTTAATACCTCCTTGAGCAGAGTTAAAACATCTAAATTGGCAACTGTTTCCCCATTTGCTATTTGAGTTGCAAAACCCTCAATTCTTTTTCCAGTGGCATTCGATGATTTACTTACCCCAAAAGCCAATGCCCGAATAATTGTGTGGGCAAGGGGCTCTCTCTGAGCAGTGGCGATCGCCCTCAAAAATCCTTGCTTAGATAGATTAGCCAACAATTTTTGAAGTTCTGAATCATCTAACGACTTCTGAGCGATATTTAATGCCATCTCCCGAACAGGACTGCCCTCAGTCGCACATAGGGAACAAAGAAAATTAGCAAAAGCCGACTTTCCAGTTCCATAAACACTGGTGATAGTTGTGGCACGGGTTATATCAGAGTTCTCTGAATCAATCAGAATATATTCCAATGCCGCAACGGAGCGATCGGTGAGAATATAGCCCTGCAAAGCATCTGTGGAGTCAAAATCACGCTCTAAGTTGATTGAACGGGCAAAGCGACGGTTGATAGTAAAGTATTCTGAGAGTGGCTTAGTCATAGTATCTACTTATCAACTTTTGGCTTAATTGGGCTGAGTTTTCCCGAAACGACATCTGGAGAATATTAGCACTCTCAGCAAGTGAAATAGCTGATTCTTGCCGTGCTACCTGCTCGATCGCATCACACAAGACACTAGCGGTTATTTTGAAAGCCATACCGGGACTACCTACTTCGTATAAAAGTCGGTTTAAGGAAATTGTCTGGGTTGTAGGGCTGACAAGGTTAGCAAAGTCTAAACAGGAGGCAACAATTATTTCTGGCGGTAAGCTTGGCTTCTGCCCTATGTTAAATACCAAATTAGAGCCAACCTCAGTCATCAAGCCTAACTCAGCAAAAGGGCAATCTAGGTTGTCTTCATTAAGACTATCCTTATCCCTCTGGCTTAGATACATTCTAACTAAACAGGCGGCATCTTTTTTAAGCGAAGACTCAGCAATACGGCTACCAAATGTTTGCTCAGAATATATCTTTAAATCTGAAAGCAACGATTCATCAACCTTAAACTCATTTTTCCTGAACAGAAAGAAAACGAAATACCAAGCCGTTGCCCAGTAAGGTGGTTTTAGTAGTTGCCAATGGAGTAACCATAAACTGGCGGGGTCTTCAAGGTAGGGATCAAAGCCATCTTCGTCAAGCAACTGCTTTCCAAAAGCGGTGATCCCATTATCATCTATCAACTTGAAGGCTCTACACCAATAGCGAATCGACTTCGCCATATTTTTACCTACACCTAACTGAATATGAGCATCATCAGCCAAAAAAATATTAGGATTACAGCAAACTGCATCAAACCCTTTCTTGAGCCAGCCAAAACGTGGGTGAAACGTCTCATGCCGCGCAAAGATTGGTGACAAGGCTGTATTTGGTGGGTTATTTTCAAGAGCAAGTTGGCTGATCATGGAGGCAGAGACTATTGACTATCTGATTTTAGATGCTTTTCACGCTTACATTTCTTTAATATGGGTATCAAATAACATATTTAATATTTCATGACAGTGATCGCACAGCAGGAAAACATTGAAAAACAAATTGCCTCACTATGCCAGCAAAGTAAAATTGGCAAAAAACTTCCTGCTGCTCTCTACGTTCATACTTCTGCCTTGGTTAATCTCGATTCTGAACTACAGAAATACGAACTGCAAGCCAGAATTCTATTACCAAGCTCTTATACCTTTACCCTAATTAAGTTCAGTTACGACCAGCCTAAAATATCTTATCTGTTCTATCCAAATTTTGATAACGATCCCCATCCTGCTTTACACACCAGCATTCAAGTTAATTTGCAATTAGGTGAAATTCAGCAAAGGGATTACAGCACTTCCAATAATCCCCCAATCCTCCACCGCAAAGAAACCTTTGTTGCAGTCAACTATCCCAAATATCAAGAATTTGCCGAACTAACGCGACAAGAAGAAGCGATCGCTCTACTCCGAAACACAAGTACCATTGGTACCCGCAATGGCTGGCAGCAAAGACTACAGGAATTAAATGTAAAGGTTGAAGGACATAGAGTAATTACTCAGACTGAGTTTCAGCCCAAAATAGAACGCCACAAAGCCGCTATCCATCGACCAGATTTATCCAAGCCCGTTCGTCTAGTATTAGAAGCAGGGCTACTAACTGAAGGCTCAACCTTTTTTGACTACGGCTGCGGTCATGGAGAAGACATTAAGAGGATTCGCGATCGCGGCTTTACCAGTAGTGGTTGGGATCCATACTACCGCCCTCAAAGCGATCGCACCCCTGCTGATATTGTAAATCTTGGCTATATTATCAACGTAATCGAATCCCAAGCAGAAAGACACGAAGCACTGCTTAAAGCTTGGGAACTAGCACAACGGGTTCTAATCGTCTCCGCACAGGTTCTGATCGGCGATGTCGGACAAGGACAAATTGCCTACAGCGATGGTGTGGTCAGCAGTCGAAATACATTCCAAAAATACTACGAGCAAGAAGAACTCAAACTCTACATCGATCGCGTCTTAGGAGTAGATTCTGTTCCCGTCGCCTTGGGTATCTATTTTGTGTTTCGCGATGACGCACAAGCGCAGAGTTTTAGAGCATCGCGTTTTCACTCCCGTGCCACAACGCCCAGAATTAGAGTCGCCTCCAAACGCTTTGAAGATTACCGAGAGCTGCTGTCGCCTCTCATGGAATTCTTCACGGAAAGAGGTAGACTGCCCCTTGGCGAAGAATTGCGAAACTTCGATGCCCTGCTGGCTGAATTTGGTACAGTGCGTCGAGCCTTCAATATCATCGTGCAAGCAACCAATCAAGATGAATGGGATGCGATCGCCGATAAACGCCGTCAAGATATTCTGGTGTTTCTCGCCCTCAGTAACTTTGACAATCCCTACAAACGGCTCAAACTCAGTCAGCTCTCGACCCAATATCAAACCGATGTCAAATCTTTATTTGGCTCTTATCAAGGGGCAAGCACCACTGCTGACCTGATGTTATTCAACTTAGGCAGACCAGGATTTATCGCTACCTGCTGTCAAAACAGCAAAATCGGACGATTAGATCGCCAAGCCCTTTACGTTCATGTTTCTGCGCTGGATCGTCTCGACACGATGCTGAGGCTCTATGAAGGCTGTGCCAGTCGCACCATTGGCAGAATGGATGGAGCCACCCTGATCAAATTTCACCTGCACAAGCCGAAAATAACCTACCTGTTTTATCCCGATTTTGATGACACTCCACACCCCAAGATGCAAGCCTCGATGCAAATCGACTTGAGAGATTTGCACGTTCGCTATCGCGACTATCACAACTCTGACGATCCACCCGTGCTGCATTGCAAGGAGACCTATGTGATGCCTGACTATCCACAGTACGAGAAGTTTGCCAAGTTGACCAAGCAGGAAGAAAACTGGGGACTGTTGGACAACTTGAAGGAAATCACCCATTTTCAAAGCTGGCAACAAACCCTTCGCGATCGTTGTGCTGAACTCCAAGGGCATCGAATTGTTTGGAGTAAGGATGCTGACCCAGAGAAGGTTAAGTTATTAAAAGCAAAACATAAAGTTAAGAAATCAGATGAAACCCTGTGAAATGTGTCAGTAACTTAGTAAAGTCCGTTACCGCATTCAATATGACAAGGTGCATCACTAATCTGTCCATTATGTTGGCAGCAATGGAAAGCTTAATTCTCTCGAAAATCAAGATAACATGGGTATATCTGTGATAATCCTCGCTCTTTCCATGTTCGCCACAAATGAAACCCAATCAGCAAATTTAGTCCGCGAACTACGGTTTCGCCTAGGCTTAACCCAAGAACAACTCGCCGCCGAACTAGGCATAACGTTTGCCAGCTACGCGCCATCGCAACCGTAACCAGCTATCAGATTCAATGGCAACTGTCCCTTTCTGTCTACCCATTTGCTACCCAAACTTGGCTATAACCTACCCAAGTTTACCCAAAAAATACCTAGGTAAAGGGCTTGCAGGACTAGGATTTGTGTGGATATACTAATATAAGTCTCCTTACCAAGGAGAATGTCGAGAGTTCAAATCTCTTCACCCCCTTATATTTTAAATTTAATTTTGTTCTTTTCGAATCATGCCACTGTTTTCTTTTCCATCTTGCCATTCATAAAGGTTGCATGCATTCAGGACGGTCATTCTTGGGACTGTTGACTTTAGCGCTGACAGGAAGACACCATTAGTTCAGATGGATCTATTCGAGAGCCACCGACAGCAAATCACCGCAGCAGAAGCACCCCTCGCCGATCGCTTACGTCCGCGCACCCTTGAGGAATTCATCGGACAGGAGCATATCTTGGGACAGGGGCGATTGCTCCGTCGTGCGATTCAAGCCGATCGCCTATCTTCGCTGATCTTTTATGGACCACCAGGGACGGGTAAAACTACCTTGGCGCGGATTATTGCCAATACCACCAATGCCCACTTCATTGCGATTAATGCTGTGCTGGCGGGTGTGAAGGATATTCGCGAAGCGATCGACGGGGCGCAGACACAGAGAGGCTATCACGATCGCCGCACAATTCTCTTTGTCGATGAGGTGCACCGCTTTAATAAAGCCCAACAGGATGCGCTTTTGCCTTGGGTAGAGAATGGCACGATTATTTTGATTGGCGCAACGACAGAGAATCCATTTTTTGAAGTGAATAAAGCGCTGGTCAGCCGATCGCGACTGTTTCAATTAAGACCACTCACAGAGGAAGACTTACGTGGGGTATTGACGCAAGCACTCAGCGATCGCGAAAGGGGCTATGGCAAGTTAGCTGTGCGGATGGATGAGGAGGCGATCGCCCATTTAGCAAATGTAGCGAATGGTGACGCGCGATCGCTGCTGAATGCCTTAGAATTAGCAGTGGAGACGACTCCAACTGAAGATGGGGAAATTCTGATTACGTTAGCGGTCGCCGAGGAATCCATTCAGAAACGGGCAGTTCTCTATGACAAGGAAGGAGATGCCCATTTCGATACGATTAGCGCCTTTATCAAGAGCGTGCGCGGTTCCGATCCTGATGCAGCGCTCTATTGGCTGGCAAAAATGGTCTATGCAGGCGAAGATCCGCGTTTTATTTTGCGACGATTGCTAATTTTAGCAAGTGAAGATATTGGGCTTGCCGATCCGCAGGCAGTGGTGGTGGTGAATGCCTGCGCTGAAGCCTTCGATCGGATTGGGTTGCCCGAAGGTCGCTATCATTTGGCACAGGCAACCCTCTATCTTGTCAATGCCCCCAAATCGAATAGCATTATGGGGCTTTTTGACGCGATCGCAGCGGTGGAAAGCGAACGTCAGTCCGATGTTCCCAATCCGCTCAAAGATGGCAGTCGCGACAAAAAGGGATTCGGTCATGGTGTGGGCTATCTCTATCCCCATGCCTATCGCGATCATTGGATCGAACAACAATATTTGCCCAGCAGCCTACAGGGACAGGTCTTCTATCAACCTTCAGAACAGGGGGCAGAGGCAGCGATTCGCCTACAGGTCGTGCGGCGACGCGAAGCACAGTTGGCGGCAATGGTGCGCGGCATGGGAACGGAAATTCCTGAGGTATTAACCTTTAGCCCAGCGGATTCTGCGACCGATCGCTGGTTGCAACGCACGATCTCTCAGGCAGGCGATCGCTTGGGAACGATTCGCGATCGCTTGTTCTCCCGTTTGTCCCTGCAACGCCATCATGTAGTTTTAGATGTAAATGCGGCAACGGGTTTGCTAACTTGGGAAGCCCTACGTCAGGTTCCTGAAGGTGGCGTTTATGCCCTCACCTATCAAAAAACCGATGCCATAGCTTTGCAAGAACAGGTAGCAGGATTGTCCGAACTGGCTCGCCCCATCGTTATGTCGGGAAATTTAATCGAAATCCCCCCTGCGATCGCATCTGTTCGTTTCGATCGGATTCTCGGCTACAACGCGCTGATGCGCGAACCAGATAAGCTCGCCTGCGTGCGGCAGTTAGTAAAACTCTTGCAACCCGATGGCACGATCGCGCTTTACGAACCAATTCCCAAACACACGCAGCGCATATATCAGTTGCTCGATCGCCCTACCCTAGGTTTATCTGACGATTTTTACGATCGCTGGGTGCAAGCCGAGGAAGCGATCTACGATCGCCCTGATGCCCCCATGACCAATTGGGATGCGGACGACTTGCGATCGATCTTTAAACAGGCAGGCTTGGCTGTGGCAATCGAAGTCGAACAAATTACCATATCTATGCAAATTTCTGCGGCTTTACGCGATCGCTGGTTCGAGTCTTCTAAAACCAAAGCAAAACCATCCTATGGTACTTATCTCGCGAAGTTTCTCACGGTTGATGAAGTGGCGATCGTGCGGCAGTTATTAAGCGATCGGCTATTGAATAAAACGGTAGCTTGGGCGAGTTCTGGGTGCAGTGTCTTTGCCTCAGTTTTTCGATCGAGTCCCTAGTTTTTTTAGTAGGTTGTTCGACAAGAAAAAAACTTAAAAAATCAGAAAGTCTTGCATAATACTTTCTGAATAGGGTAAAAGATGCTAAATATAAGCTTGGTGTAAGTAGAGTGCCTGCAAATAAAAAGATGACTTCAAGTAGAGCCAGAGTCTCAGAGCAGTATAAATACGCGGAGCGACCCTCCCAGCGCAGCACCCGACGGTCTCCCGCGCCGCAAAGAAATGTAAAAAATTTACCTCGCCGTTCTTCAGTCCCCTTACCTGCGTGGCTTCAGTTTTTAGTTGCTATCCAAAAGCTCTCGATTACATCGACAGTCATGTTAACTGTAGGTGTTTTTGGCATCTACGGTTGGACGGTCTATGCTCAAGAGTCTTGGAATAACCAGCACAAGAAACTGGAGCAATTGCAACGACAAGAACGTCAATTAACATCAGCAGAAGCATCGCTCAGCTATGACCTGATTAAAAAGTTTCAAACCCAACCAGGTGAATTGGTGCGTGAAAGCCCCGAACGCTCCATATTTCTTGAGAGCGCACCCACAAGACCTAATCGTGCCCCCGCTCCTGTCCCAGCCGATACAGACACAAAAGCAAAATCTCCTACCCCAGTTGGTTACTAAGTCGGATATTTAATGCCAATTCGATATTAAGCTAGTAAGTTAGCTGTTATCGTTTCAAACATTAACCAATTGAATTTATGACGATGAGCCATCAGCACCAGTTGATGGCTTGTTGTTTTGAGAACAGTCTATTTTTAAAATTTCTTTGAGAGTGGTTTAAATTTTATGGCGATCGCATGGGTATTTCCAGGACAGGGCTCACAGGCAGTAGGAATGGGGCTAGACCTACTCGAAGTAGGACAAGAGAAACTAGCTCAAGCCGAGCAAATTTTAGGATGGTCGGTTTCAGAGAAGTGTCAAGCGGAGATTGCTGAACTTTCCAAGACGGAATATACCCAGCCCTGTTTGTATGTGGTTTCTGCGATTTTGCTCGATATTCTCAAAGCCAAAGGCAAAATGCCTGACCTAGTTGCAGGGCACAGTTTAGGTGAATATACCGCCCTCTATTGTGCAGGGGTACTGGACTATGTTACGGGCTTAGAATTGGTCAAAGCGCGATCGCTGTTGATGGCAGAGGTGAGTGGTGGCGCGATGCGAGTTTTGATGGGCTTCGATCGCAGCAAACTAGAAGCGATCGTGGCGGAGATTGATGAGGTAGTGCTTGCCAATGACAATAGTGCCGATCAAGTCGTCATTTCAGGCACACCAGAGGCTATTCAAATTGCATGCGATCGCCTTAAACCCAAACGCGCACTCCCTCTGGCTGTGAGTGGGGCATTCCATTCTCCGATGATGGCAGGTGCTGCCGATAAGTTTGCCGATCTGCTCTTACAAGTTAAATGGCAAGATGCCAAAATACCTGTGCTGTCTAATGTAGAGCCCAATGATGCCACTACTTCAGGGCAAATTTTACGCGATCGGCTCAAACAACAAATGACCTCACCCGTGCGGTGGCGCGAAATCTGCCAGTATCTCTCAACGGAAGGCTATACACAAGCGGTAGAAGTTGGGGCAGGGAAAGTACTCACAGGTTTAATTAAGCGCGCTGCCCCAGGTATAAAATTGGTGAATATCAGTACGCTTGAGCAAGCCAATACCTTTTGAGAAAATCGGAATAGTAAAATTATCGTGAATTTAAACATCCAGTTCCCTCCCTTACCCTGCGGGAAGTCGCTTCGCGGAAGCGTGCAAGGGGGGGAGGGTTAGGGTGGGGTAATTTACCTATTTAACAAGCAATTCCCTATGCATTCAAACGCGAGTCAAAAGCAGTAACGCTCCGAAGATCGAAAGAATTCCTAAAGGGCTTTAGGACGCTGTGTGACAACTTGGTCGATCAGACCATAGGCTTGGGCTTCAACCGCAGACATAAAAAAGTCTCTATCTGTATCTTGAGCAATGCGCTCGATATTCTGACCTGTATGGAAGGCAAGCAGTTCATTAAGGCGAGTCTTATGATAGAGAATTTCTTTAGCTTGAATCTCAATATCGGTAGCTTGCCCCTGAGCGCCCCCTAGTGGCTGGTGAATCATGATGCGGGTGTGAGGCAATGAGAGACGCTTGCCCTTCGTGCCGCCCACTAATAGAAATGCCCCCATACTTGCCGCCAGTCCTACACAGATGGTTGATACATCAGGGCGAATATGCTGCATCGTATCGTAGATTGCCATGCCCGCTGTGACTGAGCCACCTGGGGAATTGATATAGACAAAGATATCTTTTTCAGGATCTTCTGCTTCCAGAAACAATAACTGGGCTACCACGAGGTTAGAAACTGTATCATCAATGGGCTGACCCAAAAAAATGATCCGCTCCCGCAGAAGACGCGAGAAAATGTCGAAAGCGCGTTCACCACGACCAGACTGTTCAATGACGGTTGGGATCATATTTGTTTAGCTTAATTCATCTGTTTTTATTTTACTTCGGCATGTTGGATTGTGACGGGATTGCATGTCAGAATTAAACCTAGGAAATAGATTTATATGCCACGCTTTCAAAGTCGCTTATTTAATTGGATCGATCGATCTCTGCCTGTGCAGCTAGGGCGCAGCGTGAGGACTTTAATTGAAAATTTATTAAATGAAAGGATCGGTAATCCACCCATTAAAGGGCGATCGCCTGCTGCCAAAGCCCTACCCTTCCAAATCGGCAAGCAGATCGGCAAACAAATCGCTAGAGTGTTTTTATATCCTGTTTATATTTTGGGCACTGTTTTAAAGCGTAAGTACCCCCAGTTAAACCCTCAGGCAAATTCACAATCAAATCCTCGATTAAATCCTCAAACTGAGCCGCGATCGCCTAAATACACAAAACAAAGTGATTTTCCCACCGATTCACAATCCCCATCACAAGTAGAATCGCAGGAAACAGATAACCCCATTCAATCTAAAGCTCAGGAAGCGCTACCTAGTAAAAGGGTTCCGCCTATATTGCGCCCATTCCAAAGCATATTTCTGTGGATTTCTCCTCCCACAAGCCTAGAAAAGCTTTCTGAAATGGTTGAGAAACTTGAATCTCAGGAGAAATCGGAACCCTCACAGCCAAAAGCTCTACGCGGCAAAAGAACTCCGCTTTTATTGCGCCCATTCCAAAAGCTAGCTCTGTGGTTTTCTTCGCCTAGCGAGCTTCAAGCTAGCGGCGAATCTACTGAACAGTCTGATTTTATCGAAGGTGAAGTACTGGGAGAATTTCAACCTAAGCTCCTACCCCCACAAAGGATTCCTTTTTTATTACGCCCTTTTGTCAAGATAGTTCTATGGGTAGATCGGACTGGGCTGTTCAACAAGAACTCTTCTAAAAATTCCTTTCCAAATTCTGTCCAAGATCCCGAGTCCCCGCAGGATGCTCCTAATACGGCAGAAACTAATTTTCGGAATGATCCTAGCAGTTCCCATTCGAGCAAAGATGCTTTCAATAAAAACGATACCGCGAATAGACAATTTCTAGAAATCTGGAAACAAACGTTTGCGGCAACTAATTTCCAAACCGATACGGATGGCAATCTCACAAGCAACCAAGCACTGGGCAAAAACGAACGACTCGAGAGAATCAGAGATCTAATTCGAGCCGCGATCGCTTACTTTTTTGCTAAAAGAGTTAACCCCTTAGAACCTGACCCATCTTCCGCAAATCTCCAAACCAGCAGCGAAGAAGCTTGGTTAACCATGGCAGACTTATTTGGCGATGAAGGTGGCCCTTGGCCCGTGCCGATTGAGTATGAATCTATGGCTCTGGCTAGACCCTCTGATTTATTTGCCGTCGATCGTAATAACAGTGTGCTGACCACAAACCCCAAACAAGTAGATGGAGATTTAGTTCAAGCTTTCGATCCGAGTATGGGAGATTTAGTTCAGACTTCTGATTCTAGTCAGGAGAATGGGGATTTGGTTCAAGCAGACGCTAGTAAGGGAGAAATTGTCCTCGACGACCCCAACTATTTGCCCGATTGGGCTGAATATTTAGAAGAGCCCACCCCACCCTTGCGTGCCTGGATCGAGACCCATGCTACCTTTCTGGGATATGCCTATAGTCCGATCATGGAAATTGTGCATTGGCTCGATCGCCTCGTTGCCCGCATCGAGCGATCGTTGATTGGGCTATGGCAAAAGATTACCCGCTTTCCACAATGGTTGGGACAGCTATTCAAGCGAAGAAAGAAAAATGATCGATAATTCGGTTTTGCCTAATTTTGTAATTGCATTTTTTTACAAGCAATTCTCTAGACGCTATATCTCTAAAAGCAATACCGTGAAATGCTGCGATTGAGATCCCATCAGTCTCCGCACAAATTTTAGCCAGTCGCAAAAAACTGCAAATAAGCAAAAGATGGCATCATAGCCGTTTTTGTGCAATGATACAAGCAGTTTGAAATAAGAAAGCCCACTGCTCCCAGTGGGTTAAGCATTTTTGTGTTGAGTGCAGCTATCTTAATCCATTTTCATAATTTGGATGTTAAGTTTTGTTGCGAATTATATAGGGTGAAGTCTCCAAGAATGTTCGGCTCAAATGGGCTAAAGCAGTCAAAGATGCTTCACCCTATTGCATGAAAATATAAGGTAGCGGTTAGAGACTTTGAAGATATTGTACGGATAAGCTCAACGTTGGCTGTGGCTCCGCGCAACCAACGTTGGGACTTTAATTTAGGGAAAATCCCTTAGCCAAAGATCTCAGCTGGGTCAGCAGAATGGACTTTACGCAGAGAGATAAAGCCAGAGATACAACACATCACAACGGTCAGCGTTAAAACAAACCAGACTTTCCACCAGTTGTCACTATTCATGTAGAGAGGCAGTCTGGTTGCGTTTCTAGTTAAGTCGTAGAGCAGCCAGCAAATGATTAGTCCTGGGATAAAGCCCAAAAAAGATAATGCGAAGGCTTCTTGGATCACCACCTTAGAAAGATAGAAGTTACTGTAGCCCATTGCCTTGAGCGTGGCATATTCAGCCATGTGATCGGAGACATCGGTATAGAGAATTTGGTATACGATCACAATGCCTACGATAAAGCCCATGATCGTACCCAATGTGAAAATAAACCCGATCGCCGTACTCTTTTGCCAGTAACTCTTTTCAAAGTTTCTAAACCCCTCCATGGTCAGAATGCGCGTATCATCAACGGTCACATCTGCTGCTTCTTTAATATCATCAAAGGTCAAATCCTTTTTATCAATGGAAACTCTATCTTTATCTGAAGGAACTTCTTTGACTCTCTTGCCATCAGCTTTGAGATGCCCTCTTTTTGTCAATACGACAGTTTCACCTGGTAGACCTTTGACAATATCTGCGATTGTGTTGAATGGAGACACATTGGGCTTCAGGTTTATCAAAGCAACATTAATTAGCCCTGCTTTGCGTTTCTCTAAAATCCTGAGAAAGTTGGTGTCGCTGGTAATGATTGCACCGTCAGCCGCAAAGGATGAACCTAGCTCAAATAGTCCACCTATTTTGACTTTGCGGTTATCGACCTCTCTTGTGACGATGTTTTTGCACTGAAACGCCTCAGCCGTATAAAGAGTCTTTAGCTCATCCACACCACACTCTGCAACGATTGGGCCAAACTCAATGCGCGAGCTGCGATCGAATAAAATCACATCCTGCTGTTGAACCTGACTCATAACCTCCACTGTTCCCGGCATTTTAAATACATTCGCCGCAGGATTTGCTCCCAACACAAGAATGTTGCGGGTTTTGCCAGCTGGGTCTTCTTTGACTTTCCATGAGGACAAGCCAATATAAAGCGCGTTGACCGACTCGACCCCTTCATACTTTAAGGCTTGATACATCCGCCGTTGTGAAAAATTGCGCATCCCCACAAGATTGGTTGATTGGGGGCTAATCAAAACGATATCCCCCACCAAGTTGCTCTGCAAACGAATGGCACTGGTAAACAGGGCATCTTGGAAACCGACCTGCATAAACATCAGAACCACGGCAAAGGTTATGCCCGCGATCGCGACCAGTAAGCGGCTTTTCTCGTAGGTTAGTTGCAGCCAAGCAAGGGGAACAGCAAAGATCATAACTTTCAGGTTTTGCGATAAGAATTACAAGTTGCTAGGATCTTCACCTAGTTCTAAGAGTCTGGCAGCTAGACGTTCAGCCCTACGTTTTGCCTCAATGACTTTTCGTTCGGCTTCATCGGCTTTTTGTTTTGCCTCATTAGCTTTTAGTTCAGCTTCATTAGCTTTTAGTTCAGCTTCATTAGCTTTTAGCTCGGCTTCATCAGCTTTGAGTTGGGCTGCTTCTTCTGGCAAGAGGACTAAATTACCTGCTTGATCGTAAAAACGTAGCCAGATACATGGATCTCGCCCAACCGTACCTTCCCAAGTTCCTAACCAAAAGCCAAGGGTTTCGCTCCATAGCCAGCCTTTCTCGTTAGGAACAAGTGGCTGATATTTTTGATTGGAGTCAATGTGCCAACCTTCCAAAGAGTTAGGATCGAATGGGTTGTACACGAAATAATCTGGCGTGCGGAAAGTACGTTCGTAGAGTGCCTTTTTCACAGTTTTGTCAATTACAGCCGTGCTAGACGACGTCAATTCCACAATGACATCGGGGTAGCGTCCATTTTCTAACCATACGACCCAACCCTCACGAGTGTAGCTGCCGTCAATGTCCAGCACCGCAAAAAAATCGGGTCCGCGAAAGTCTTTGTTAAAGACTTGTTTATCACTGAAATAAATAAACATGTTGCCGCCCGTAAAATAGTCTTGGCGATCGCTCCATGCTTGTTGCAGCGATCGAATTAAGACATTCATTGCATTGCGGTGGCGGTTTGTTTCCAAGGGTTCACCATCATCAAAAATTAAGTCTGTGGGTGGAGATGGTGGCTGCCATTCTAAAGTTGAGGCAGGTTGTAATTCTGGCTGTAGAGCGATTTCTACGGACATACCAAGCACCTCTATGTTTAATTTATCGCGTGTTGATCTTGACAGCAATTTGAGAATTGGTCAGTCCAGACACCTTTTTACTATCATCCAAGCGAATTTTAACTTCGATAATGCGTACATCGGTCTTAGCCGCAGGGTCAGTCCCTAGCACATCATTTTTGGCAATGCGCAAACCGATCTGATCGACCGTGCCTGAGATTTCACCCTCAAAGGCTCTGCTGTTAGAAGCGATCGTGGCTTTTTGTCCAATCTTGATTTTATTGATATCAGTTTCGTACACTTCCGCCACAGCATACATTTGCTGGGTATTGCCTAGCTCTACCACACCATCTGCCCCCACCACTTCACCAAGCTTAGAATGAACTTTCAGCACCTGTCCGCTAATGGGGGCGCGTACTTGAGACAGATCTAAATCGACTTGGGCGCTTTTCACTTTTACGATGGCTGACTGCAACGCTGCCTCTGCAACACGAATATCCACAGGTCGAACTTCGGCTGTACTGCTAAGTTGCCCCTGGGCTTGCATAAACTGTTGCTGCGCTTGATTGAGTTGTTCGCCTAAAGATCTGACTTTGATGGCATAGCTATCCAAGGTAAAAGCCGAAGCAGCACCTTCTTTATAGAGAAGCTCATAGCGCTTGTAGTCAACCACAGCTTTGTCAAATTCCACCTTGGCACGCTCTACATTTGCCCTTGCTGCCAAAACATTACTCTGTTGCGCTTGAATGTCGCCTGACTTTGCCCCAGCTTTTACCTGTTCTAATTTTTCTGCTGCTTCTTGAGCCTGACTCTGGGCTTGCGCCAAAGCTGCCTGGTTTTTAAAGTAACTATCTAAAACGGCAATCACATCATCTTGCTTCACCATGTCGCCTTCTTTAACCATCAACCTCACAATGCGAGAAGTTCCCAACGCCGATGGCGAGGCAACTTTAATCACTTCTCCTTGTGGTTCTAAACGGCCTAAAGCAGTAATGATTGCATCCGCCTCTGCGGTCTTGGTTCCTAGGATTTTTGTATCACCCGCTGATGGCTGCGATTTACTACCGAGCAACCCGATCGCATACCAAGCCCCCAGCCCTAACGAGGCAGCACCCACAACGATCAGAGGAATTAGCCATTTATTCCTATTTTTGGGGAAAGGGGTGGTAATTTTGGCACCAGGGAGAATTTCTGATTGCTTGGCAGGTTGAATTTCTGATGGACTATCGTTTTCGCGCTCAATCTGAGTATCCAAGTAGCACACTCCTTTGACTTAGGTGAGAATGTATTAGCACACAACCACTGTTTTTGGAACAGATTGATTGAAACTACTACATTTTAGTCAATCTCTTAAACAAACTAACTTGTCACCAAAAGGTGACAAGTTAGTTTAATCATAAATCAAGTTATTGTTTTTGGCGAATTAAAACACTTTGCCTATTCAGCAAGTCGCTCATCAATAGGTCTAGGTTGTGTACTCAGCATTGATCTTGACGTAGTCGTAGCTCAGATCGCAGCCCCAAGCAGTGCCTACACCATCCCCATCCCCCACACTGACCGCAATCTGCACCGTAGGATTTTTAAGATAGTTACTGGCGGCGTTGCGATCGTAGTCTTGGGGCGATCCATCTGCCATCATCACAAACTCACCGAGGTGAATATTAAGCTTGTTCTGATCGAAATTTACGCCCGATCGCCCTGCGGCGGCGGCAATTCTGCCCCAGTTAGGATCGCGACCAAACACGGCTGATTTAACCAGCGAGGAACCCACAATGGTTTTGGCAATTTGTCTGGCGGCAGTTTGATCGGCTGCACCGCTAACAGTTACTTCAATCAGACAGGTTGCACCTTCACCATCCCGCGCGATCGCTTTGGCGAGATAAACACCCACCTCTGTCAACATCGCCTCCAATTGCTTTGCTTCAGAGGATGCGGCATCCGTAATTTCTGGAGCACCAGACTGCCCGTTGTTGAGGGCAACCAGCATATCGTTTGTACTGGTATCGCCATCGACGGTGACTTGGTTAAAGCTATTGTCCGCCACACGGCTTACCATGTCTTGCCAGAGTGCTGGCGCAACCGCCGCATCACAGGTGACAAAGGCAAGCATCGTCGCCATATTGGGGTGAATCATGCCCGAACCTTTACAGATGCCCCCAATCCGAATCGTATGACCAGAGATCTCACCTTCGAGAGCAATGGACTTGGTAACGGTATCGGTGGTCACGATCGCTTTAGCCGCATTGTCTCCCCCCTCTGCCGAGAGTGCCTCTGCCACCTTCACAATTCCTGGGCGCATTAAGTCCATGCGTAGCTGTTTGCCAATTACCCCCGTGGAGGCAACCATTACCCCTTCTTCAATCCCCAACGCTTTTTGCACGAGTTCGGCACATTCCACGGCATTGAGCCAACCTTCTTCGCCAGTGCTGGCATTGGCTTGCCCCGCATTTACGAGGATAGCTTTTACTTTTACACCTGACTGCAAAACTTGGCGATTAAAGTCTACGCAAGCAGCCCGAACGCAAGATTTTGTAAATACGCCTGCGGCGATCGCAGGCACATCAGAGACTATCAGTGCCAAATCGGGCGCACCAGAT
Source organism: Tumidithrix helvetica PCC 7403 (assembly GCF_965232925.1). Lineage (NCBI taxonomy): Bacteria > Bacillati > Cyanobacteriota > Cyanophyceae > Pseudanabaenales > Pseudanabaenaceae > Tumidithrix > Tumidithrix helvetica. The sequence continues at coordinate 236,840 of NZ_CBDDRA010000003.1, forward strand.
GGTTTTAGTCCTGCTGTGATACCTGCGGCTTTGTAGCCTTTTGCTGCCGTCACATTCCCAGAAATCTCACGCCACTCTGACATAGGTCTTTACTCAAGAATTTACAAAGGTCTATCAGATTATACGCAAGCCTGAAATGGCGAATGAATCAAAAATATCAATAGCGATCGCCAATCCGATCTCAAGCCTAATTTCAACATCCTCAATTCCTCGCGAGTAAAATAACCAGTTAAATTGCGAATAGACTAGACTAGGCAGGCGATCGCAACCTACCGAATCGCAACATCATCGAAATAACAATGTCAATCATCCCAGCCAAAGCAATTGAACGTCTAACTCATGGATAATCTGCCGAAAGATCGACCGATCGCCATGGGTGTTTCTGGGGCATCAGGCATGATCTATGCCGTGCGATCGCTCAAGTTTTTACTCGCCAACCACTACAGAGTAGAGCTAGTTACCTCTAAAGCCGCAATCATGGTGTGGCAGTCCGAAAATTTAGGCACAATGCCCAGCAATCCCAAGCAGCAAGAACAATTTTGGCGCGATCGCTGTCAAGAAAATAGCGGGCATCTCACCTGTCATTCCTGGTCTGACATTGGGGCTAATATTGCAAGCGGTTCATTTCGGACTTTGGGCATGGTGGTCGCACCATGCAGCATGGCAACTGTGGCAAAAATTGCCCATGGGCTAAGTTCGGACTTGCTCGAACGGGCTGCTGACGTTCATCTCAAGGAAGGTCGTAAGTTGGTAATTGTGCCGAGAGAAACCCCCTTAAGCTTAATTCACCTCCGCAACCTTACCGCCCTAGCAGAAGCAGGTGCGAGGATTGTGCCAGCAATTCCCGCTTGGTATCATCAGCCGCGTACAATTGAAGATCTAGTAGATTTTGTCGTGGCACGTACCTTTGACCAGTTAGACATAGATGCAGATATCATTAATCGTTGGCAAGGCAGAACCAGTTCAGTCCCCATCGATTCAGTCGATCCAATTCATTCAATCTCAGCTATCCCTCCAGATCGGCGAATAGAGGAATACACTTAGAACTATGGCTAGAGATCGATTCGCTAAAACCTCACTCCCCATCGGTCGCCTCATCCTTTTAGGTTGTGCGATTGCCTTCTTGGCTGCAATATTTATCCAGAACTTACAACCGCTGGTCAGCATATTTTTCTTGGGGCAAGCCACCATGGCGATACCCCTCAGCCTAGCGATGCTCGTTGCCTTTATCAGTGGCGCGATCGCGGCGGCGGCGATCAACTGGATTAGCGATTGGTTACGTCGTCGGGCGATCGCGGCAGTAAGAGACGAATACGAAGAAGATGATGACGAGGATTACGAGGAAGATGACGATGAAACCGTTGAATATGGAAAGACAACTAAGCAGCGAGAAACAACTCGAAGAGCGACGAATGATTCGCTTCGGTATGATGACGGGGAACAGGTAATTGATGTCAAATATATCAGGGACATCGAGCGTCCAGATGATTTTTAATCTTCCTGTTGGGTGAGAGAAAAATATGGTAGGACAGACATTAAAAGGACGCTACAAGATCGTCCAAGAATTAGCCGCAGGTGGATTTGCTCAAACCTATCTTGCTGAAGATCTTCAGCTACCTAAATATTCAAGATGTGTAGTCAAGCATCTCAATCCCAACAATAACGATCCGCTATTTATCAGTAAAGCACTAGAACTATTTAAGGTCGAAGCAGAAACGCTTCAAGATTTAGGCAAGCACGATCAGATTCCGCAGTTATATGCTTCTATCCAAGAAGATAACGAATGGTATCTCGTTCAAGAATTTATTGAAGGTCATCCCATCAGTGTAGAAATTCCGCCTGGCAGTCAAGTAGCAGAATCTAGAGTTATAAAGCTCGTGCGCGATGTTCTAGAAATCTTAGAATTTGTGCATAGCCGTGGTGTAATTCACCGCGATATCAAGCCGGGAAACCTGATTAGACGACATAGCGACGATAAGATCGTTCTGATCGATTTTGGTACGGTGAAACAAGTGCAAGCAGATGCGATCGGCGCGAATAGCAGGCGCAAAGGAACTCTGCCAATTGGAACACCAGGCTATATGTCACTCGAGCAATCCCATGGGAAGTCTTCTACTAATAGCGATATTTTTGCTTTAGGCATGGTGGCATTACAGGCATTATCGGGAATGCACCCCAAGCAATTTTTGCGCGAAGACTCAGGAGAAATAGAATGGCGCAACTATGCCAAGGTTAGCAATGAGTTTGGCGAAATTCTCGAAAAAATGATCAGCTATAATCCCATGGTTCGCTATCAAACCGTCGATCGCGTTCTCCAAGACTTAAATCAGTTACCCTATTTACTTTCGCTTCAACCATTCGACCGAGATTCCATTCAGTTCTCTTCGCCTCCTATCCATTCCAAACCCCATTTTACTTACAATCCTTGGCAGATTCTCACTGGCGTAGGAGTGACTGTAATTGCCGCGATCGCGGTGTTAAATTTCTTGAGACCCTCTACGATGCCCCCAGAGGGAGTCAATCCATCCTCTGATCCAGTCACAAATGCTTCCACCTCGGCTACACCCGACCTCAATAATGACTCGCTCAATAACCATGTCAAACCCCAGATCCCAAAAGGAGCTATAGACTACAATCCATTGCGCAATTTTCTCAAGCAAGGCAACTTACAGGCTGCTGATATGGAAACTTACAATCTCATCCTGCGATTAGCGGGGGATAAGTCCTATGGAGATGGAACGTTCCATCCTGATGAGTTAAATAACCTCTCTTGCGCAGGACTGGTACTGATCGATCAGCTTTGGAGTCAAGCCAGTAACGGCAACTTGGGTTTCAGCGCTCAAAAAAAGATCTACGAATCTGAGGGAAAAGACTGGCAAAAAATGTATAGCAAAGTCGGCTGGCGATCGCTTACAGGTGAATGGCTGATCGATACGCGCTACGAGCGCCAAAAGTCTCGTTGGGAGTATTTAGAAGGTCGTCTGCCCAATTTCCAAGCACCCCCACCTGGACATTTACCTTTTGTGTTTCGAGAAGAGTCGGGTCAAAGTCTTGACAGAAATATATTCTTACAGAAATGCTTTTAACCAAGAATTCATATTGACTTGAAATTACGCTATTATTCCCCACAGTTGAAGTAAGGCTTTGAAATTATTCGTAAACGATCTTTGAAACCATGAAGCTTAAGCTTTATGCGATCGCTTCGATTTCTTAAAAGTAACGACATCTTTTAGCGACTCCTTGCGATTGTACGGGTGAGAATGTCAGACTAGGCAGTAAAGAAACTTAACCGAACCTTCCCCACTACCAAAGTTTATGTTGGGAACAACCCTGGCAGGTCATTATAAAATTACTAAACACCTTGGTGGTGGTGGCTTTAGCCAAACTTTTATTGCTGAAGACCAACACTTACCTGGTAAGCCGACCTGTATTATCAAGCAGCTAAAACCCGTTTCTGCCCGTGAAGGGGTGTTAAAGGTTGCCAGAGATTTATTTGATAAAGAAGCCAAGGTTTTGTACAGACTGGGCAGACATGACCGAATTCCCAGCCTTTTGGCTCACTTTGAGCAAGATGAAGAATTTTTTCTGGCGCAGGAAATGGTGGAAGGTCATGTGCTCAGCCAAGAAATTCGTCGGCATCAGTGTTTTAAAGAAGACTACGTGCTTGCATTGCTGAGCGATCTGATGATTACCCTTGATTTTGTCCATAAACAACAGGTAATTCACCGAGACATTAAACCTTCTAACCTGATTCGGCGCAAGCAAGATGGCAAGATCGTCTTGATCGATTTTGGCGCAGTTAAAGAAGTCAGCACCCAAGCCATTGCATCTGACAAGGCTGAAAGCAATACCTACTCTGGTTTAATCATAGGTTCACCAGGCTATATGCCCAACGAACAATATGGTGGTAAAGCACAGTTTGCCAGTGATATTTACGCAGTCGGTGTGATTTGCATTCAAGCACTCACAGGGTTGAACGCGACAGAAATTCCTGACGATCAAAGAACGAGTGAGTTTGTCTGGCGAGATCAGGTGATCGCTTCACCTGCCTTGCTCGATGTCATTGATAAAATGGTGCGTTTTGATTGGAGGCAGCGCTATCAAACGGCTTTAGAGGTATTGCACGTAGTTCAGCAAATTTCGCCTCAAGTCGCAACCAACGATCTGAGCGATCGAGGCTCGATCGCTCCTTTTGTAGATGAGTCACTTCCCAGCGCACCCAACCCACCCAGTTTACCAACGCGACCCAAACATGGAAGCCTTGCAGAAATCGGTATTTCTACCAATATCAATCAAAAAGTTTCTGTCAAACAAGTTAGTGAAGAATTAGGAAAGTTTGAAGATTTAGTCCGTGCTAAAAAGTTACTATGTCTTGTCTGTACTGGCATTTTAGAAAACGATATTAACCGTTTAGAAAACTTTACCCTTTCTGAACTGATCGAAGATATATACGAACAAAATCCTACAGCAGAACAATTAAAAAGTAGCTTAGTCGATCATGTCAGAACCTTAACGGTTAGCAGGCAGAAACAATATCTCTATGTTGCCAAAACCATCTTTAATGCGGTTTTAAAATTATATGAAAATCAGCCGTCTCCCACAACAGCGATCGCCCCAACCAAAAGCTTCTCGCAACAAAATCTGGACATCTCATCTCGGTTAAATAGCCCTTACTTTCAGGTCGCTCAAGAGCTACAAGCCGATCCCAGCTATCTCAGAATCAAGAAACTCATCCTCTATGTTTGTAGAGACATTTGGGAGAACGATATTAATCAGTTAAACCAGATTGAATTGATCGATCTATTGACAGAAATTATTGAATTTACCCCAACTTTGAAAAAGCTTGAAGAATTGCTTTTTGGGGTTGCCGAGACTTTATCAAAGCCTGCGGAATACAGCGCGATCGCAAACATCATCATTGACAAACTAGAAAAGATTTATCTGCCTAGTCAAGATATCGTACCGACAAATCTTCACAAAAATCAGAAAAATGATGATGCGAATGCCGATCGAGATCTGCAAACCCAATCTGATAGCAAACAGAAATTCGATCCTACGCTTTTAATCGATTTATTTGATTTGCGATTAGAACTCATGCGATTTGCAAATCCATTGAGGACAAAAATTTTACTGTTCTCGGTGTTGCATTACCCATTTTTTATCGGTAAGAATGACTGGTCAGATATTCGCACCCAAACCCTCGACAACCTACTGCGGGCACTCTTTTGTGCCTATGAGTCTGAGTTTGAAGCAGAGAAAAAACTGATTCAGGTTGCCCATTCGCTCGAAGAACCCGAACAGTACGGACAAGTAGTCAGGTATGTAGTTCGCGTCGTAAAACCGCTTTATGCAAAACTGACTGAGTTATGTATGCGACACCCCTTAGAGGAAAAAGGTCGCTTTTCTGCAAAAAATATTTTACGAGTCACTGCTCTGAATGCGCCGCACTATAAAGATGCTACGCAACTAAATAGAGCTAACCCTGAGGATGAAGACGAGCAGACCTGTCGGTTTATCTAGATTTCTGTCGATCGATGATTCGTATAACTTAGGGCTTATGGTATCGATCGGAAAAATGTGATTAAAATATAGACGGGTTGATATTTCTTAATAAATCGTGCAAATCCAATCAAACTGGGCGAGTTGGTTTCGGGGACGCAAATTCGATCTAGAGCTAGGGGCGATCGCGCTGGTGTACTTTGTACAGGGTGCTTTAGGTATCGCGCATTTGGCAGTCAGCTTTTTTCTCAAAGATGAGTTGAACCTAGGTCCTGCTGAGGTTTCGTCCTTGGTGGGCATTGCCATGTTGCCTTGGACGGTTAAGCCCCTCTATGGTCTGATCTCCGATGGCTTCCCCATTTTTGGTTACAGACGCCGCCCCTATTTGATCCTGTCAAGCGTGATGGGGGTATCGGCTTGGTTGTGCATGGCTTTTTTTGTATCTACGCCTCTGACTGCCCTGATCGCGATCGCCCTAGGTTCGCTATCTATTGCCTTTTCGGATGCCATTATTGATGCTCTGGTGGTGCAACGTGCCAGATTAGAAAGCGAAGGCGATGCGGGCTCTTTACAGTCCTTTGGTTGGGCGGCAATGTCCGTGGGTGCGATCGCTTCGGCATATTTAAGTGGCTCCCTGCTCGAACATTTTGGCTCTAGGTTTGTCTTTGAAATCACGGCAGTTTTGCCTTTGTTAGTGGGTTTTGCCGCCTTTGCGATCGTCGATATTCCAATTGGCAAATTGTTGACGCAATCCTCTAACGAATCAATCCCAGGATCGACGCAGGAATTACCAGACGATTTAGCGGAGAATCCTTCTTCCTTTGCGATCGTGTCGCAACAACTCAAGCAACTTCGCAAAGCCTTTATGAGCAAGCAAATTTGGTTGCCTGCGGCTTTTGTGTTTTTGTGGCAAGCCACGCCAACCGCAGATTCAGCTTTCTTTTTCTTTACCACCAACGAGCTAAAGTTCAATCCCGAATTTTTGGGAACGGTGCGTCTGGTGACTAGTGTGGCAGGGCTATTTGGTGTTTGGATATTTCAAAGATTTCTCAAAGCCGTGCCCATGCGCCAGATCTTTTTATGGACAACAGTTATTTCGGCGGTTTTGGGGATGACTAGCCTGTTATTGGTAACTCATGCCAATCGTGCGATCGGCATTGACGATCGCTGGTTTAGCTTAGGGGACAGTCTTGTTCTCACCGTTGCTGGAAGAATTGCGTTTATGCCAGTTTTAGTTTTAGCGGCAAGGCTCTGCCCCGAGGGCATTGAGGCAACCCTATTTGCGCTGTTGATGTCGGTGGTCAATGTATCCTCACTGTTTTCCTATCAGTTTGGGGCGGCGCTTACCCATTGGTTGGGAATCACAGATACGAATTTTGATAACCTCTGGCTGTTGGTTGCGATCGCGAATCTCAGCACGTTGCTTCCGTTGCCTCTATTAAGTTGGCTGCCTGACGATAGTTCGGCTTCGGCAAAGCAATTGGACTCAAGCCCATCCATCGAAATTGTCACGTTAGAAGTGGAAAAACCAGAAGTAGTTTCGAGTTTGTAGAAAACACTTCCTTTTGCGCCACTATCTATAGATTGCATCATCAATCGTGACCCTAAAAAACTCACCCTCTGGCTCAAATCTGTCAGTACCAAAGTACCATCCAATTCTTAGTTGGGTTGGAATGGTGTAGCCACTAAATTTACCTTCTGCTTCCACAATGCCACCAAAATCTTCATAGCGATAATCAATTCCATTTAGATTATTCCATCGCTGCATCTTGAGAGACTTAAGCCCACCCATGTCATCAATGGTGAAATCGAGTTCCGTTTTCTCGCCTTGTACCGCAAAATCAGGGTATAGATGGGATGAGTTTTTTACTGCCCAAGATGTTTCGCGATCGCAGAGCGCAGAGGGCAACCACACGGACTCCGCTTGCATACGCCCAATCGCCGATCTTGTAATATCAGCCCCAGATGCAGTCATCATGGGGAATAGACCTAAAAGCTTCCATTTCATCGCACCAACGCGATCGATCAGCCGATCTGAGCCAATAATCGGTAAGCCATACATGCGGACTGTGGCATTCCAGATTAAGCCACGATTCCAGCAAATTACTTGTTCTGCTTTGAAGGGTAGCCAATCTTTTAGTTTGATCTCACCGTGCATCTTTAATCGCACCGCTGATGCAAGTTTGGTGTCAGGCGCGATCGCATGTTCGAGATATCGTCTAACGGCTTCTGGACAGTCTAAAAATTCGTCTGGGTGAAAGACATGCTGACCAAGTGTTGCTGACGCCCACAATTCATCGAGGGTTATCTCTTTCGTCATGAGTTGTCTCTAGCCTTTGGCGACTACATTTCTATTTTACTAGAAATCATTTTTGGATGTCAGGATATACTAAATCTGCGATCGCTTAGCAATCTGCTTACTCAATTATGTTTACCAAATTACGCATTCAAAACTTTAAATCGTGGGCTGACTTTCACATAACTGTTTTGCTTGGCGTGATTTCTTGGTAGGAATACAAATGTTTGGGTGAACTTAGATAATGCCCTGATAACCTTATGTCTGCTCATATAATCAGTATCATATCTCTATAGGGTTCTCAACCAAAAGTTATGACAACCGAGCCAAAAAAAGCCAGAGGTAGAGGCAAACCTAAGGTATCAAATAGCAAAACTCCTCCTGCCTATTTCCTGTCCTTGGAAGTAGAGAATATCCTCTGTTTTAAAGATCGGCGAGTTCTCAATCTTACTGACAAAAATGGCAATCCAGCACAGTGGACAGTTATTTTAGGGAATAATGGAGTTGGCAAAACCACACTCCTACGGTGCTTAGCTGGGATGGAGCTAAGAGAGTACTTACTTGAATCAGGTAATTCTTATACCTACCCTATACTTATTGAACCTTATACTTTTACAAGTGCTTTAATGTGGTTGGAACTATTAGATTCTTCTAGGGCTCGAATTATCACAAAGTTAGTCAGCGGCAACAACCTCTCAGAGATTAAAAAACCTGAACGTATAAAGCTTCAAGAACATCAGGTGGATTTACGTATAGGTAGTGGATATCGAAGTACAGCCCAAGAATTAAAAGGATTGATTTGTTACGGCTATGGAGCGACACGCAGAATGGGACAAACTTCTCTCAGTGACGGAATTCCCTCCGAACATACGGAAAGCCTTTTTTCGGATGAAGTATCACTAATCAATGTTGAAGAATGGCTATTACAAACTGACTACGCTTCTAAATCAGCTTCTGGACAAACGCAAGATCGTTTAAAGAAGCAATTTAATGACATCGTAGAAGTCCTGAAACGAATTCTACCTGATGTTGAGGATATTCACATTGCACAAGTAGATGAAGATCACCCACGTCCAAGAGCAGAGTTTAAAACACCCTATGGATGGGTAAGGCTTTCTAGTTTAGGATTGGGATATCGTACGATGATTGCGTGGATGGTTGATTTAGCTGTGAGATTATTTCAACGCTATCCCGATAGTGAAGATCCATTGGCTGAGCCAGCGATTGTGCTAGTTGATGAGATCGATTTGCACCTGCATCCCAAATGGCAGAGAACCATTATGGAATTTCTCACGGAGAGATTTCCCAATACGCAGTTTATTGTTACCGCCCATAGCCCATTGGTCGTTCAAGCTGCACAGAATGCGAATATTGTGTTGCTGAGACGGGAAGGCGATCGCGTTGTGATTGACAACAATCCCGAAATCATTCAAAACTGGCGCGTCGATCAAGTACTTACCAGTGTTTTTGAGCTTCCCTCAGCCCGACCTGCGGCTATAGAACCTCTGTTAGATCGAAGATATGAAATTCTTTCTAAAGCACATCTTACTGAAGCTGACGAAGCTGAATTGAGCCAATTAGATCTGCAAATTGGGTCATTGCCCACAGCACAAAATCCTGAAGATATCAAAGCAATGGATATTATTCGTCGCGCAGCTAAATTACTAGAAAATTCTCAGGGGTCGATCGCTGAGTGATTCACATCAAAAAGTCATCAAAAGTCCCAGAAAAACTTACCATAGAGGGAAAGAAGAAACGGCGATCGCATTGCAGTAGCTATTCTCGCAATCCCTCGGCTTATCAAGAAGGTAAGGAGTTTAAGTTTGCTAGTTCCATCTATGCTCATGACAGTGTGAAACAAGCATTGATTGAGGATCAACACCAGAAATGCTGCTTTTGCGAGCGATTAACTGGTACAGATGGTGATGTAGAGCATTTTCGTCCAAAACAAGCTTACAAACAGGCAAATGGAGAATCTTTACAACGCCCGGGCTATTATTGGCTTGCCTATGAATGGGATAATCTCTATCTTTCTTGTTCAGCCTGCAACCAAAGACACAAACAAAATCTATTTCCTCTCCAAAATCCATCAGAACGAGCAACCCATCACAAGCAAAATGTCGATCGCGAACAACCTCTATTCATCGATCCGAGCAAAGATAATCCTGAAGAGTTTATCGGCTTTCGAGGTGAGTTTGCCTATGCAATTGATGACAATCCCAGAGGGATAGCAACGATTGAACTGTTAAAGCTGAACTTGCGATCGCTTGATGAAGCAAGGCTCCAACGACTCCAAATATTAAAACGCCAACATGATATTTTGGAAAAAGCACTCAATCAACCTCACAATAGTGAACTCCAGAATTTGGCTAGAATAATAAAATATGATTTAGAGAAAGCGACTAAAGATGAAGCGGAATTTGCTGCGGCAGCTCGTTGTGCTATTCGTTCTGGCTTCCAGTTTGTCAGCGATTAAGTTCTGCCATCTCTAAAGATTTTGACTTTATGCTATTTTTGTTGCGCTTGCTCATCCTCAAAAGCCCGCGATCGCCAATGCTGTTGACTCTGACTGGCGAAATTATGAGAAGGTTCTAGCGGAGCATGGTGTCAAAATAGACTTCCTTTGTCCCGAACTTCAGCCTAAAAGCTAATACCAATTTCTTTTGAATTTGCGAAAGATCGGGTTTTGTCTTCCGTGCGGAGCGCAGTCTTTTCAAAAAGTTTAAAAACTTATCCATAAATGTGGGTCAAAAATCAGAAGGGGCGCTGTATACAGCGCCCCTTCTGATTTGATGCAGGAAAGTATTTTTAGGAATTTAGATAAGTTGAGGATAGAAAACCAAGCAAATTACTGAAGCTACCTGTTACATAGGCAGTGATTTGGTTATTCAGAATATGGGTAGCAGGGAGGCTATCGACACCCATAGCAATACAGAGAAAAGCCAGATAGAGAATCGAATACTTAAACACAGAACGGGCAGTTTGGCGATCGCTAGGATTTTGCAAAAGCTGATAAGCCTTTTGAATAAATACCCCACCTAAGTAAAGTGCGATCGCTGTGTAAATCACCCCCATGACATGCAAAGGGTAGACCAGTAGCATCGTTACAGGCACTAACAAAATCGTGTAAATCAAGATTTGCTTGGCTGTTGCAGCATCGCCTTCGACCACTGGCAACATGGGTACACCAACCTTGGCATATTCATCGCGAATCATCAGAGCCAAAGCCCAGAAGTGTGGAGGTGTCCAGACAAAAATAATCGCAAATAAAATCCAAGCTGCCCAACTGAGGTCGCCTGTCACCGCCGCCCAACCCACCAGTGGAGGAATTGCGCCTGCTGCACCGCCAATTACAATGTTTTGCGTACTCGATCGCTTGAGCCAACAGGTGTAAATGCCAACGTAGGTTGCAATGCCAGACATTGCCAAAACTGCCGCTAAAAGATTCGCACAAACCGCCAATAGTGTAAAAGAAATAATTGCCAGAGCGATCGCAAAGATCAGGGCATCTCTGGGGCTTACTCGTCCAGAAGGAAGCGGACGCCAGCGCGTGCGTTCCATCACATAGTCAATATCGCGATCGTAGAGACAGTTAATCGTATTTGCTGATGCCGCTGCCAATGCCCCACCTAAGACTGTCGTCAACATCAAGACTGCATCAACCTGCCCCTCTGAGGCAATCCACATTGCTCCTGCGGTCGTGATCAAGAGCAATACAATGATGCGAGGCTTAGTTAACTGGACGTAACTTTGAAGCACTTCATAGAGGTTCCGATTACGTCGTGCGACATCGGCATAGATAAGTTCTTGCATCTATCGACTCCAAAATAGAGGTTTTGTAATTTGTCTGTAGGGAGTTCCCAAAAGCTTGCAAAGATCGTGGCTAGTGATTGAATTCGCGATCGAAATTACTCAAGAGACTGCATCCAGTTTCTCTGGATCTTGGCGTGTGAGATCGCGCAACGCTAAAACCGTGAAACAAACTAAAGCTCCAAGTAAAGCGGCTCCTGTAGCTTGGTGAGCAACGGTGAGCGGTTCAACTTGCAGGTGTAACTTATAGGTGGTATATCCGATCGCGACTTGCGCAAACAAACAAATCCCGACCACATAGGATAGCCGTCTCAGTATGGGGTGAAGCGCAGCCGTTTTCCAAGCGATTGCGACCACTGCGATCGCTGCCAAGCTAGCAGGCACAACCCCAATTAAGTGACTATTCATCACTGCACATAATTCTTCGTTGGCAAAACATTGATGTAATGCCCAACGCGAGGCAACCAAGCCACCCAAGATACTTTGCAAGTAAACCAATATAGCCGCTGTTAGACCGGCCCAAGGCAATTTGCCAGCAGTGTGATTTGGTGTATAAGGAATCAGTGCTACGGTAATACTCAAGAGGCTAGAGAAGAATAGTAAGCCCGTACCAAGGTGGGCTGTAACGATATCAAATCGGAGCAGTTCTGTAACCGTCAGCCCACCTAAAACGCCTTGAAAAATCACCAAAAATACTGCCCATGTTGCGCCCCAAGGCAACCATTTGGGTAGTGTGCGACGAAACCACCAGACTAAACCCGCAAAAATCAAGGTTAAAAATCCGACTGAAGAGGCAACCAAACGGTGAAACCACTCTAGAAACACCTGTAGGTTCATTTGAGCAGTAGGAATTACTTCGCCATAACACAGCGGCCAATCAGGACAGGATAATCCTGCATTCATCACCCTTGTGGCACTGCCCAAGCCCATGAGAAAAAATGTAGCGATCGCTAGAGTAAAGACAAGGCGGCGCACATAAACAATTGGCTCGGGTTTGGAATTCGCTTGTGTTTCGCTGTGGGAAATGGTTGGAACAGAAAGGGAGTCAGCCATTTGGAAATGATTCACTCGACAACAACTGGATAGAGATCGTGATGTAATGCCGTAGGATATTTCAAATTTTGGGCATCTCGATTGTTTTTATTCTTACCAATTTGTTAAGAATATCTAAGAAACTCAACAAAATTTAATTTATCTTGAGGCATATACAACCACCTATAGTAAGTGAGACTAAATACCTATCGTAGATGACTTAACAATTTCTGAAGATACTTCTAAAAACCTTAAGGATCTTAGCTTAGAGATCTCGTAATTCTAACTTTGGCAATCTCGCCAACTTGGCTACCAAGAATCAACGTCCTAGAAAAGGTTTTCGTCTCTCATGGCGGCGCTGTTTCAAAATTTCGACTAGCTGACTGCGTTGCTGGGGTGTCAAAATTTCTCGCGTTGCCAGCATACGCTCAAAATGAATTTGTTCGAGCTTTTGTCTCAGCCCTTGAACTTGGTTAAATTTTTCTCGTACTCGATCGCTTGAGGCTGAGTCAGACATGAGGCTTTGTAGTTCTGTCTGTGCTGTTTGCAGTTGTTGTGTTGTTGTTTGGATCTCACTCTTATTGGTTTCACGAATCGCCTTCATCTGGCGCAGTTGAGCATCTGAAAGATTTAGTCGGCGTAAAACTTGCCCTTGGGGGAGGGCGGTAAAACCTTGCGTTTGAGTCTCTTCGGTACGTGATTTTGCCAAAAGGACTGGGGATTGCGCGCTAACATCTTGAGCTTGCGACTCACCCATGCGCGAACCCTTTAAAAAACTGGGAACCAAAACACCTGCGGTTATAGCGATCGCAGCACTGGCAGCAATATAGCGAATAACTTTAGCGTTCATGGTCATTACCTTACCTATCTGTTTAATCTGATATAAATCTAAAAATAAATCTAAAAAAGCCACTCTTCCCTACTGATAGCTAGTAAAGCTCTCAGTCGATGGATCGAGAAGCAAATAAGCCGTTGCGGTATCCTCGGTTTCTTGATCGGTAGAGGTAGACCAGCTATTAACCAGAGAAGCCTCGATCGTGTCCCGATCGGCTTGGCTGAGTTGGGGTTCGGCAGGACGGCTACCAAACCAAATTCCAGCAGCCATTGCCGCGATCGCCAAGGGCAAACCCCACAATAGGTTCTTGTAGACTGATGATTTCGTCTGCTTGTGAATCCGTTGGGTCTGGGGCTCAGATGCAATTTTGCGCATGATTTCTTGTTCCAAATTACTGACTGGAACGGGAGCCGCAGCTTTATATTGCTGCAAAAAACTTACAAGCGCGCGATCGTCGTCACGCTCTGAAGACTTTCCTGAAGAATTGTTTGGTTTCATAGCTCTACGCCTTGGGATTCTAGAAACTGCCTCAAGCCAGCACGCGCGTGAAACAGACGGGATTTAATCGTACCAATGGGTACTGCGAGGATCTCAGCAATTTCTTTTTGTGGGATCTCTTCTAGGTCATGCAATACCAAAACCGTACGGTGATCGAGGCTTAGTTCGGCTAGTCCCCTTTGTACGAGGTCTTGATAGTGCATATCCATCAACTCTGTATTCGTACTCGTTGTCTTTGCAGACGCCAAGTCAGAGAGATTTTCGAGCTGTGTATCGTCTACAGAGACATTTCGCGATCGCCCTTGGGCTAACGTTCGGCGGCGCTCGCAGGCGACATTCCAAGTAATGCGATAGAGCCAAGTGGAGAATTGTGCCGTTTGTTTAAACTTACCAAGCCCCTTCCATGCTCGCAAAAACACCTCCTGCACCAGATCGTCCAAACCATCACTGCCACATAGCTGAAACAGCGTCGATCTAACTTTTTTTTGATGTCGCTGATAGAGCAAACGAAAGCTCTGCGATTTTCCTTGCAAACACTCGCGTACAAGGATAATGTCTGGATCTGATTGGCTGAATTCCGCTACTTTGGTAAATACCACTGTGAGCATTTATACTTATGAAAAGGTTTGGTTGGTGAAAGAAGCGATCGACAACGCGATATCTACAAGTTGGGAATCTACATATTTTGACTGAGAAAGTCCAAACAAGGTTCAACTGTCACTTGTTAACTGTCAACTGTCAACTTTTTCACCCTAGAGTTTTACTATAAATCCTGTTCATTTGTTTAAGCTCAACTATGTCTGTAATTAGTACTGTCTTGATCCCCATTATTAAACTTTGGCTGCGATCGCAGGTAGAAGCAATTCAAAATTTAGAAATTAATGTGGGGGGTAGCAGTCGGCAAATTTTGCAAGGGAATATCCTAGAAGCAACGGTCTCCGCCGAGCACATTATCTACGAAGGATTGCATGTAAGTGGCATCAACCTTAAAGCCAGTGAAATTCATTTAAACATCGCTCAAATCCTCAAAGGAGAATCCTTAAAGCTGCTTCAACCGATCGCTGTCCGTATGGACGCAACCCTTGAAGCCTCTGATTTTCAGCAATGCTTGAGTTCGCCCGTGTTTCTAGATGCGATTCACAAGACAGAAGCTCCTGAAGCAAAAACAGATGAAGAGATACGCGCTTTGCTAGAGATGCTTGTCGATAAGTTAGGTGATGACTTTACCCTTGAAGAATTAACCATAGAGTCGGGTAACTGCCATTGTCGCGGTTCCTTTGCGATCGCTGCCACCTAGTCAAAACTGCCCAGATGAATCCCCAAGATTTAAGGTGCGATCGCGCTTTAAAATAGGTAAAATGACAATCACGTCTTTATATTAAATTACAAATACTGGTATGGAAATTTTTGATGGGATTACAGGGTTTTTCTCGGCGATTAACTTTGAATTGATTTTTCAACTGACTTGCTTAGGTTTGATCGTTGTGTCTGGTCCAGTCGTAATCTTCCTTTTAGCCTTTAAAGGCGGAGATATGTAACTGGTTTTTCAGAATATTGGATACAAAATTTGTAAAAAAATAATCGCCCTGCGTGCTGCGGAATGTATTCTGACAGAACTCACGCAGGGCATTTGTCATGGAGCTAGAGCCAATGGGTAGATGGGGTTGCTGCTCTAAATAGGTAATAAAGCTTTGACCGCCAATGTGAGTGAGGTATGCGGAGGCGATCGCTTGGACGGAGCCACCGATCGCATAGGTGACAGCATTGGTTTTGAGACAGGTGGCGATCGCAGTTGTCGCTAATTCTACACAGCCCAGTTGCAGCAGGTTTTGAGCGATGATCGAGGCAGTCTGCTGGGCTTGTTTGAGATTGAATGGGCGATCGTAAACGCGACTAATCTCAATCAAAAGCTGTGTATTGATTGCAGCACTGGCAACTAAATCCAAGGCAGGCAAGGGATTTGCGAAGGTCGTGGTCGCCACAATGACCTGATAGCGAGAGAGAATTTTTTCTGCTTCGGTACGCTGCAACTTTTGTACGGTCTGTTTAGCTTCTCGCTTTAAAGATTGAATCTGCAAATGGGTATTGTTCAGTAAGAGTTGTTCCCATTCACTAGAGAGAATTTGCTCGATGCGTTGTTTTAGCGCGGCAATATCTGGGGGTAAAGTTTCCAGCCATTCTTTTACAGGCTGTGCGTTGGGTGCTGCAGCCAAGGTTTCATACTGCCGCACTTTGATCGGATTCGGTTGCGCCGCGATCGCTACGATATCCTGCGCTGACAAGAAGCCTGCGGTACGTTCGGCAAGTTTTGCCTCAACCAACGCCAGATCGGTGGGTAAATAGCAATCGGTTTTATTGAAAGCCAAAATCACGCGTTTGCCTAAGCCAACCAGATACTTAAATTGCTGGTATTCTACAGCAGTTAGATCGCCTGCGGTGACAAAAATCAGGAGATCGGCGGCATGGGCTAAGCGAGTTGCTTCCAACTCTCTGCCCCGACCACTGAGACCCATTTCTTGAATCCCTGGGGTATCGACTAACGAGATTTGCCGCATATGCTTACTTTTTTGGACAGCATCGCGCTCGGAACTTCGCTCGGCATCATAAACGTAGGTTTGGGCTGTTTGCGTTGTGCCAATGGTAGCTGCCGTTTTGCCTGAATCCTTACCCGTTTTGCCAAGCAGGGCATTAATTACCGAGGTTTTTCCTGCGGAACCAGTACCAAATACCACAATCCGAAATTGATTTTTTTCGAGATTGCTGGCAATATGTTCCGCCCGTTGCATTAAGTCTTGACGGCTGCAAAGATCGCTGATTTTGGCAATCGTCTGTTTTACCTGCTGAAGTTGCTTTTGCAAGCTAGGGCGATCGATCGTCTCGGGTTCGCTATGGACGCGATCGCCAACGCTGCGCCGTAAATTGAAAAACAATAAAGCCCCACCAACGAGAAATATCGCAGCACTTATTGCCTGCCAGTCATTTACAACCGTAGCGATCGCATTGCCAGTTGCCAAGACAGTGACTGTTCCTAAGCCTAAGTACAGGAATGCACGGGAGTTAAGCATCAAAATCGTTCAGTTGAATTGAATACACATAAAGATTTTATATGCGTCGGTACATTTGCGGTGACTTGACAATAACTTTTACCTTTCCAAATAAGCGGGGAAAGCGCTCGGAGAAACGCTTCTATTGATTTTGGGAATTGAGACCCGAATGCTTCGCCACTACGTTATTTAGTTATTTCACAATGGTGCGGAAGCGCACATAGCCCGAAGCAGCAGCGGGTGCGCCAGCAGCAGTAGCATTGGGGATGTTTGGCAGATCGGGGTTACGGGTTACATCGACGACCACAATGCCATTGACGTTAGCACCTGTACCACCGCCGCAGTTGGCGGGAATTGGCGTGGGTGCTGCCAGAAACTGACCGCGATCGGGTGGATCGTTAATTGTGGTCATGTAAGCAGTTGGTGTGGCGCTAGCATTCGTGGCGATCGCCATACCCAAGTCAGCCGTTAAGCCGCCATCTGTGGGTAACAGCCCGTTATAAGAGTTGGGAACATAGGTTTGGTTTGGTAAGACGCGATCGCAGATTCTCACACTATTGGCATTGGCAAGCCCAGCATTGAGAAAGTAAACCGTGTACTCTAGCAAATCATCAGTACGGACATTATTGACTAAGATTTCTCCTTGCAGATAGCCCACTGCCCAACCAGCATTGTTGTCATCAGGGGTACTAGGGTCATCAATAACATTCGTCAATGGCGTGTTGTTAACGCGCGTAATTCGCTTGACGAGAAGTACCTGCGGCGAATTGCCCACAACTAAGTTGGCATTCGCGGGCAGGGGATTGGTTGTACCCGAGTTGGTTACCAATGCTCCTTCTGGAATCACGTTTGGATAGGTTCCAGAAGCATTGGCAGTAACGGTAATCGAGATCGTACAGTTCCCATTCGCTGGAATCGTGCCACCTGTGAGGCGGACAAAGGTTGTGCCAAAGGTGACCGTGCCGCCACAGGTCGTGCTTTGAGCAGGAGTTACGGCGGTCAAAACCCCTGCGGGATAGTCGTCTTGCAGGCTTGCACCTGTGAGTGCAGTACTAGTCGGGTTTTGAACGACAATCGCCAGTACCGAAGTGCCTCCTGGTGGAATATTCGTGGGTGTAAATGATTTTAAAAGCGTGACCGTTGGCCCAACCGTCAGGGTTGCTGAAGCAGGTTGAAGATTGCTGATCCCTCCATTTGCTGTGACATTGCCCGCAGGAATGGTATTGAGAAAAGCACCAGCCACGGTAGAGGTGACATCTACAGAGATCGTACAATTTGAGGTAGTTGCTAAGGTTGCCCCATTGAGGACAACTGAGGTAGCGCCCGTAATTGCGGTTACGGTTCCCACTGGACAAGTTGTCGATGCATTAGGTGGATTCGCCACAACAACATTTGCTGGTAATGGGTCAGTCACGGTCAAGCCCGTGAGAGGACCAGCTAGTCCGTTGATCAGTGTAATAGTGAGGGTGCTGCGACCATTAACAGCGATACTTGAGGGCGAAAAAGCCTTTGATACACTGAGGTCAGGGCCAGCACTAAGACTGGCACTTGCAGCAGCCGTATTGCTCACACCCTCACGAGATGTAATAATCCCAATCGGAAGCGTGTTTGTACGGTTGCCTGTCACTGTTAAGGTAACTCGCAACGAGACATTACAAGATGCACCAGTATTTAAGCTTGCACCTGTAAGCGTAAAAGTATTTGAACCTGGGGTTGTTGTCACCACTCCACCCGGACAAGTAGTGGTGGCATTTGGGACTGAGTAAACGATCATTCCTGCTGGCATCGTATCCACAAAACCAGCGTTGGTTAGGTTAATCCCAGCCCCAGGATTTGTAATTGTAACGGTCAGGATTGAGGGTTCTCCGATACTGATATTAGGTGGAGCCGTATTCTTAACAAGGGTTACGGCTGAGACCACACGAGTCAGCGTTGCACTGACGTCTGCTGGGCTGGAGAAACCTTGAGCAGTAGTGATGGTTCCCGCAGGGATCGTATTCACAAATGTTGCGGGACCAGTGCCATCCATGACCACATCAAAACGCACCGTACAAATACCCGGTACACCACCAATTTGTTGTGGTATGGTTGCACCCGTGATGGCGACAGTACGAGTCCCTGCCGTCGTGGTGACATTGCCGCCAACGCAAGTCGTACTGGCATTGGGTGGGTTAGCTACGATTGTGTTTGCCTGTAACCAAGTATCGTTAAAGGTGGTGTTGGTAAGAGGAATGGGAAGCGTATTGGTCAGAGTAATCACCGCAGTAGAAATACCATTTGCGGCGATGCTGGGCGACTGAAATGCTTTAGAAGGGGCAAGCGGCGAAATTACTGTGAGCGGGGCAGTTGGTAATGTCGCACCTTCACCCTCTGCGTTACTAAAAGCTGAAGGTGTATTGTTATAGGTAATTGGTGTCGGGAATGCACCTGTCTGAGTCTGGTCGATCTCGATCACGTTTAGAGATATGGTGCAAGTGCCAGTTGTCCCACCAGTATTTGCAGGGATGGTGCCACCGACAAGACTAAATGATGTACTGCCTGAGGTTGCGCCAGTAATTGTACCACCGCCACAATTTGTGGTCGTGAGACCAACTGGGTTGGCAACTTGCAAGTTAGCGGGCAGATTGTCAGTAAGCCCAACGTTTGTTAGAGGTTCTGGAACTCCTCCGTTACTGCGGCGATTGTTAGCGATTGTAATCGTCAATAGCGAGGGCACACCACGCCTAACGTTGTTCGGAGTAAAAGTTTTCCCTACAGCGACACGACTGGCAACCGTGACCCGCCCCTCAGTGCCCGTAACGCCATCACTGTCAAGCCCCTCACCATTAACAATAGAGTTATTTGGAATTGTATTATCAAAGTTTGTGCCTACGGCTGAACTGGTAGTGACATCAAAGGAAATATTGCAAGTTCCTCCTGGGGCAATTGTTGCTCCTGCGAGAACTACTGATGTATCTGAAGCAGCTAGGGGTGGAGTAATTGCACCTCCACCACAGCCAGCAAGATTTGAGTTGGGTGGGTTGGCGATAATTAGTCCAGCAGGTAGGTTATCGGTGAAGCCAACTCCTGTGGCGGTTACACCCGAACGATTGTTTACAGTAATTGTGACGCGAGTGGTGCTGCCTGGCGCAATCAGATTGGGAGTGTAGGTCTTACCGACAAGTAAACCTGCATTTACCGTCATCGGTGCCGTTGCTGGCGCGGTATTGGTTCTACCCTCAGTATTACCCAGAGCGCTAGCTGGGATTGTATTAGTGACAGATGTACTCGGTGGACTGCCTGGTAAGTTACCTGTTGCTCCCGCAGCAGGCTTCACATTTACAGTTACGGTACAAGTTCCTAAAGCATTCGTTGCAGGATTAGATCCCGGCACTTGGGCGGTATTACCGCCACCAACATTGCCATTGTTGAGGTCAAAGCTGGTTGCATTTGTGGCTACTGTGAGCGTTTGAGAAGTTCCTGAAGAGGTGCAGGTGGTCGTGGCGGTGGTATTTGCGATTACCAATGGAGCGGGTAAGCTGTCTGTGAGCGTAGCATTTGTGAGTGCCCCACCACCATTCGTGATCGTGATTGTGAGTGAAGTAGTTTGCTCTTCGTTAAGCGTGCCCGTACCAAAGGCTTTGGCGATGTTGACTTGGGTTTGGACGTTTAAGTTAGCACTTGCGACATTGCTGTTACCGATCAGATTGTCTGTGCTAAGCGAATTAGCTGGAATCGTATTTGTGTAAGTATCTCCGACGGTGCTGGTGGCATCAAAGGTAATCGTACAGCTTCCATTTGCTGGAATTGTGCCGCCCGAAAGTGAGACCCCTGTGTCACCAGGGAGCGTGTTAACCGTTCCACCCGTACAAGTGGTGGTGGGCGCGATCGCACCAGGGCGAGTGTCTACGGTAACATTAGCTGGCAATGTGTCGGTCAGCGAAGCTCCAGTCAGAGCGTAAGGGTTTGTATTATTAATGGTGAGGGTAACCCTTGAGCGCCCGTCACCAGGGATCGTGTTTGGGGCAAATGCTTTATTGATCGTTGCAGCGGTCTGCGGCAAAATCTGCAGCGTAGCGCTGCTTGGGTCAGCATTGTTCAGTGTGGCAGAGGTGACGCTTCCTGCATTGATGGTCTCAATGTAGTTACCAGAAATAAAACCTCGAACGGGGACATCAATTTGACAGAAAGCGCCTGCGGCAAGCGTTCCGCCCGTGAGCGTTACCGAACCAGCCGTGCCTGGGAAACTACCTGGGGTGGAACTGATAGCACCTCCACAAGTGCTGGTAATCGCAGGAGCCGCTGGGATAATTAGCACTCCTGGGGATGTGGCTAGAGGATTTACCAAGCCAAGATTGGTAAGTGGTGCACCGCTATCGTTGTTAATTTGAATCCGCAGGATCGAAGTAACTCCCGGAGCCACGCTGGGCGGAATAAACTGATTTGTAACCCGAAGCAAGGTTGAAACTTGTGCTGAAGCAGGATTGGGGAGGAACCAATAATTTTGCGTAATCACCAGCAAAAACACAGACAAGAAAACACCAAATCTTCGCCAGATTTTTTGGGAGCGATCGCGCGGATTTAGGAATCGCAAAATCCACTGAAGAAGGTTTTGGGTCAATGCTTGCCAACTGCTCATGCTGATAAAAATCCTTAACGACTAGCTAGTAAATTGGGAAGAAGGGTCTAGGGAAGATAGATGGTTGGAATTACAGACTTTAATTGCTTTTCTAATTGCAAATCGTCTTCCTGATTTTCAAACTTAATCTCGACACCTCGCACATCTTGGAATATGACCTCAACGCGCCGATCGCGTGCATAATCAACAGTCGTGTTACCCTGCGTGAGGCGACGGCGTTCGCCCAACGTACGAATGGTCATGCGTTCGGGGGCGACACCACGACCAATCAGATAATTACGGGCAGCCCGAGCGCGACGCAAACCTAACTCTAGATTATAGGTATCTCCAGCACGCGGATCGGTGTGTCCTTCCAAATCGATCGCGATCGTGGCATATTGCTGTAAGACCTCAGCAATCTGGTCGAGTACCCTTGCACTTGCAGGACTAATTTCGTCTTGGTCTAGGGCAAAATGAATATTGCGCGGAACGCGCAGCGTAATTTGGGGCGGCGGTGGTGTTTGAGCAACGGGTGGCGTTAGACAAGGGGGCATAGCCATCTCGCGGGGAGCCGAGGGGTCGATGGGAACGATCGGCACCAGAGGCGAACCAATCTCGGCAATACGAGCATTATGGGCTGGTTCCGATGTGCCATACTGCGGATCGGTGGCGATCGCTGAAATCGTATCCCCAGCTTTGAGATTGTCTAGAGATACGGCAAACTTGCCTTTTTCATCCGCTTTCACGGTGGTGATAAATTCGCTCAGTGGCCCGTAAAGAGTATTACTTTCACTGACGCGATAGAGATCGATTTCGGAGCCAACATCAGCAGTGCCGTCGATTCCCACCTTCCCATTCACAAGATAAAACTCTGATGCTAAGAATATAGGGGCATTAATCGCGCCATTAGCCGTGTCTACGCGACGAAAGTGAGAATCGCGTTGATTGTTGACACCGTCGCCTGAGCGGAAGTCAAAGGCTTCCGTATTTCGTTGCGCTAAGAGGTCAATACTCATGCCTTCGAGGTTAGCAAAACGGTTGTTACGAATGATATTGCGATCGCTTTTGGGAAATGCAGCCACAGCTACACCAGAGCCAGCTTGATCGGAAATGCGATTATTGCTGACCAGATGATCGTTGCCCATAATATAGATCGCTGCTCGACGCAACCCACGACCATTCCCTAAGATTGTATTCTGGTCAATTTTGATGCCACCTTCTGGCTTAAACAGAAAGATCCCCGCACCATCATTTCCACAAATTAGATTGGACTGAATTAGTAAACGATCGATCTTCCCCTCCAGACGAATCGCATCAGGCATTCCCGCAAGCCCGTTGCCGATAATTGCATTGTCCAGAATTTGCGAACCCATGGCGTTAACCGAAGTAATAATGCCACTACCTTGGTGGTTGCCAATGCGATTCTGCCGCACAATCGTTTCCACACCGTTAAAAATAGAAATACCAAAAGCTGAAGTGCGTTGGGTCATTTCCCCCGTGGGAGGAATGCCTAGCCAGTTTGCTTCTATAACTACGCCTTTAGGTGGCAAATCGCTTTCATAAAATGGCGAGAATTTTGCAGGTTGTTGCTGTTGGGAAGTATCGGGTGGGGGCAAACGATGGGAGATGAAAATATCCGCAGGTGGTGTTGTGGTAGTCGAGGCATGAGGAGCATTAAAGCCGTAAACACTCAGCCCTCTGATCGTAACTCGATCGGCTGCAATCATGATTCCACGCAAAATGCTGACATTCTCAGCAGGGGTAATCGCGACAATAGGTGTGGGGATATTCACTTCCATCGCAAAGGACTTACTATCGTACCCAGCTTGACTGGTTCCATCGATCGATAGATTTGGACTGACGATCGCAGGTAATGCTTCTGTAAGACGAATTGTAGTTTGATTGGCAGGAAGCGCAAATTCGATTTGGGAACCCGTCTGAGTTAATGGTGTGATATTGTCACGCTCTGCTGCACTTAGCCGATCGAGTGGCAATGTCCCATTTGCCACCGCGATCGCTTCTCTGAGTGTGAGGCGATCGTCTGGAACGATCGCCCCATCGGCATTACTATTGATACGAATGCGATACGAAGGAAGAGAGGATGATTGTGCGATCGCAGATGAGAAGACACTCCAGAAGGCAATCCCTCCAAAAAACGCACTCAAGATATAGGTCTGTTTTCTGTTCTGGTTCCTGCTCATACTTCTCCTGTCAAATAATCCCTGTCACTTTCACACCAACACCTTTTATTCCAACGATCGCGAACTGTTCATCGGTTTACTGTCGTTGCCACAGAATAGGTTGCGAATGCACCGTTTGCAGTGACTACCATCTGTTGTTTTGCCCCTGATGTGAGTCTGCCAGCGATCGGCACAACATTTGTCGGTCGGCTTGTTTTCGTTACAGTCGGCAACGTTGTAGGCAAGTTTGCAATATCAGGATTCGCGGTTACAGGATTTACAGCAACTGGATTTGTGACTGCTGGAGTTGCAGATAGGGCTGGCACTTGAGTGGTCGATTCTTGCGGTTGAGCTGGAGCAACTTTTTGTAAGCCAAAACCATCAAATAGTTCGTTGATTTTAAAGGTGACGGCAGCATAGAGACCACCCGCAGAACGAGAGCCGCTAAAATCACGATCGATATTTACGCCCCCAGAACTGTAACCTCCCGCCACGCGCAGGTTTGGGGTAAGATAATAGCCCAACTCAGCCAAAAAGCCTGTTTCTGTATAACCTGCCGAGGGCTGAGAAATCGTTCTGCCCTCAGCCACCAAATCCCAGTTATAGCCCAAGCGATAGGTTGCCCGCAGTTGTCCCAACAAAATTGACGAAGTACCAATAAAATCTTGGGCTAAATACGAGGTGCTATTCCGAAATGCAAACTTGGTATAAAACTCCCATTGCCAGTTGGGGGCATAGATCGCCTCGGTCGAAAGCACGTGATCTTCATAGCCAGAGCCCGTGCCAACCAAAAGTGCGCTCGGAATCGTACTAGGGTTGCTGCGATATTCATACTTGAGTAAAGCGTTGAAATTATCGTTTGCAGGATCGCGATAGGCAAGGCCGATTCGCAAACTTGCCGTGTCATTTACTGTGAGCAATTGATTTGCAGCGCCAGCTTGTTGATAGCGCAGTAGAACGGTGAGTGCAGGTGAAAGCTTGCCCAGCCCCGCCACCGAAATCACTGTGTTGGCTCCCGTTGACGAAGTTCGATACTCATAACGGGCACTGAGTTTAAGATCGGGGTTATCAGTATATTCCAAACCGATCTTATAGTTATCACCAGGTTGGAGCGTTAAGGTGGAAGCTGTTTGTCCAGGGGCAAAGGGCTGAAGAAATTGCGTGCCCGCAGCAGTTTGGGTCGTAAAATCCCCAAAAATGCGTTCGTATCCCAAATTAAGGAATAACCCAGGCGAGAGCGTCCAACGATGATTTAACCCCACAGATCCTTGAGTGGTAGATAGGTTGGCTCCACCCAAGACGGTGTAGCGCCCAGTCAGCGTTGTGTCTGGACCAAGCTTGTAATCAGTCACAAGGTCAGCACTGGTAATCGATCGCCCCGCTAATGTGCCATTGTGGAAAAACTGTTGGGCGAGGCGCAGCGTCAAACCATCAAAAATCGTCCAGTCAACCCCTGCCACTGTACGGTCTTGGTAAATTGGATCGACCGTCGAAGATACGCTGGTTTCGTTTTGAAGCAGGAACCGCAGATTTGGCGCAATGGAAACGTTGATTCGCGATCGCAGTTGGGTCGAACTACTGTTAAACAGGCTATTAGAACTAGTTAAAACCGAGTTATCTTGGCGATCTCGCTGCAACAGATCCACCTCTAAGCTAACATCCCCCAATCGCTGTTGCAAACCAACAGCGAAGGTGCGCAGGGTATTGTCAACATAGGCACCCACAGGCAAGACATTTTGGCGCAGAGCCAACAAATCAGTTAGGGAGTCTAGGGGTTGTGGTGGCAGTCCGCGATTGGTCTCTTGCTCGTAGGAAGCTCGTAGATTTGTTGTAGGCGTAACAGCTGCGTTTACTATCGCCCCAAAGCGGGTTTGCCCTGGCACAAAGCTAATCGTGGCATTGTTGGTAAAGCCAGTATCCGCAGTGCGGAAGAAAGCCCGCCCTGTAATTCCTTCTGCGATCTTGCCATCAATCTCGACCCGAGCCGCAGAGCCACTGACGCGACCTAAAATATCTGAGAAATTGTCCGATCGCGCAAACTCAGCAATCAGCTTAGAGGCATCACCCAAAGAGACTTGGGCGCTAGCACCATAAAGCTGGAAGTTACGAACCCCTTGATTTTCTTGGAAATAATTAGCGCCAACCCATGTCTCTCTACCAATGTCGCGGGCAAAGTGATAGCGAAGTTGGCCTGCATAAATGTTAGATTCGCTTGCCGTAGTTTCATACTCATAGCTAACGACAATTTTGCGGACAAAAATCGTCCCCGTATCGCTAAAGCCAGTTTGTGATAATGGTTTGTTGAACAATAATGTGCCGCGATCGTAATCGATTTGGTAATCTGTAGTACGATTTAGAGATGTTCTCTGAAATACTTCCCCTGGACGATTTAGCTCTTCTAATTCAATAAAAACACTTTCACTACCAGCTTGGACAAGGCGGCGAGAGAGAAAATAAAACCCACTCGTGCCATCGGGAACAATGTTGTCTCTCTGGAAACTGCGGTTTGTATTACTGTAAAAACCTGTAATTTGCAGATCGCCGAGATTATAGTTGAGTTTAAGTCCATTCAGTTGGCGGTTAATCGCTGTAAATTGTTGCGCCGAAGCCGCAAATTCCTCAGTTTTAAAATCACCCCACATGATGTAGTCAATCCCAGCCCTTGCCACAGGCGATGTTCGCTCTAAGCGCAAAAACAGACTGCCATAAGAAGGCGTGACCGCAGTAGTTACGGAACTATCACCGTAGGTTGGATAGCTCTGATCGCAGGCTTGAATATCGCGGAATAAACGAGTTTGTCCGTTGCAGTCTTGGTTGAGAGGACGAGTGTTGTTGTAAGCGCCCGTAATCAGCCATTCCCCAATTCGACCAGTACCAAAAATTGCCGCTGTCAAATCGAACTGAGATTGATTGCTGCCATCAACAGGCAAAAAGTCTCGAAAGCTCCGATAAAAGTCAGTTCCCCTAGCCCCAAACCGCAGGTCAATCACACCTGTGACGATTGATGGACGTAGATTTGACTCAAATTGAAGCTGTGTAAATGCTTCCAGTTTTTCGCTACCCAGACCCTGCACAGTAACATTCCCAGGGTTTAAGCTGGAGCGCAACTGTGTCTTAAATTGTCCATTTTCGGCTCTGACCTGAAATCCAGGGATGCTGGGGTCAGCATCTATGCCGACAAATTCGCCATTGTTTGCAGATAAGGTAATCGTAGCGTTGCGATTAGAGCGATTACCCTGTTTGTCTGTGAGTTCACCAATAATCGTAGCCGTCGATCGCCCATCGGCAGGAATCCGAGCTTCTTGCGATCGCAACGACATTGTAAGTGCCTCACCTCGCACGATCACGGTTACTTGGGCGGTCTTACCTGCCCCGTCGCGCACTTCGATGAGATTTTCTCCCTCCTTGAGAATCACACCATACCAAATTTGAGTGACAAGGTTGGTCGAGGTATTCGTTTCAGTACGCCCAATCAGCTTTTCGTCAACGATCGCTCCGTTAACGCGCAGTTCCACGCTCATGCCAATATCAAACTGCACCATCACACTGGTGGAGCCATTATCTAGGGTGCTAGGAATCGGAGCTAAAATTTGTAGAGAGGACGCAGGCAGACTTGGCTGCTTTGGTTTGGCTGTAGCTGGGGCTGGTTGAACCGATGGCTCGGTCTGGCTTGTTTGCGTTGGTAAAGTTTGCCCAGATTGTGGGGGTAAAGTTCGTTGAACTGGAGCGATCGCTGCCGAACGCTTTGATTCATTGCCAATTTTGTCAGCAGGGGGGACAACGACGATAACTGGCTCAGGTTTAATTACGTCTTGCTTAACTGGCTCCAATGTTTCCGAACCTTTTGAGGGCAAAGGATTTTGATTTACAGGTGTGACAGGTTCTTGCGCGATCGCCGCACCCTGCGAAAATAGCCACAACTGAGGCATCGTTACCAAGACCAAGAGAGAAGCGAGTGAAAAATAATTGGGTCTCATTGTTTTTGCCCTCCCTGAGTATCTCCTTGGAAAATTGGCGTGACTGCAAAATTGGCTCTAACCAGACCACCTGGTTCTAGACGGACAAGACGTGATTGGCTATTGCGTTCGATAAAGTAAAGGTTGGGCGCAAGCGTGTAACCAGGCAGTGAGGTAAGGTCAAGCACAAGCGATCGACTGCCTGAAATCACATTCATAACTGAGTACAAGCCATTTGGATCGGTGACGATGCGATTACCGTCATCCATAAACACCACGGCATTAGGAACACCTGGTTCGCCAGGTTGCTGTTCGCCATCAAAGTTTTTATCCACAAACACTCGACCAATAATCGTGCCGCAATCTGACACAATTCCAGGGCGAATCCGCATTGTGTAAATCGCAGGTCCATCGCCTACCCCCCTGCCATTGTCTGCACGAATGCCACGCACAGAAGCTGAATTTTGACCACTTCCCCTTACCGCATCGGGGGTGACGATCGCAGCATAGACAATATTGAGTCTTTTATCTTGGTTGCGAGGCGGTAAACTGCCAGTAACCGTAAAGGTAAGATTGCGACCATCGCGAGTCAAAGTTACTGGAACAGCAACACCGCCAATACTGGCTCTTACAGAATTTTCGGCAATCTGAAAACCGACTGGTAGCGTATCTGTAACCACAAGATTTGTAATCGTTGACGAAGTAAGGTTCTTGACCTCAATGCGGTAAACAGGAATGTCACCAGGCTCAGCGGCAGCGCGATCGCCAGTTTTGATGATTTGTAGCGCTCTCTCTTCGCACAAATTGACCCCGATACCAAACGTTAGAAAGTTTGAGCCAACTGTGGTACTGATCGTTCCCTGCTCAAAGATTGCTGCCCCTTGAATGCTAATGGGTTGCCCATCTAAGGCAGTTGCCGAAAACGCATAGGTACCATTCGGATTGCTATTGCCAACCACAATCCGAATTCGACGTTCCTGTAGCCCTGAATCTGTAGGAGGAGTAATTAAGAGAATGTAGGTTTTGCCCTGTGCAAGTTGTCCTAGGGCTGGGTTAAGTAAAAAGTTATAGGTTCCATCCGAAAGAGAAGTCATCACAAAGGGATTAACATTCTGGAAATTGGGCGGAAACCCACGAGGAACCCCAGGTGGAGGAACGGTTGGCGTCAGCGACACAATCGCGGCAATCTCACCAAAATTACCCAAGGGGTCATATAAACCCACGCGAAACCCGTCGTAGTTACTAAAGGGCTGACCCGCACAATCGAGAATTCTTCCAGCGGGATCGACAAGGGTAGAATAGTTTGCCCCTAGGGTGTTTGAGGGACCAGTAACCGAGCCTCCCGATGGAATCGTGTAGCTATATCCCGCACGGTTAACTAAATCGATTGTCTGCTGTTGCTGTGCCGTAGCGACAAAGGTAAAGATGACTGAGAGTAGGCAAGCCAATGCTGCCGACGCTATAAGTTTTAGCCATCGGCTCGCGTTGTTTTTGGAAGTCTTTCTTGTATGTCGTCTCACCTAAGCAACCACCTGATCAATTGGAACTAAAGATTCTCATGCCAAGTACACGCACCAAAAAGCCTACAGATTTTGAGCTACCTAACTCTGACTTGATAAGTTGCATTGAGCGCCGACTTCCCTACAAAGGTTTTGCCAAAATTCCAGCGCACATGGGTATATGCCTCGGCTGGAGCTGGACGCACTTCTGTAACTCCATCAGGTCGTTGAATCGTTATTGTGGGCTTAGCCACAAAAGTTTTGCTACCATCGATACTGAACGTGATGGACGCATCTTCGCTGGAAGGAAGGGTTGCAGAACCAAGAATGTAGGTCATACCTGTTGGAACTGGTTGAATTACCACTAAATCGGGTATTGTGCTACCTGTGCTATTCGTTGCAGCTACTACATATCGCAAAATGCTTCCGGGCAAAACTTGAGAACCGCTCTCAAGCACTTGCCAAACAACTTTTTCATTACCTCGAGCATCTTTTTCTTTTGTCTGAAGCTCTGCACTTAAAAAGAGCCGAACAGGCTGCTGAGCTGGTTTTTGAGCAATCTGTTGAGCGGGAAATCTGCTTAAGCCAGTTGATGAGGGAACAGGTATATTTTTTGCAGCCAGCCCTGCGGTTGCAAATAATCCCAGAGTGACGAATCCCAAGCCAACTATAGATAGATATTTCATAGCTTCAATCTCCTTTAAATAGCAAACAATATCCAAGAGTTTTATCTAAGCTTTTTGTTTTAACGATCGCCCCGATCGTTTGACCGAATCAAGTTTTGGAAGCAGAGTAATTTCACGATGGTTAATTTCTCTGCCTCCATTCCTCAGAGATTGTGCCTAGTTGATAGTGCGGCGGAAAGTAAGACTGCCAGAGAAAGTCGTAGGATTTAGCGAGGGTGCAATATTGCCCACGTTGTTGAGATAGCGCGTAACCGACGTACCCGATGCTGGATCGGCAGCTCCGAGGTTAGTTGCCCCATTAAAGAACTGCAACGTACCCAGCGTGGCAAGCGTGCCCACGTTGTGCGTGGTAAAGGTCACCCAGTTATTTGGTGCGATCGTGCCATCGTCATCAACAATTAAGTTGTTGGCGGTGAGCGTACCGTTGCCGCTAGCCCCAGCCGAGTTTGGCGTGGAGAAGTTTACATAGCGAATCCGATAAACGACAACATTGCCAGGGGAAGGGTTCTTAATCGCAGTACTAAAGTTGGCAGGGCAATCTTGTCCTGCGGGAACGGCTGCACCTGTTCCCACCTCTAGACAAGACTCTTTTAGCAACTGCACATAGCCGAGATAAACCCGATCGATTGTGGTGTTGCGAATTGTATCGGTAGCTGGGTTGAAGTTGGGGGTTGCAGGGTCAGGATCGACAAAAGCAACTATCGGCACTGAGTAACCCGCCCGATCGCTAGCAGGAATACCTCCACCCGCAGCGGTGAAGCGATCCGTTGAAAGTGCAGAGCCAGCTGGAAGGTCAACCGTAACGGTGTAGTTGACATTTTGACCTGGGGTAATGCCTTGCATCAAGATTGGCGTACCCGCAGTTAGCGTGTAGGCAGTACCGTTGTAGGTAAAGGTCGCATCTTGGGCAGGGTTAGCACCAACAGCAGGAACTTGAATCCGAACTGTAGTACCCGTAGGTATGTCAGCAGCAACACGCCCAGATGGATTAGAAGCAGTTGGATCGTTGGGTGCGAGAGGGAAAAGGCGAACGTTGTCGATCGCGGTTGGGCTAGAGTTTTGATAGGTATTGTTAAACACGGTCGCGGGGGGATCGATCGTAGTACCGGGCACTGACTGTGGTGCGGTTAAGGGAACTGCGAGGTTGGTAAAGTCATCCGTATTATTTGTCGGGCCCGTAGCATTTGCCTGTGCGTTAGGTCCATTGATTAAACCGACCGTAGGTGAAATCACGATCACATTGTCTTCACCACCCGTAGTTGCGGTTCCAGTTCCGCCGGGAGAGCCAGGGTCAACACCTGTGTTGTTGTTGTTATTGTCTGAGCCATGAACAGTCGGATCGGCTAAACCACCTGCTGCACCCGTCGGACCACCACCCGCACCAGGAGCATAGTTTGTCCCAGTAGGATCTGGAGGTGTTGTGCCACCAGCACCACTAAAGTTGTTGGGGTTTTGGTCGCCTGACTCGTCGTAAACAATGCGATTGGTAGGATCGCCTTGAGTTTGACCAAAAACTTGGGCAAGGTTGTTGATCTGGCCGCCACCCGCAGGCAAACCTGTCGTGGTAACTGTAAAACGGAAGCCTTGCGGATCGGTTGCCGTTGTAAAGCCAGGAGGCAAAGAAGTTCCACCTGTATAGATAAAGCCAATGCGAGTGGGGTTAGCAGGCTCGATCAAAGACCAAGTGGGTGTTGTTAATACGTTATTGGTTTGGGCAACAGCTGTAGTCGTAAACACTGGAGTCCAACCCGGTGGCGCTACCACGGAGCCAGCGTTGTAGGTCGTACCAACTGGAACTGCATCAGAAACCAAAATGCGTGGGGTTGCGCCTAAGCCATTCACTAACGTACCGACAAGGTTGGTGGGGGTAAAGTTAATATTTGGCGATGTTGACTCTACCCGCATGTCTAAGCGGTAAGTAATTTGATCGTCTGTGACGGCTGCGGTATTCGGCACCACTAAGGCACGGGTTTTTAGCACGGTGGCTAGCGCAACGTTTTGCACCTGTGAGCCAACTGTCACGGTACGTATCGCTGCCGCTTCGCGTTGACCATTTACAGGAGCCTGCCCACCGACTGGATTATTGCCTGAAGTCGTTACATCGCCAAGGCTAGCGATAATCGCTTGGTTCTGCGTGGCTGGGCTGTTGTCATTAGGTGGGGTGTCTCCCAGTCGCACCGTTACAGGAGCACCGGGGAGCGTTCCAGCAGGCACAGTGCCTCGGACGCGAACCGTAATTGCTTGACCGGGCGCGATCGTAGTAGCAGTCGAGAAAGCCGCAGTTTGACCAGCTCCAAAAGCTGTGCCACCCAAGGGGTCAACCTGAAAATCTGCGATCGTAAAGTTGGTACTGCCGATATTGGCACTGGCTGGAATGTTGAGTGTGGAGGGAAAGTTGCCGATGTTTCGTACCGTAAAGTCAAAGAATAACTGGTCGCCAGCATTGATACTGCCACCATTCACGTCAGTAAAAGCTAGGTTAGTGTTGGTGATACCCGCAACTGGTGCGGTTACTACAGATACAGTATTGGATGTGGTGTTGACCGTATTCCCTGTAACTGGGTCAACATAAGTACCCGTAGCGCGGTTATCAATTTGCTGACCAGCAGGTGTTGAGGTTTGCGACAACACTTGTAGTGTGACTAGTTGCCCTAGCCCACCAACTACGAGTGTGGCGATCGCAAAACGTTTGAAGATGGAACCTCTTTTGCTGTGTTTTATGCTCTTAGCACCAAGGCTCTTTCCTTGGGAAGACTTGGTAAGGTTTTTACGCTCAGACATGTTTCACTCCAGACAACAAGGTTAACTACAAATTCCACACGCGCAAAAATAATGCTTTACGCAAGCATGAAAAACTAAGCAAGCATGAAAAACTAAGCTAGAAGTGCTGCTTAGCTCCTCTAACTGAATCAATCAGTCAAAAAAATATGACTCAGCGCATCTCTTAAGCACTGAAAAATAGGAGCAAAAAAGAACCTAAAGCCCTAACAAGTACTTCTAAAAAAGGAACCTGTTTGCTTAAAAACTTTGTTTGCTCTAAAAAACGAAGCTAAAAGAGAAAACTGGGTGACTATCGCTAAAATCCACTCTCAGGGGAAAGCGTTTTATTCACTTTGAATTTATTTTTAGCTTATTCTTTTAGTCGATAAATTGCCTTAAACCGCTTTGACTTTACTTGAAACTATCCAAGCAGTCAACAAAATTTATATTAACTAGTATAAATTTTGATTTTAATCTCATGAAAAATAAATATCTTTCACATAGAATTCACAAAAACTGTGATTATTAAAGCCTGTAACTGTCAACACAGATTACACTAAAAACAGCACTAACGATTATTTTAAATAAAAAATATAATACTTTGCAAAAAAATCATATAGGGATCGCCTAGGTTTCGTTAATTTAAACCGAAAAATGATTTTTTTGCAAAATGATATAATAAATTACAAAAAAATCATATAGGGATCGCTTAGTTTTCGCCTATTTAAACGAAAAAGTGAATCCAGAAAAAATCGTCTCATCCCCCAATCTCATCCCCGTGTAGCCTCAGTTATCACTTTGTAGATTGAAACCGATAGTTTCGTTCTTGCAGAAAACCCTACGAATTTGGACTTATATGAATTTCTGGATTAACCAAGAAATTCAAGCACTCAATTTAGATGTGGTTTCATGTTGTTAGACTATCTTTTTCGATCGCTTGCCAACATCACCCAACTGGGTGAACAGAATTCGCTACAATAAACCCTATGCTTAAAGGAACCAGCGTATTTTTAATTGGCATGATGGGTGCAGGCAAAAGCACCATAGGCAAGCTGTTAGCGGCTCAGCTAGACTATCGTTTTTTAGATACCGACCAATTAGTCGAGACTTGCGCGGGACAAACAATTCCTGAGATTTTTGCGCGATCTGGAGAAGCAAGTTTCCGAGAAATTGAGCATCAAGTGTTAGGTCAGGTTTCTGCCTATACAAGGCTGGTGGTTGCTACGGGTGGCGGGATTGTGTTGAACCAAATGAATTGGTCGCACCTGCATCATGGGCTTGTGGTTTGGTTAGATGTCCCCGTACCTGTTTTGTACGATCGCCTTACAAACGCCACAGTTCAACGCCCTTTACTGCAAACTGAAAACCCACTTTTAACCCTAACCAATATCTACGAGCAAAGATGGGATCGCTATGCCCAAGCAGACATTCGCATCACCGTGGGGGAAGAAGAGTCCTCTAAGCAAGTATGCGAGCGCACGATCGAGGCGATCGCCAAGAAAGTTGAGCCCGATCGCCTAAAGGTCTTGCCAGAGGAAGTAATATTAGATTGCGAATAAAGCTGGAGTCAGAGCAACCCCAACCCATCAAACTATGCTTCTGAGCCTAAGAATTGAGAACTTTGCTCTCATTGACAATTTAGAACTGGAGCTATTCCCTGGGCTGAATATCATGACGGGGGAAACAGGAGCAGGGAAGTCGATTATTTTGGATGCGATCGATGCTGCCCTTGGTGGGAAAGTTTCGAGCCGCATGTTGCGAACGGGAACAAATCGCGCTCTGATTGAAGCAACATTTCAGACCAATCCCCAATTGTCGGAATGGTTAGCCAGTCAGGAAATCGACCTCCTAGACGATGGAGCGGTAATTTGCAGCCGCGAAATCACCAGCCGTAGCAATCGCACCCGCCTGAATGGCGTGGTCGTGAATAAACAGCAAATCCAAGAATTGCGCGAACAATTG
The DNA here is from genome assembly GCF_965232925.1 of Tumidithrix helvetica PCC 7403. NCBI lineage: Bacteria > Bacillati > Cyanobacteriota > Cyanophyceae > Pseudanabaenales > Pseudanabaenaceae > Tumidithrix > Tumidithrix helvetica. The sequence continues at coordinate 271,494 of NZ_CBDDRA010000003.1, forward strand.
GTCGAAATCACGGCACAGGGTCAAACTTTTTTATTGGGAAGAGAAGCGATTCAACGGGAGTGGTTGGATAGTTTTGGTGGAATCAAATTGCTCGATCTGCGCCAACAGATATCGCAATTATTCGAGATCGCTCAGCGATCGCATCGCGCGCTCAAAGCTCGTCAAGACAGCGATCGCAATCGCCTACAGCAGATCGACTTACTCCAATATCAACTGAAAGAATTGGATGCGGCCGATTTAAGCGAACCCGATGAGTTAGAGAATTTGGAAAGCGATCGGATGCGGCTCTCTCATAGTGTAGAGCTTCAACAACAGAGCTATCAAGTCTACGAGATACTTTATCAAAATGATGCTGAGAATGCCTGTGCGGACTTGTTAGGCAAGGCGGAATCCATTCTCACGGAAATGGTAGCAGTGGATGGAAATCTGCAAGGTATTTTGGAACTCGTCACCAGCGCCTTAACCCAAGTAGAAGAAGCAGGACGAGAGATTAATGCCTATGGTGATAATCTGGAATCTGAACCCGAGCAATTGGAACAGATCGAAGACCGCATTCGACAGCTCAAGCAGATTTGTCGTAAATATGGCGCTACGCTTCAAGATGCGATCGCCTACGCCCAAAAGTTGCGGAAAGAGTTAGATGGACTCACAAATCACGAGCAATCGATTGAGGAATTAGAAAAAATCGCCGCCGCCGATCGAAAAGCTCTCGTAAAAGCCTGTCACGAACTCACCCAATTGCGGCAAGTCGCCGCAACGCAACTAGAGCAGAAGTTGGTGGCGACACTCAAATCTCTCGCCATGGAGAAAGTGCTATTTCGCGTCACGATTGCCGCGATCGAACCGAATACCTTTGGAGCCGATCGCGTCACCTTTGAATTTAGCCCCAACCCCGGCGAACCCCTACAACCCCTCTCAGAAACTGCCTCTGGTGGGGAAATTAGCCGATTTTTACTGGCGCTCAAAACCTGCTTTGCCCAAGCCGATCCGATCGGCACGATGGTATTTGATGAAATTGATGTGGGGGTTTCGGGGCGCGTATCGCAAGCGATCGCCCTGCAATTATGGCAACTCAGTCGCAACCGTCAAGTTCTCTGCGTAACGCACCAGCCAATCGTGGCAGCGATCGCCGATCATCATTTTCGCGTATCCAAGCAAGTGGTGATGGTCAATCAAAATTCTGCTATAAATTCCTCTACAAATTCTTCAGAGAATTCTAACGGCAATGGCAAACCCGAGCTCACAGAACGCACAACCGTACAAGTACAACTTTTAGAGCCAGAGCAGCGCAAACAGGAATTAGCCCAAATTGCAGGAGGTGTCAATGTGAGTGCTTCTGAAAGCGCCCCAGAAAATGGCTCAGCCAAAAGTTTGGTAGATCGCAAAACCAAGAAAAAAGATCCCCCCCTCAATCCTGCGGTTTCTCAAGCGATCGCCTTTGCCGAATCTTTACTGACTCAAGCTGCTGCGATTAAAAACAGCGATCGAGGATAATTGCTATACCAATAAAATGTCATAAATAATTTAGGATTGCGATCGCTGAAGGCTGACAACCGATAACTGATTAACCACTAGTGGCATAATAAGTAGGAAAACTTAGCTAAATAACTAAAAGCAATATGGCACAGAAAGAAGGATTTGGTTTTGGACTAGGCAAAATGAAAGAAGCCTTCCAAAAAGCTCAGCAAATTCAAGAAGGAGCAAAGATCCTACAAGCTGAGCTAGACGAAATGCGTCTGACCGGAGAATCTGGTGGCGGCTTAGTAAAAGTAACCCTGAGCGGAAATCAAGAACCTCATGGGGTCGAGATTGCTCCTGAAGCACTGAATGAAGGTGCTGAAGTTCTTTCTGACTTGGTGTTAGCAGCGCTAAAAGATGCCTATACGCTCTCAACAACAACCATGAAAGAAAAAATGGAAACCCTCACTGGTGGACTGGGTCTACCTGGCGGTTTTTAATTGGAACTTGGTTTCTTATCGCTGCCAATTCTTACTTAGGATGTATTGTCACGCAGTTCTCTAGGAATAGATGCGTTACGGCCAGTGCCTAACGCATCTCAAGAAATTCTATGGAGTTTACAACCTCGAACGATAGACTTCATACATCATCAGACTGCCTGCGATCGCTAGGTTCAAAGAATCCGCCGCCCCTACCATGGGAATGCGAACCAATTGCTGACAGAGAGAGCGTTGAATGGGTGTTAGCCCCTGGCGTTCCTCGCCAAGAAATAACAAGGTCGAATGAGGATACTCGATCTGATGCAGATCCACTGCACCATCTGGTGAAGCCCCAATGACTGTGCAATTCTGTTGGCGCACCCAAGTTCTGGACTTTGGACTAGAAAAAGAAAAAAAGGCAGCAGGTGCTTGGCACAAACTGCCAAAAGAGCAATGATCAATTAACCAAAATTGACATTGACAATAATGATTTTCCAGAAACTCCAAGAATTTCGCAACTC
>NZ_CBDDRA010000004.1:0-26407 GCF_965232925.1 Tumidithrix helvetica PCC 7403
ATTTAGCTTCTAATTCTCTTTTCATGTTTGAGCTTGACTTAGCCTTTGCAATTTCTTGCTCTATTTTCTCGTGCCTTTCTGTTGCTCTTGCCTTGCTGCCGATTAGTCCAAACTAAAGCAAATAATAATCTTCAATCCATCTTAAAGGCACAACCCACTCAGATATTTTATTGCTATCATCAAAACAAATGTCTCTGTCTCTAATATAGGAGTAAAGATCTCCCGAATTGAATCCATTGGGAATAAAGTATGTCTCTGGAATAATTAATTCATTTTGAATATAAGCTATTTCTCCAATTTTATATGCAACCCAACAATCCAATTGATAGGTGAAAGGACTGTCAATTATACTTGTAATGAATAGTGTTCTATCGGAATCATATAAAATTCTTTCGCTTGATTTAATCCAATGCCTTGTGTAATTTTCCTCATTCCAATCACAGAGAGAGGAGATAAATTTTTCAGAAAAATCGCCAAGCGTTATCATACCAAACCGCCCAATATATTCATTTTCTCTATATTCTTTAGGTAAGAAATCTATTGAGAATTTACACATGTTAATCTCCAATTTTTTGCGTATCTACGCTACCATTACTATCCTACGCCTCTAAGCCAGAAATCACAGATCGTATGCAGCTATGCTTATCTTTAATAACTGGAATGTCGTTGCCAAAGGTTGGTATATTGCCTGCCCTAGTGCCGATCTGCCTAAAGGAAAAGCGAAATCCTTAGAGATTTGCGGACAGAAAATCGTTGTATTTCGAGGTGAAGATGGCGATGCCCATGCCCTTAATGCCTACTGCCCCCATTTAGGTACGGACTTGGGGATTGGTAAGGTTGAGGGTAACTGGATTCGTTGTGCTTTTCATCACTGGGCATTTGATGCATCGGGTCATTGTCGCAATATTCCCTGCCAGACAGAGATTCCTAGCAAAACCAGCTTGCAAGCCTATGCCACCACAGAAAAATACGGATTTGTCTGGGTCTATCCTGACGAAAAAGCCCCTGAGCCTATTGCAGAGTTTGACGAACTGAAAGGCAAAGCGATCGCGACACAAGCCGACAATCCCTTTGAGCGTAGTTGTCATCACCATATCTGCATGATGAATGGAATTGATGCCCAGCATTTGAAAACAATTCACCATCTAGATATTGAAATGGAACTATCTCTACAGCAAAGCGCAGGGGGAACGCAAATGGACTTTACCATGCAGGGCATATTTCCCAAATCGACTTGGCGAGAACGAGTAGGAATCTATGTTCTGGGTTCCACCTACGCATATTCCATGCGTTATGCCGATGGCTGTATGGGGTTACTGACGATGATGAAAAATGTGCGGTTGTTTCCGCCATTGCATATGATTTTTGCCTACACACCTATTGCTGTGGGTAGAACGCGGATTCAACCGATTTTCGTGACGGCAAAACGTGTAGGGCTATGGGGCTGGGTGGTGAGCCAGTTCTTACTGCTCTGTACGCGCTGGGCTTACTACATGCTCAGAGACGAGGACGGGAATATCTATGACAACATTCAGTTTCAACCCAATGTTTTGCTCAGTATTGACGCTCCACTCGTTCGATATATGGAATATGTAAACCGCCTCGAACCCTCTAATTGGTCTTGCCGTTAATCTTGCTGCTAGTTTTGCCGTCAAGCAATGGCTTGTAGTTTTCGCAGTAACTCTGGACAGATCGCTGTCGTTGCCAGCAGGGGATGTTTAATGCCACCCCAAATCTTTCCCGCGATCGCTCGATCTATTGCCAGCAGTTCGGGAATTTTGTCAGAGATCGATACTTGAGGCGCTTCCAGTTGCCCCAATAGCCTTGCCTGATGGTATTGATAGGACTGCGATAGTGCGCGATCTAATTGTGATGCGATCGCCTCTGGGTGATCCGTTGCTCGATCTAGCAGCAATAGATAGTGCGGAGGTTCTGCCACAGGAACTAGACTTTTAAAGCAAGAACTGGGTAAATTCAACTGCTTCATGGCATTCTGCACAAATCCCTCGGATAGTTTTTCGCCTACGAGATCGCTCGTGGCATGACTGCGTCCCAAGAATTCCAAACAGGGGGTTTGGCGATACCAGTGCGTCACGCGCACCCGATCGCCCAAACGATAACGGTATAGTCCGCCTTTTTGCGATAGTACGATCGTGTATGTCTTACCCATGCTGAGTTCGTGCAACAGGCATAATGCTCCCGTATCATCTTCAAACTCAAAAAATACTTCGTTTAAAACGGGGACATAGCCCTGCGCCACGATCAGGGGGATGGTAATCGGTGCTTCTGTCGCTAGTAACCCTTTACCCTGCACCAACACGTTGGGAAATTGCGATCGCAGCCCCTCGGCACGATCGGCAGCATTGGCACTGTCCCAACAGGAAATCAGCTTTAAATTTGACCAGAGTTGCGTCCAAGGAATGTCTGTTTCGGTGAGAAGTTGCAGGCGATCGCGAGACATCTGCTGCTGTAATGCTTCCCATAGCGATCGGCGATGGGCTTGGATGTAATTTAAATGCACCTGCAAAAAGCTAGGACTCCAGATCGAAATCGTTTCCAAACGCTCGGCTTGCAAGAGGGCTTGGCAAAGTTGCCGCATAAATCCCTGCGGATCGTGGAATTCCTGCCCTTGCTTTGGGCTGACTAAAAACGGACGCAGAAACCATTGCAGCCAACCATCCAGATAATCGGTATCGTCCTGCCCAGAGAGGCGATCGGATACTTTGGCGCTAGCATCATCTTGAGGTATGAGTTGAGGTGAGATACAGGCATACAGCTTGCCTGTCGAGAATCGCGGGCCATGTTCGATCAGATCCTGCGCCCACACGCAAAACATCTGGCTGAAGGATTGCTGCAGCGATCGCGTATAGGGAATCCATTTACAAGAACCACTACTCCCAGAGGTCTTGGCAAAAGACAGGATGCATTCAGGGGTGAGTATACCTGCGGAGGGTTTCTCAGCACGGGTTCTGGTAATCCAAGGTTCGAGGTCGTCATAGTTGATAATTGGTACTTTCTGCCAGTCGGCGATCGAGCGAATTTCCAGCGATCGCCCATAGACGCTCTCTACTAAGCGATCGCAGATGACCTGCTGCACCGATGCCTGAGCCAATTCAGGAAAATCCAAGGCTTGATGGAAGCGTCTTGCCGAGGGTTTCAGAAATTGCTTAAATAGCTGAATCAAGCCGCGCATTCTTTACTCGTTGGTTGGGATAAAGGTTGGTTGCCATGGGGAGAAACGTGTGGTCAGGAATGACAACGCCTGGGCTGAGGTGCGAACCTGCGCCCAAAAAGACATCATTGCCAATTTTGACTTTCTTAACAAACAGAAGCAAGTTTTGTTTGCGTGGTTTGATGATATGCGCATAGATGCCTACCTGATGTCCGACCACCACGCGATCGCCAATCTCTAGGAGTCCGCGATCGGCAATTTCTAGCCCTGGGGTCCAGTGGACATTACGCCCTACCCGTGCCCCCCACAGTCGCAACCAAGCAGAAAACACACCTGGAATCAACCTTAGTATTGCTTCCAATATGGGGATGGCAATATAAATTGCCTGAATCTGATGACTGCCCCACCAAGGGCTATAATCCTTACCCACCAAATAACTAATGCCCTCGGGTACGGGATAAACTGCCTGATGCAGGCGATATACCAGCAGAGGGAACCCATAGAGCGAAAATAGCAGGCAAACAACACTAAGTATCCCAGAGGTGGGCATAATGCCGATCAGAGAAGCTCCCGCCAGAAGCAAGACCAAGCTGGGAAAAAATAAGAGAACCTTACTGAGAATTGTCATGGGAAGGGAAACAGCAGTTTTTGGATCGGGGTTAAGTCGGTCTTCATGCCAAGGGATGGCGAACCAGTTCCTTCCGCATAGGTTCTATGCCACCGATCCCAGAGTTTTAGATTTGCGCCATAGTTACAGTTGGGAGCATCGCTACGATGGTGCCAAGCATGATCTTGGGGCAAAATTAGCCAAGGAGATAGGTAGCGATAGAGCCAACTTTCAGGTGAGATCGTACAACGGCTATGTCGCCATAGGTCTAGCGCTGAAGTCAGACTCACGCCTAAGAGATATGCCGTTGGATCGGCTAACAGATAGATCGACAAAGCGTTTACCCATAGATAAACAATCAGGATGCTGCTCCAAAGGGTGTTGCGGGAAGTCCCTAAAACATCGAGATCGGTAACCGTATGATGTACTTGGTGGATCTGCCACAGAGTAGCACTATGCAACAGCCGATGGTTCCAGTAGTAGAGATAGTCAACCACAGCGAAACTGAATAGGAAACTCAAAAGTGGTGACACGATGAGGCAGCCCGATTGACTCGGTAATAGCCATTGATAGGTCTGAGCCAGCAGCGTTATCTGTAAAAGCGGAATAAGAACGCCCTGAATCGCCAACCCCGCAAGATCTAGCAACCATTCCTCGCCGCTTTTGGTTTTGATTTGCGTGCGCCCCACTCGATTCGCCCAGGTCAGTGCCATCAGCCCCCAAAACGTTACAAAAACTGGAAATTGGATGAGGTAGGACATGCCCTTAAACCCAAAATGTCACGGATACTGACCGATCTGGCAATTCACGCGGATCTTTTCCCTGAGCGATCGCTGCCCGAATCGATTCCACAAATACATGAATGGTATCCGCAGGTGTATGGGCAAACTTCGTGCCATACTTGGCGATCGCTTCTCCCTGAATGCCCAAAATTTTAATGTCTTGATGAATAATGCGCTGAGCCGTCCACCATACCAGCGGACGCGCCAGTTGATTCCAAAGACCATAGTTGTAGGTAACATCGGTGTAAACCAGCGTGGAGAGTTCGGTTTCGGGAATGGATTGACTCGTAATCAGGAGTTGGCGATCGCGCCCTAAGATATATTCCACAGAGGTGATATTGGGCATATAAAAGCAATCCCGATGTTTAATTTCCGCACCCTGTCCGTTTAAAAATCGAGTATACCAGCCCAGATTATTGGTTTCATGGTGATATTCCACCAGTACAGCCCCCTGCCGTCGTTCCACCTGCATCGCTAGCTGCTGCTGCCTTGCTGTGCGAAAGATGCCTGGATGTACAAAGGCAGTGTGAGGAATATCGATAAAGTTCTCAACACAATTGGTGACATTATTGGCAAAACGATTGATCGTCCGCACCGTCTCCCAGCCTGTTTCACGATAGTGCGGCATGGCAAAGGGGCGCGATGACTTTGGTGTGGCGCTCAAGCGCACGTAGATATAGCCATCCTGCTCGCAGGTGTCGTACCGCTTTACCTGTCTGGATTTTTCCTGTTTGAACGCAGTGCCCTCGGCGGGTATAGCAACGACATTGCCCTCGCGATCGTACACCCAGCCGTGATAAGGACATTGCAAAGTGCCTTGACAGACTTGTCCCTGAGATAAACGACTGTGGCGGTGCAAGCAGCGATCGCGCAATGCTACTGCCTGTCCATCCTTGTCGCGAAATATCACGAGCCATTCATCCAAAATTATCCGCGCTAGTACCGTATTAGGGCGCAAGCGATCGCTTAAAGCGACAATGTACCAAAAGTCCTCGAATCCCATGCCTGTCATCCCTCTAGTTTGCGAATCTCCAGATCCGCAGTGAGTTCGATCTGACAGGCTAAACGTGCATGGGCATGATGGGGAGCCAAGGTGTCTAGCAGTTCTAATTCCTCTGGCTTGGGGGGAGGGATCTTGCCCGTTATCTCCACAAGGCAGGTGCCGCAAATCCCAGTCCGACAACCAAATAGCACAGGGGAATTTTGAATCGTCAGATGCTCCGACAGGTTTTCTTGGAGGGCTAGGGTAATCGATGGGAATTTTGTGCCCGGAAAGTGAATTGTGCAAAGATCAGACATCGCCAACACCTTGGTGCTGTCGCTCAAACACCTGAAAAGCTTGGCGTTGCCTTGCCAAATATTGGGGAATGGAATTGGCTGCCATTAACGACATTTCCCGATTAATTTTCCAGAGATAATCAAGGGGTTCGACATAAACACGGTAGGATTGCATGGCTTCTTGGTGGGTTTGATAGCTGCGGTGTAACCCGAGAGTCTCCTCCGTAAAACATTGTCGCATCATAGCTCTGGCTTCGGCAGCTTCCATGCTAAAGATCGGCGATCGCAATACCTCATAAATCTTGGCATATAGGGCTGGGTCGTACCAAAAGATGCCGTTGATTGCTGCCGAGAAATGATAATGATCGCGCTGACAGCCCTTCACGCCCATATTGGCTACGAGGGCTTCAAACGCAGTGGGCGGAGGCAGACAAGTTCCAATATCGTGGGACAGGATCGTAGAACTGTTGAAGTGAAAACTCTCATCCAAAAAATGATAGTAGGAAATTTTGGCAGGAATGGGAGCATTGTCTGGGTCGGGGTGCTTTTGGTAGTACTGGCTGAGTTTGTGTTGTACCAATTTGCCATTCAGCGTGCGAATGCCGCGCACTGTGAAATATTGGCAAGCGAGAAAGGTATTGTTGGCAGAAATTAAGCCGAAATATTGGAGTTGTAGCTTTTTCCACCAGGTTTTCAGGGCAGTGGTATCGGCATAGACCATGGTTTCGGTGAATGGTCCCCGCATCGGATAGGTGAAAAGGTGCCGTCCAAACAGCGCTCGTTCCACATCCCTAGACACGGTGCGGAAAGCGTGGATGTGGGCGCGTTCCTGAGAGGATTCTAAATCTAAGGTGTCGCAGACTAAACGAAAGTCCTCTTGGGCGTAAAGTCCAGCGGCACTGGTCTGGTTAAAAAAAATGGTCGCAATTTCGGCGGAAATAATTTGGGAATAATAGGCTACCCAATAAAGTTGGTTGAGTACCAGCCGTTGCGATGGACTTGCCTGTTCCCACACAGGCGTACCGTATAGGAGCGAGAACTCTTCAGGATTCCAATACTCATTTTTGCAAGTGTCATAGCAAAAAGACTGCGCGGCTTCGTCCATCGCGGCGGTGCGATCTTGCTGCCGATTGCGCCTGTAGTTAATCTGAAGTTTGCCATAGGTGGTGGCGTTGTCAGAAAGTTTCTGGATGGCTTGGTTCATAGGATTGTTCCCCAAATTGTCTTCACAGGCATCGATCGGGCGGTAGCGGTTCAAAGGCACCACGTTCTGCTAAAGCTTGCACAATTCCAACTGCGGTTTCGCCTCGCATCAACGATCGCAACAATTGTAGTCTTTTGCCACTGTGGGTTTCAGTCCCTAATTCTTGTAGGATTTGAATTTTCTGCGATCGCGTCAGATGTCCCTTAACCTGCTCGATCGCTCCCACCACACTTTGCGGCCCCACCTGCACCATCCGCAAAAATGTTGCTAGCACATCGGCAATCGCGGCGTGACTTGCTGTGGATCGAGCCATTCGATCGAACAGCGTGAAACCCGTGCTATGGTGACGGGCTTCGGCATGGAGGAAGCTAGAAAACAGATCGGACAGCCTGCGATCGCCACAGGTTTTAGCTAATTGGCGGTAGTGACCGATCCCCCAACCTTCTAGGACTACCTGAACGACAAAGAGAAGTACGGCTTTGTCCGCACCATTCACGACATCTGCTAATAGGCGCAAAAAAGGACGATCGCGACTATCTGGTTCTGGAACTGGCAAAAAATGTCCGATTTGACTGAGATGGGTGGCTTCATCCGCTGCAAATAGTGCGTATAGCATACGCTCCTCCACCGTTTCTGCCAACAGCACCATCTTTGCCATGTAGCCAACTCCCGCTTTCTCAATGAAATAGGCTTCTTCTAGCAAGCTCTGATTGGCAAGCTGAAGTATGGTGATTTGTTCTATGTCATCTGCGTCTTGGAATAATTTGACTCGATCCAGATTGAAAAATGGCGCGTTCCAGTAAATTCCTTGGGCAGAGGTGTGAATCCCGCGATCGCCACGCTCCTTTAGTGCTGCCGCTAATATTCTTTGCAATGGGCGATCGTCCTTGGCATGGGGTAAGTCCAGACCAGCAATTCTAAGATCTAAGCTCATGGGACTTCCCTATCCTCTAAAGCAAGAATGGCAGAAATGGCATTGTGTGATGGCAAGGGAGGAATATCGCCGCTCTCATCCTGTGGAACGGGTTCCCAAGTCGCCCATGCGATCGCTTTCTGCTGATTAACATGTTGCATGAATTGCAGAATGGATCGATCTGCGAAGGTGGGAGTTTTGAGATCGAACTGAATGGTTTGAAACACTTGCGTATCGCCCTTTGCAAAGTAATTACCCACCTGCTGCGTTAACCACAGTAATATGCGATTTAACGCCCACCCCAAGCAGCCAGCGCGCTTTGGGGTCATCAAAATGGTTTGCCCTTCGGTTTTATTGCCCGCGATCGGTCGCAGGGCAAACATAATATAAAAGTGCAGGAAATCAGGCCCCAAGGTTACAGTTCCCGTACTGCCATACCAGTAGCACATGCTGTAGGTGACGGCATTGCGGTAGAGAGGGCGAATCAAACGAATCAGCCACGATTCATTTCCTCCCTGCGTGATATTGTTAAATGCAATCGCGTTTTCATGAAGGATTGATTTGTCAAACACGATCTCTAAGGGAAGATTGTGAACTGTGTTGAAGTGATGAGCATCGATCGCATTGATCAGCAACACATTGGGGTGACAGTTTTTCACAAACCGAGAACCCAAAACAGAATCCAAGTCGATTCCTTCTAATTCGGGCGCATAGGGCAGCGCGCGTGGTGTTGCTTCTCCCACCCAAACCCAGACCAAACCATAGATCTCGGCAGTTCGCCATATTTTTACGCATACGGGTAGCGGTTTTTCGAGTGCGGGCACATCTAAGCAGATTCCTTGCGCGTCATACTTCCAATTATGGAAAAAACAGCGAAGGTCATCACCATCTACCCTACCCTCGGCAAGATGTGCTCCCATGTGCGGACAATAGGCATCCATCGCTACAGTCTGACCGTTCGCGCCCCGATAAATTGCCAAATCTCTGCCCATCAGTGTTACGGCTTTCACTTTGCCCACTGGTAGCGATCGCGAAGGGATTGCCCAGTACCAACCTGGTACAAATTGTGTTGAGCTATTGAAGTTCAGGTTGGTACTCACAAGAGGTAGAAGTAGCTCCGCAGTCATCCCTAAAGCTTATGTCCTAAAGCTTATGTCAAGACAATCCTAAACAACATTCTTAATCGTTTCTAACAAGCTGAGGGTACAAGCACCCTTGTCACAAAACGCATCGATTGTCGCACCATTCTCCGTAGCACGAGCTTTACCGCCCTCTGCCGCAGAGTAAGCCACAATTTTAATATCGGGATATTGACTTTTAATATAACTAGAGGCTGCCCATCCATCCATCACTGGCATATGCAAATCCATCACAATCAGGTCAGGATTGCACTTTTGAGCTTTGGCGATCGCTTCTTTGCCGTTGCTTGCCACTTCCACAGCTTTAATATATGACTGACGCGAAAGGGCGAGCTTTAACGTACATCTGGTTAACTCGTGGTCATCAACCACTAAAACACGTAAAGGAGATGTTTTTGTGGATGTCATAGCGGCTTATTAAATTTACTAAAGAGCAAAAATTTTATGTAAACTACTATACTTTCTTTACCTTGAAACGTCTTCTACCGCAAGTTGTATAGTTCCTGCGTAAAAATACTTAGAAGTTAGAGCTATCTTAAGATTAACTACTAATTTTAGAAGACGAAGGGGTGATATATATCACCCCCAAAAACATCATATTTTGGTTAGCCAATGGATTAAGGGGCTAGCAGCATATTTATACGAATGCATCGCCCTTACACCTAACTTATCCCGAACTGACGCTACTTGCCCATACCAAGCTGCTGTGCCTTTTGATAGACTTTGCCCTCCGTGAGCAAAGATGGTGCGACTACAACTTCTACTTGCTGCATTTCCTTGAGGTTTTTTGCCCCCAAGGTTCCCATACTGGTTTTGAGTGCGCCCAGCAGATTATGCGTACCATCATCTAAGCCAGCAGGTCCGCGTAAAATTTGCTCGATCGAGCCTGTTGTGCCGACACGAATGCGCGTACCGCGAGGTAAAACAGGGCTAGGTGTTGCCATACCCCAGTGAAAACCGCGCCCTGGAGCTTCTTGGGCTCTGGCGAAGGGCGAACCAATCATCACACCGTCAGCACCACAAGCGATCGACTTACAAATGTCACCACCTGTGATTAAGCCCCCATCGGCAATAATCGGAATGTATTTCCCAGTTTGGTCGTAAAAATCATTTCTAGCCGCCGCACAGTCGGCGATCGCCGTTGCTTGTGGTAGCCCAACGCCCAACACCCCTCTCGAAGTACAGGCAGCACCAGGTCCAATGCCAACCAAAATACCTGCGGCTCCAGCATTCAGCAGTTGTAAAGTCACTTCGTAAGTAACGCAGTTGCCCATCACTACAGGAATCGGCATCTTACGGCAAAACTCTTCTAAGTTTAGAGACTGTAAGCCTTCCGCAGAGATATGTGTGGTGGAAACAACCGTAGACTGAAGAAAGAACAGGTCACAGCCTGCTTCTGCTGCGAGTTGACCGTATTTTTCTGCATTGGCGGGGGTGCTACTGGCACAGGCGATCGCGCCGCGTGCCTTAATCTCGCGAATCCGTTTCTGAATCAATTCTGGTTTGACTGGCTCGGCATAGAGTTGTTGCATCAAGCCGACAAATTCGGTCACACCAACCGAGGCAATCTTATCGAGAATTGGCGCAGTGTCTTCATAGCGAGTTTGGATGCCATCAAGGTTAATGACGCCAAGGGCACCCAATTGCGATAGCAATACTGCCATCTCAACGTCAACAACACCATCCATGGCACTGGCAATAATCGGGATCTCCCGCTTGATGCCACCGATCTCCCAATATGTATCAGCAACATTGGGATCGAGTGTAATGTTTCCTGGAACTAAAGCGATTTCGTCAATGCCATAGGCTCGCCGCGCCGTTTTACCACGCCCAATATGAATATCCACTGTTTTGCTTACCTATTTTTGAGTCAGATTAAGTCAGCCTAGCAGAGCAAAATGATCGCTGTCAAAACCTTCTCCCTTTAGCCTTGCTGCTAATTGGTTGCGGTCGATAAAGCCACTCTAAGGAAAGTATGGCTTTTGATGTTCTGCTAAATAGTGCATGAGTGGTGGACGCGCAAACGCGAGCGCAGCAGATTCAACATCACAAAAGACGATGCGTTTCACTTGTATTTCTAAACCAAAGCGAAATTGGAAACTGGAACGGCATGGCTTAAAAATTGTAGGGCTTCTGCCAAAAACGAGCTTGCCTGTAGGCTTGATGTTACATGCGCAGGAGAAGAAACGGTTAAAGATAGCCGATCGCCTAGGGTGGCAACCCCAACAATCCGCTCTTGTTCCATCCCAGCCATCACAGCAGGACCATAAAGTGATTCGATTTGGAGTGAGCCAAACTGTTGCTCTAGGTTCAATCGTCCTAGATTGGTCACCAAGAGATCGTAGCCATACTGTTGCTGCATTCCCTGTACCATTACTTGTGCCGAGGGGAGCGTGGCGATCGCGGCTTGGCGGGGTGGGATGACCTCAAATAATCGGTGTAGCATCATTGCCTCAGATAATTGGGACTTGAACGATCGGGCAATCTCCCACAAGGTTGAATCAAATGGCAACTCGTGGTTGGTCAGCCCATAGGTGATATACAGTCCCACGGCTTCCCCCACAGTTGGCATCAGATGCGATCGCACGTTAATCGGTGACAGACATTTAAGCTGAGACGATGTAACTCCCTTTTGACCTGCGAGAGCGAGTAAAAATGCGGCAGCGATCGCGCCATGCACGCTCGTTTTTTGCTCTCGGCAGCGATCGTTTAACGCCCAAGTCAACTCAGCGGACAACAGGGCAGTGCGGATATGCGGACGCGGACGGGTAGACACCTCCGTACTATACCCAGATGACAAGGCTTCCTGCTGAGGAGTTCCTGCAGGGGGTGCTGACAATTTTTCGTCCATGCTTGGCACGACGGATTCGATTGGGAAAGACTCAGATAGCTCCCTTGTCATGGGTAAACGAACGACTGGCAAATCGGACTCTAATCCTTGCACAATATCGCGAATTAAATAGGCAACTGACATTCCATCTGCGATCGAGTGATGGCAGGTCACAATTAGCTCTGAGCAGATGTCGGATTGTAGCAGTACAACTCTAGCTAGGGGAGCGATCGCCCAATCAAAGGATTTCGACATTTCCACTTCTAGCTCTCGCTGCCACTGTAGGTCATCTTCTCGCAGAAGTACGCGTAGGGGAATTTCAGCATTCTGCTCGACAAACTTGGGTCGTCCAGACTTGTCCAGCTCAATGCGTACTCTTAGCAGGGGGTGCAGCTGTTGAACTCGTGTGAGGGACTGGCGAAGTCGATCGATACTAAATTTGTTACGGATTTTGGCACTGAGGGCAAAATGTAGGGGATGAACCTGGTCATACAACCAAAATGAATGCTCAAATGCTCCAAGATGACGCTCCATTGTTGACGCTCCTAATAACTAAAATTGAAAGCCCTGCGATCGCCACTGTTGCACCGACTCCATCATGATCTCGGTGCAAACCTTGTTGTGTGGGCTTCTTAGTGGGATATACGCGGCTTCATTGGCAATGGATCTGTTGGAGGAAATTAACTTGTGCGTGGCGCTACTTACGGCAAATTTGCAGGGGTTCTCGCAAAGTTCGCTGGATCTTGATCGCGCCGATGCTGGACGGGAATGGGCGTGCCCTGACCATTACCGTCCAAAGCAGCCGTTTTTTCCAAGGCTTCCCTTAGGCGTTTGGCGGCATAGATCGACATGTCACGGGGTACGCTGATGCGATCGCGTAAATAGCGCAGAGCAATATCAGAACCTTTTGGCGGTATACAGACTTCGCCTGTCATCATCAGGGTTAGTGCACAGCGCAGAGCTTCATCAACTAAGCGGTCATCGGCGGGGTTGACGCGAATAATATTCGTGCGATGTTTGAGCATCCGTTGCAATGCCTCAGTTCGGGAGGTTTCGGGCTCTGGGTAAGTCACATCTGGCAGACCATCCCAAGGACCGCAATCCACTCGTTCCTTATTGAGTAGCGTTTGGGGTTCGCCATTTTCCCAACAGCCTCCCATTTGGGGGGGGAGATCGTGGGCGTGGGTATGAAAATCGCTCTGCGTGCCGCGATAGGTGGATCGGCTTTCCATCGCGGCAAACCAATCTGCCAAGCGAGGATTCTCTTCCCTGAGAGAATAGCCCTTGTAGTAGTAAAGACTGGCATTCATGCGTTCGACATAGGGTGTAAAGATGACATCCGCAGTCCCAAATTCTTCCAAAAAGTAGGGACCTGGGGTGCTGCCTAGGGCACTCTCAACCATCTCAACTACGCCGATAAATTGGTCGCGATGGCGTTGCTCTTCTTTGAGCGATCGGGTTGGTTGGCAAAGCCAAGAGCACCATGCTCGAAATAGCAATCGCTCTAGTCGTCTTAGGGGGAGCACAGTGGGGTCTTCCATACCGCGCCCCAAAATGCCAAACACCTGTTCTAGGGCGATCAAAATATCATCGCTTTCCTTGATAACGCGACCGTCTAGCGCGATCGCAGGGAGCATTCCCGATGGCACAATGCGCTTGTACCAGCTTTCTTTTTCGCCATAGCAAAACATCGTGACTTTTTCGATGCGATAGGGGATCTGCTTTTCTTCTAGCCACAACCAGATTTTCTGACAGTAGGGGCACCAGGCATGGTTGTCACGATAAAGCGTCACCCGCGCATCAGATTCGGTATGACCAAATAGACGCAACCGCGCTTGGGCATTGGTGGGACCATTGACGGGATCGACTTGAAAATCTGTGAGTGCTTCTAGTTCTTGCCAGCTTAAGGGGGCGATCGTCATGGGTATCCTTAATTAGTTCAAAGTTCTTGACTGAATCTCAATTTTAGACAATAAAAAAGGATCTATAGATTTCAGATCCTGTGGGGCAGGTAGAGCGGTGATACGCCTAGATGAGGATTATTGGAATTGCCTGACCTGCATGACTAATCGTCGTTTTTGTCCGAGCGAAAGATGGCTCTGACGGGGAGATGATCGGAAACCTTTTGGAAATAGTCGCGATCGCTAGCAAAGCCCAAATCTTTGACAGGATCGAGAATTTGAATCGATTGCGGCAAATACTCAGCTTCTGCGCCTTTAGCGCCTTTAGAGACGGCAATGTGATCGATCGCGCAGCCAGTCCCTTTATTTGTGAAACGGGGGCGACCGTTGGCATCGGTAGGCATGCCACGTCTTTTCAGGCAGTTATAGGTAGCATCGGTTTCAAGGCTGCGGGTGAGAAATAGGAGGGGTCCATCTTTCAATCCGCGATTTTGGGCTGCCCATGTCGGACTGTTAAAGTCACCCAAAACCACTAAATCGGGATCGGATTGGGTATTGCGCTCGTAGGCATCCACTTCAGCGCGCATCACATCGCTTTGTTGCTGACGAATCTCATCTGCGCCCTTATCGCCACTACCCTTTTGATGCACGACTACTAGGGTGAAATCAAAGCCATTGCCAACTTTGAGATAGGTAACTAGGGGCGATCGCAGGGTTCCCGTTACATTCACGCGATTCCACTCCGTTACCTTGTTGGCAGCGATCTGATCGCTGCGGTAAAACAGGGCAATTCTTTGCTTATTGCCTGACTCACCCAGTAAAAACTCCCAACGGTGAGATTTATTCAGGGCTGTTTTGAGCTTTTCGGCAGCGATCGCACTGACCTCCTGTAAGCCAATCGCATCAAAATTGCGATCGATAATTTTGGCGAGGGTTTCAACTTTTGCTGCCTCTTGCCCGTCAAAATTCTCGACATTGTAAGTCCCAATCCGAATCTGGCTTGGTGCTGAGGACGAGCAGGCAGTCAGGCAAAGCACGCTCAGACAAAGCCCCAGCAAAAAACTCAGTCCATGCTGAAATATTTGGTGATGAGGAAAGCCTGCTGAGAGAAACCTTAAGCGTAATGACATAAAACCCTAGATTGGCGGTTAAGATCCGCGTCCAAAGCGAACCTCGTATACCTCTTCTTCTTTTTCGGTGACAACTTCTAGATCTGATTTGGGGTAGGAAACGCAGAGTAAAACATACCCTTTGGCATCTAAAGCTTCACCCATGCCGCCTATGCCCATACCTTTACTTTGATCGACTTCGCCAGAAATTACCTGAGCCGCGCAGGTCGTACAGACGCCTGCGTAGCAAGAGCAGGGTAGGTCTACGCCTTGCTCGTGGGCAGCGTCTAAAATCGATTGGGACTCAGGTACGGCGATCGTGTAAATTTGACCTTGATGGTTCAGCTTTACTGTGTAGGTCTGACTCATACAGATAGTTTTTTAGAAAATTTTTCCTTTCAATTGTAGTGACTTCTGGGAAGCATCGATCGATCCCCACATCGCTTAAAAGAAATGGTAGCCTTAATAATTAGTTACACATCTCAGATATTTCGTTGGGCGATCGACATACTATGTTGGCAAATAGTTGGCAAATTCCAGATCTAGAGACCTTAAAGCGAGAATGGCGGGATGCCGATTTCGGTCTCTTACTTTTTCCGATTTTTCTAACTATTTTGGGTGGTATTGCCATCTACAGTGCTGATTTTAACGCCAAACAGACTAACTGGTGGCAGCATTGGGTCATGGGTGGTATTGGGTTGGGGATTTTGGTGGCGATCGCGCGATCGCATTACGATCGACTACTGCGCCTACACTGGATTACCTACGCCATTACCAACATTTCCCTCATTGCCGTACTGCTGGTGGGCACATCGGCGCTGGGCGCAGAACGATGGCTGAGTATTGGTGGCTTTAATCTCCAGCCCTCCGAGTTTGCCAAGGTCGGTGTAATTATTTCACTAGCGGCGGTGCTGCACAATCGCCCCATTCAGCACCCTATGGATATTTTAAAAGTGGTGTGGGTGGTGATTCCCCCTTGGATTTTGATCTTTTTACAGCCAAATTTGGGTACAGCGCTTGTATTTGCGGCAATTACGATTGGTATGTTGTATTGGGCGGGTGCGAGTTTAGGTTGGCTAGTGCTGCTAGGGTCGCCGATTATTTCGGCAATTATTTTCACGATTTACGTACCTGTATGGATTGGTTGGGTAGCATTGATGGGCGTAACGGCTTGGTATTCTCTACCTTGGATTCGCACGATTAGTACGATCGTGGCGGTGGTTGTAAACTTGGTTGCCGCACAGGTGGGGCATATTCTCTGGGGGCTGCTGCATGATTATCAAAAGCAAAGGCTATTGCTGTTTTTAGATCCTAGCCAAGATCCTTTAGGCGGTGGCTATCACTTGATTCAGTCGCGGATTGCGATCGGGGCAGGGAAACTCTGGGGACAAGGTTTGATGAAGGGGACGCAGACGCAGCTCAACTTCATTCCTGAGCAGCATACCGATTTTATTTTCTCGGCGATCGGCGAAGAGTTTGGCTTTATCGGTTGTATGTTTGTGCTGATTACGTTTCTGGGAATTTGTTGGCGGCTGTTGGCGATCGCGGTGAGCGCTAAAGATAACTTTGGTTCCTTAATTGCGATTGGCGTATTTTCGTTTATTTTGTTTCAAACCTTTGTCAACATCGGCATGAATATTGGTGTTGCGCCTGTGACGGGCATTCCGTTGCCTTGGTTGAGTTACGGTCGGTCGGCGATGATTGCCAATTTCATGGCGATCGGGATCGTCGAGTCCGTCGCTGCCCACCGTCGCACGATCAAATTTTAAAAATATAGATTTTAAAATTTACAGCAAATTCGCTTCAAAAGCACCAGAGGCAGAAATCCAAAACCCAATGCGGGGCTACGCCCTGTGACCCAGTCTCGTGGTGAATGGGCTCAAAAACTGCTGTAGGTTTATAGCCACCCCATCCAACTTCTAAAATTTGCCCAAAAGCGATCGCCTAACCGCCAAGCTAGCAAACCACAAATGATGCCGCCGATTAAAAAGCCCAGCAAAGGCGATCCTGAATAGCTTATAGATCCAAAGAAACCGACAAGACCACCGATGAGAAAGCCGCAGCCAAATCGAACCATAAAGGTTTGCATGTCAAAGCGTTTTGGAGAAGACATGAGGATTTTCCTTGTTTCAGTAGAATGTCTTAGCGCAATCGAAATTTCACATACCTTACTTGATGTAAGCGTCTTTTGTCACTTTATCTAACCGATACCAATTCCAAGTAAATTTGCAAAAGATCTGGATTTGAGTTCCGCGCGTAGCGCGGTTTGTGAAAATGGTATGAATAGACAAAGATGGAATAGGCGCGATCGTTGAGATTTATTGCAGCCTGTAACTAACAACGCAGGTTTACGTCAAATGTTGCAGTAAGAATTTTCGTCAAAACTATGCTGACAGAACCCAATGCCTCGCCTGCCAAACCAGCCTTTCAATTTCCGCAACTATTTAGTGGGATGCTCGCGCTGTCGATCGCCCTTCTTGGTAGTGCATATCTAGCTGGCAATGCCCTGCGATCGCTGCGATCCAATGATACTTTAACCGTGATAGGCTCTGCTACCCGCCCAATTCGTTCGGATTATGTAGTTTGGCGTAGCTCCGTTTCTAGCCAGCAAGCCACATTGTCTCAGGCATACCAAGAACTCAAACGCCATACAGAACGAGTACAGACTTATCTCAAAAGCAAAAATATCCCTAGCTCAGCGATTTCTATCAGTGCGATCGATACCCAACCCATTCCTGAAACCACGAGTAGCGGAGCCCAAACTGGAAAAACCCTAGCCTATCGACTGGTTCAACGATTTGAGATTCGTTCCAATGCCGTTGATGACATTACTGCGATCGCCCGTTCCAGTACAGATTTAATTAACGAAGGGATTCCCTTTACTTCTGAACCACCTGAATATCTCTATACCCAACTCAGCCAGTTGCGCGTAGATATGATTTCTGAGGCGACAAAGGATGCTAAAGCTAGAGGCGATGCGATCGTCAATGTTTCTGGTAGTCGGCTTGGCACAATTCGTAAAGCGGAAACCGATGTGTTCCAAATTACGGCGCGACATTCTACGGAAGTCAGCAACAGTGGTTCGTACAACACAACCTCTATCGATAAGGATATTCGGGCTGTGGTTGCGATTACCTTTGCAGTCGAATAAGCGTTGGTTGATTGATGGTGTTTAGATTTACAACGTTGCAAATACGGCACTAAGATCGAAACTTGCTAGGATGCTATCGCAGAGCCTAGTTGAAATAACTGAATCGGACTTGTGAGGTGTCGATCGATGATAATCTCCGCCGATACCACGCTCAACTTAGATCTCGACGAACAAAAGCAACTTTACGCCAGTTTAGGGATTGCGGAATATTGGGTAATTGATGTGAAGGGAATGCGGCTCTTTTCTTTGCCTTTGGTTTGGGGGTAGCGGGTGTGTATGAGACCATCGAAGTTTCGCAGGTACTGAAGGGATTAGCGATCGCACTGATAGAAAAACCCCTCGAACGCTTAGCCACAGAAACGAATACAGCCGTCTCGAATTGGTTAATGCAGCAGTTGCAAACAGAGTTCCCATCTGGCAAGAAAGATTAGTTAATTGCAATGCGTAAAAACGAATAATAAAGGTACATTCATGTTGTTTGGCTTTGTTATATGGATATCTCAAACCCTTTCACAAGCAAGATTCTCAATGGGATGAAAGCTTTATTGATGAGCCCTTGTCTATCAATTCTTCTAGAAAATCTGACTGAATGATACAACAAAACCCGAAGAATCACTTTTCTAAAGAAAAGTACCTAAATTTCTTAGCTCTTTCAGATTTTGACAAAACTGGATAAATCTCGATGTTGCATTTGGATTGCTTCCAATTAGTTGAGTTAGGGTATCTGCTAACATATCTCGTCTCTTTTTCATAGCCAAGTAACTTTGACGTCCACCTTCAAAATTGGATTCAATCAACTCGTACGGAAATTGATCGAGTAGGAAGTTGAATATATGCTCGGAAATTCGTAAATAAGCTAATCGCTTAAAGTATCGATTCATGTATTTAGACTCAGTCCGATGAACTTGAACCGAAGCTCTATGACCATCTCTGTAGGATTCATCTTGAATTACAAGACATCCTTTCTTATTGGGATTGTCTTCTTGACAAGAAAGGGTAATCTGTTCCAGAATTTCTAAATAAGTTTCTAAAAATTCTTTGTAATTTCTAGCTTCCATAGTTGGTAATTCCATTAAGTTGTGGCTCTATACTTTCCACAACCATTGAAACCGATTGTATCAGTAATAATCATTTACTGAAATCCTCTGTTTTAGATGCGATCTCGTTCGTTTTGAGCCAATTGACGCTACAAACCTGTAACTGGGGGTAAGTGGGGGGCAGAGATAAAGAAGCCCGTTAAAAAGCCCATAATCGTGGAGAAAGCTACCGAACCACCGCCGAGTTCGTAGGCTTCGGGCATCATCGTGCTGGCTAACATTGCCAAAATGGCTCCACCTGACACAGCCTGAGCGAGAGCCACCACTAGCTCGGAAGTGTTTGCTGCTAGTATATTTCCCAAGAGCGCACAGAGTCCGCTCAGTACAATCACACCTGCCCAAAGCAAAATAATCCGAAGATTTTTTGTGCCTGCTTGCTTCATGCCAATCGAGCTAGAGAGCGCTTCAGGGAAATTAGAAATAAACACTGCCATCAAAAAAGACCAACCCACATGCCCTGGTTGCGCCGTCATCCCAATCACCGTGGATTCGGGAATGCCGTCAATTAACGTCCCTACCAAAATCGCCAAGGGAGCCGAACTTTTCACCAGCCCTTGAATCATTTTTTGTTCTTCGGAAGGGGAGAGATCGATTTCCACGCTATCGATCGCTTGCTGCCGCCACAGGTCTAAATTTTGCTCTGCCTCAGCTCTTGATGCCGTCGTCGATCGCAGTCGCTTGGCTAGGGCTCGACTGAGCGCATTGGAAATACTGGGGGATTTCAACAGCACATCATCGAAATGCTCTTGTTTGAGTTGATAGACATCCATATCTGTACTCGCCACCACTGTGGCCGATCGCGGTGCGCTGTTCAGCAATGCCATTTCACCAAATACCTCCCCTGCGCCAAGGGTCGTCATCACCTTTTCCCCTTTCTTCACCTCAGCTTCACCATGGATGATCATGTAGAATGAATCCCCCTGATCGCCTTCATGAAAGAGGGTTTCACCTTCCTTGACCGTGATTGGTTTCAGCAAAGGTACGATCGCTTGGGCTTCTGAAGGCGGCAAATTTTGCATCACCTCGACATGGGCAATGCGATCGAGCACATCACCCGTTTCTTCTTGGCGGTGTTCAAACAAATAGCGGCGGCGAGAAGAAGCTTTACGCAAAAAGCCCCCTTTATCATCGACAAAGCGGGTAATACCAATAAATAGCCCCCCACCAATCAAAAAACCGATCAACAGGGGTAAAAAGCCACTTTCTCGATAAGCACTAATGGTGGTTTCAAAGGCAAGCGCAGACAGTAACGTACCACTGCCAAATGCCATAATTGCGGCGGATAGGACTCGGCTCGGTTGCCAAACAATGCCCAGCAACGCACCCAATCCCGAACTCAACGCTGCCAGTAATCCCTGAAGAAAAGCATCTAGCATAGGTATCTACTTAGAACCTAGATATTCTATCGCGAGTCCTATCGGAGTTTCTGTTCGTTACGTCTTAAAATTATCCGCGATCGCCAGTTTATTTTCATTAAAATTCCTATGAATCGGGCATCTAGTGCGATCGCACTAGATGCCCAAAATACTGTTCTTGGCGAATTATATGGAGTTTGACAGCCCAAACAATATTTTGCGATCAAACATGGGCATAGAGTTTTGGACGATATCGGCTTTGGGCTCGCTCTAAACAGAGATTAAAATCTTTTGCCAATGCTGCGACATGGGGTTCCTGAAACATCAATGGATGAGATCCAGGTACATCAAACATTTCCAGTGGTTCAGAAGTCCTTTTGCTCCAAGATTTATAATGCGCCACGATCGCCCATTCTTGGTAAACCTCGCGATCGGTAGGTTGAAAGAAGGTGATTTTTCCCGAATAAACCGATGGGTTATAGATCTTCGTCGCCTCTCGATGCGCCGCAATCAGCTCTGAGTTTCGTAAAGGATTGGCAATAAACTCAATTGCAGTAGATTTTTGAAAATACTTAGCGACGCGATCGTATAAATATTGGAAGCCAAACTGAAGCGTATAACGGAAGTGACGGGCAACCTTTTGATGCAATCGAAAAGGCTGGCGATCGCCCTCGGCAAAGGTATCAAATAACGCCAACAGCGCTACCTCTTCATGATTTCGGTGTAGTTGTTGGGCAATCTCAAAGGCAACAAGTCCACCAAACGAATATCCCATCAGGTAATAAGGTCCCTCTGGTTGAATTGTCCGAATCTCGGCGAGATAGCGTTCAGCCATGGCTTCTACCGTACTTAGGTGTGGCTCTTGTTTGTTATACCCCTGCGCGACTAAACCGTAAAAGGGCTGATCGGAACTTAAGTGATTGGCAAACTGGCGATAGCACATGGCTCCGCCGTAAACATCATGAATTCCAAACAACGGGGGCTTACTACCATCTGGCTCGATCGCAAGGAGCAGAGAGTGCGTGTCAAAGGTTGATGTTTCTTGTTGCGCGAGAATATTGGCAAGATTTGCGATCGTCAGCGTTTTGAAGATGGTGTCAGGAGCCAAAACGGTATTAAAAGCTTTTTCAATTTGAGTTAGTAAGCCTACTGCCTGTAGCGAATCTCCTCCTAAAGCAAAGAAATTATCGTCAATACCAATCTGTTCGACGCCCAACACATCAACCCAAATTGCGGTTAAGGTTTTCTCAACGGAGGTCTTGGGGGCTACAAATTCCTGCTTGAGATGAGATGCCAAGACTTGAGCTAGCCCAATTCGCTGGACTTTTCCATTTGTACTCTTTGGAAGGTCGTCTAGGAATACAATTTGACTGGGAACCTTAAAGCTGACTAATTGTGTAGAGGCAAATTCTCGGATTTCTTCGACTGTAGCCGATATGTAAGGCTTTAAAACCACGGCAGCGGCAATGTCTTCACCCAAGCGAGGATGGGGTACGGCAAACGCCACTGCTTGGGCAATCTTTGGATGTTTTAACAGCACTTGGTCTATTTCGTTAGGAGCAACTTTTTCACTACCGCGATTGATTAATTCCTTAATGCGACCGATCAAAAAGAGATAACCATCCTCATCCAGATAGCCCCGATCGCCTGTCCTAAACCAACCATTTGTAAACCCTTGACTATTTGCCGTTGGATTTGCTTCATAGCCGTTAAAGACATTGGCTCCTTGCGTGACAATTTCTCCCGCTTGATGGGGCTGTAAGAAGTTACCAGTTTCATCCACGATCGCAATTTTGGTATTGACGGCTCTACCGACCGAGCCAACTTTGCTCTGAAGTGGTGGAAGGGAATGACAGGCAATCTGATAAGCTTCTGTCAATCCATAGGCTTGCGTAAAGGTTGCACTAAAAGTGTTTTCTAACTCATAAATCAAATCGGAAGAGATGGCAGCAGAAGATGAACGGATTAATCGCAACGAGCACTGACGCAGATCTCGATCTTGCTGTTTTGCCGCAGCGATCGCGGCTTGATGCAAGGTGGGGACAGATGTATACCAAGTCGGTTGGAACTCTTCTAGCCAATCAAAAAAGTGATTTGGGTTAAACCCAGGTGTGGAAACGACACTCGCACCAGCACCGATCGATGACAATAAGGCTCCCAATAGTCCATGACTATAAATGAGAGGCATGACGATCAGACCGCGATCGCTCGGTTGCAAGTTCAATGCCAAGCGAATATTCCTTGCGGCGCTACAGAGATTGAGATGGGTCAGTGGAACTATTTTGGGCTGTCCTGTCGTACCCGATGTATGTAAAATCAGAGCTTGGTCATTGGGTTCTATAATATGCGGCTCAGGTGCTGGTTGACTAGCTTCTCCAGCTAATAGAAAACAGCCTGCATCTCGATCTTCTAAAGGAATTAGTTCAATGATTTTAAGTTGGCAAGCCTTAGCAGCCTCTCTAGCAGAGGGGTTTAGCCCTTCTCTAACAATCAGGAACTTAATCTTAAAAGTGGTAAAATATCGTTCGAATTCCGCTTGGGTAAATCGAGGGTTTAGGGGAGCGCTGACCGCACAAGAGCTAATAGCAAGGAAGGCAACTGCCATTTCTGGACTCTCTGGAAGCACAAGGGCAACGCGATCGCTTCTACCCACACCCATTCTTCTGAGTATCTCTATGGTTCGATCGATCTGAATCTTCAAGCTTCCATAGGACAGAGGATCTCGAGACGGAGCAAGTATAGCCGTTGCTTCTGGTGTTTTTTTATCCCAAATAGCCACCATTTCATAGATAGTTGAGAACTCTGCATTAGGATTGGCGTTCAATGTGTTCATAGATTTACAAGAAAAACAAGTGGTGCCAAGACTT
Organism: Tumidithrix helvetica PCC 7403; assembly: GCF_965232925.1. NCBI lineage: Bacteria > Bacillati > Cyanobacteriota > Cyanophyceae > Pseudanabaenales > Pseudanabaenaceae > Tumidithrix > Tumidithrix helvetica. Next base: position 23,406 of record NZ_CBDDRA010000004.1, read on the forward strand.
AAATTGTTTTTCGTACAATATCCATTTCCCCAAGCGAAACTAGCCCAAAGCCCTGCACTAAAAGTACATGACTTAAGGTGTTACACCCCTTAAAAGCGGCACTATGACTACTGTACAAAACTAAATCAAGCAAAGAACTCCCCAATGCATCCCGACTTTTAGGATGGCGATTTTACAAATTTATTGGGTTTTTAGATGCCTTAATATTGAGTGCTTGACATCTTTTTACTCTAAGCCATTTGTACTACCTTATCAACTGTATTTAGTTAGTGGATAGTCATTCAAAAGTTATCTAAAAGTTATTTGAAAAGTTATCTATAGCGATCGCGAATCATTTTTTTGAATTCCGTTGAGCAGGACTATCTAAGAAAGTCCATTTTACATTGGGAAGATTTAGGATTTCATTCAGCAATGTTATGATGATTGGCATCCAAGTTATAGAAATACGGCTATATATTGATTAGGCTGCGAGGCTGAAGGGATGGAAGAGTTGCTAGAATTGCGGACTTTGCTGATGGGTGGGCATATCACCGATGCTCTGTTGTTAGTCGATGAGATGACTGAGATGAGTAAGGATGACAAGCTGAATAAAATTTATAGCTTTGCCAAGGTCTTGCTGCTCCATCTCATTAAACAACAGGCAGAAAATCGCACTACGAGGTCGTGGGATCTGTCGATCAAAAATGCGGTTAGAGAAATTCAGCGGACTAATCAACGGCGTAAGGCTAAAGGGAATTATTGCGAACCTTTTGAATTGCGCGAGACGATAGAAGATGCCTATGACATCGCGTTAGACGCGGCGGCGGGTGAGGTTTTTGAGGGGAGATATGAGGCTGATGCTCTGGGGGCGATGGTCGATCGCGATCGCACGATCGATTATGCGATCGCTTTAATTTCTGGAGATGATGCGTGAGCGATTGAGGTAAATTGTCGATCGCGATATACTAAAAATCACAAATTTCTTAGATTTTTATATGGCAGATCCAGTAACGCTCACAGCCGCAGGTATAGCCGCTTTAGCTTTTGACAAAGCTTTTGGAAAAACAATCGAAAAATTGACTGAGGGGGCGATCGCGAAAATCACCCCTTTGCTTACGAGTTTGCAACAAAAGATTCTTGCTCGGTTTAAGGGAAATCCTAAAGCTGAAGATGCTGTCTTAAAAGAAGATGTGGAACGAGTCGCTGCTTATTTGCAAGTGATGATGGATAACGATCCTAAGTTTGCTCAAGAGGTCGAACAACTTGCTACGGAAATTCATCAAGAGATTAATATTGGTGAATTTGAAGATAACAGCAGTATGACGCAAATCAATCGAGATCAGAGTACTAACTATCAGACTAAGACAGGGTTGGGAAATACTAACTATTTTGGTGGTACGCATCATCATAGTTGACCAGAGCCGTCTGAGTCGGGGGCGCGGACAAAGTTAGAGGCTCCCAAGATAATTCCTAGTAACGTGCGACAGGGTTCCAAAAACTTTGTAGGGCGAGAGGAAGAACTTGCAGAAATTCACGCAACACTGCAAGAGGGGCAGGGTGTCATCGTCTGTGCGGTGGAGGGTATGGGTGGTGTCGGTAAGACCGAACTTGCCCTGCAATATGCGACTCGCTATCAACAGGAATATGTGGCGCGGTACTGGTTGTCCTTGCGAGAGATGGGATTGGCTCAGGCATTGGTGACTATGGCTAGTCCTTATCTTGCCTTACCCGAATCGATGCAGTCAGCTAGCCTAGACGAACAAGCGGCATGGTATTGGCAAAACTGGTTGCCTGAGTCTGGCAAGTTATTGGTGATTCTTGATGATGTGCCAAATGCGGAGAGCATTCCTGATCTGGCGATGCCCATCGATCCGCGTGTGCGGGTGTTGGTGACGACGAGAGAACGGGAATTGAATGTGGGTTTTGAGTCTGTGCCTCTGGATGTGCTGTCAGAGGGCAAAGCACTGGAACTGTTAAGGAAAATAGTTGGCGCGGCAAAGGTAGATAAAGAACTTGTCACCGTCAAGGAGATTTGCGAAACTCTGGGCTATTTGCCTTTGGGTATAGAGTTAATCGGTGAATATCTAAGCAAAAATCGCTTTCTGACTTTTGCCAAGTTACAAGAAAGGTTAAACCTAGCTGATGAATCAATTGCGCGGGAACGCAAGCATAGGTTTTATGCCCATCGTGGTGTGGAAGCAGCAATCCAACTGAGTTGGGATGATATCAGTACTGGCTCTCAGAGAGTGGCGATGTTGTTAGGACTGTTTGCTCCTGTTGAGATTTTGTGGGAGTTGGTGGAAGCAATTGGAGCAAATGCCGAAATTACGGAAGCAGAACTCAATGAGGCTAGAGGACAGCTAGACAGTTTGCATTTAATTCAACCAATTGATGAAGAATGTGACTTTTATAAGATTCATACCCTAGTCCGCGAGTTCTTTCGTGCCAAGCTATTGAAAGCAGAAGAAAATTGTCAGTTTCGGCAAGCATTTGTAACCAGTTTGCTGAGAATTGCTAAACAGATACCCCAATCACCAACGCAAGATCTGATTGCAAGGGTAGCTCCTGCTATTCCTCATTTAGATTTGTTGAGTCGCGAAATGCTGGGTGATATTCTCCATCTTGAAGAAGACTTGTCTTGGGCATTTATAGGAATTGCGTGGTTTTACGAAGGGCAAGGAATCTATGCACTGGCGGAAGATCCATGTCAAAGATGGTTGAAAGCTACCAAAGAACTGTTAGGTGATCGCCATCCCGATGTCGCGACCAGTATCAACAACCTCGCATTGCTGTGCTATTCGCAAGGAAAATATGAAGAAGCGGAACCACTACTTAAACAAGCAGTGGCGCTGTTTCAAGAACTGTTTGGTAATCGCCATCCCAATGTCGCGATGAGTCTCAACAACCTCGCAGCGCTGTATCGTTCACAGGGTAGATACGAAGAAGCGGAATCACTGTTTAAACAAGCGCTGGCACTGTGGCAAGAACTGTTAGGTGATCGCCATCCCGATGTCGCGACCAGT